>JBFISC010000167.1:0-8071 GCA_041608775.1 Pseudomonadales bacterium | reverse complement strand
CCGGTGGATTTCGCGTCGGCCGGCTCCAGCCAGATCGGCGGCAACATCGCGACCAATGCCGGCGGCATCAGGGTGATCCGCTACGGCCTCACCCGGGACTGGATCGCGGGCCTCAAGGTCGTGACCGGCGCCGGCGAGGTGCTGACGTTGAATCGCGGCCTGGTGAAAAACGCCACCGGCTACGACCTGCGCCACCTGTTCATCGGTTCCGAGGGCACGCTGGGATTCGTGGTCGAGGCCGACGTGCTGCTCACGGCGGCCCCCGAGGCGCAGTCGGTGATGGTGCTGGGCGTGCCCCGCTTCCGCGACCTGCTGCAAGTGCTCGCGCAGTTTCAGGGAGCGGTCACCCTGTCGGCGTTCGAGTTCTTCTCCGAGCTCGCGCTCGAGAAGGTGACCGCGCACCGCGAGCTGTCCCGCCCTCTGGAGGGCGAGTCACCGTTCTACGCGCTGATCGAGTTCGACGAGAGCGCTCTGGAGCGCGCCGCCGGTGCTTTCGAGGCGTGCGTCGCCGAGGGCTGGGTCACGGACGGGGTGCTCAGCCAGTCGGCAACCCAGGCGAACAATCTGTGGCAGCTGCGCGAGGGGATCTCCGAGAGCATTGCGCCCTGCACGCCCTACAAGAACGACCTCTCGGTGCGTATTTCCCGCATGCCCGCGTTCCTGGACGATGTCGACCGCCTGGTTCAGGAGTATTACCCTGACTTCGAGGTCTGCTGGTACGGCCACATCGGCGACGGCAATCTGCACCTGAACATCCTCAAGCCGCCGGACCTCAGCCGGGATGACTTCTTCGCCCGCTGCCACCAGATCAGCCCGCGCATCTTCGCGGAGGTCGCGGCCCGTCAGGGCAGCATTTCCGCCGAGCACGGCGTGGGGCTGCTGAAGCGCGATTTCCTCTCCTACTCGCGCAGCGCGGAGGAGATCGCCGTGATGCGCTCGATCAAGGCGGTGCTCGACCCGAACGGGATCATGAACCCCGGGAAGCTGTTCGGCCCGGCTTCATAGCGGCCTGCGGCATCCGGGCCGGAGCGGCGCACGCGGTCACGGGTGGCGGCCTGAGGCGCCGGAAAGAACCTTCGTGAGCCTCGCTCGGCCGCTCCGCGGTCCCCTCGGTTGGCGAAACGCCCGAAGCGGTCATTTCCCCGCCTTCGGCCGAGCTACACGGCTTCACGAAGGTTTTTCCCGCACCTCCCGCCGCCCGCTCGACGCCCTCGCCGTTCCGGCGGCGGCTCCGGAAGACGCTTCGCGTCCGTTGCTGGCACCGATCGTGTCGTGTCGCCCGGGCCGGAGCGGCGCACGCGGTCACGGATGGCGGCGTGAGGCGCCGGAAAGAACCTTCGTGAGCCTCGCTCGGCCGCTCCGCGGTTTCCTCGGTTGGGGAAATGCCCGAAGCGGTCATTTCCCCGCCTTCGGCCGAGCTACACGGCTTCACGAAGGTTTTTCCCGCACCTCCCGCCGCCCGCTCGACGTCCTCGCCGTTCCGGCGCTCGGGTCGGCCGGCGCTTGGAAGGTGGGTCGAAGCTGCTGCCGGGGTGGGGGAAAACACTTTGCGGAGCGTGTAGCGAGGCCGAGCGGAGCGAGTTGACTCCGCAGGAGGCAACGGCGCGAAGTGAGGGAAGTGCCGGAGGCACCCGAGCGAGTGCAGCAAAGTGCCTTTTCCCCCACCCCGGCAGCAGCATCAACCTCTGCGGGCCTTCCCGAACCATGCGCCGAAGCCGCGGGGAGCGTCAGAAGCGGTCGACGCCGGATCCCGAGGAGATGAACACCACGTCCGCCGCCTGGGCCGCAAAAATCCCGTTGCAGACCACGCCGACGATGTTGTTGAGGATCGCCTCCATGGCGGGCGGGTCGACGATCTCCAGCCCGTGCACATCCAGGATCAGGTTGCCGTTGTCGGTCACGAAGTCGTGGCGCAGCTCCGGGTGGCCACCGAGCTCGCGGATGCGCCGCGCGACCAGGCCCCGGGCCATGGGGATCACCTCCACCGGCAGCGGGAACCTGCCGAGCACGTCCACCCGCTTGCTGGCATCGACGATGCACACGAACTCGTCGGCCGAAGCGGCCACGATCTTCTCCCGGGTCAGCGCGCCGCCGCCGCCCTTGATGAGCTGGCGCGCGCCGTTCACCTCGTCGGCGCCGTCGACATACACGGCGACGCCGTCCACCGCGTTCAGGTCGAGCACCGCGATCCCATGGCCACGCAGCCGGGCGGCGCTGGCCTCGCTGGAGGCCACGGTGGCGTTGAAGGTGTGCTTCAGGCCGGCGAGGGCGTCGATGAAGAGGTTGGCCGTGGAGCCGGTGCCGATGCCGACGATGCTCGTCGAGTCGAGCCTCGGCGCCAGGTAGGCGAGCGCGGCCTCGGCGACACTGCGTTTCAGCTGGTCTTGGTTCATACTCTCGCGTTTGCCCGAGTCATGGCTCCTGCGACGACGCTAACATGCTGGAACGCTACGTAAAGAAGATTCTCTCGTCACGCGTCTACGATGCGGCCGTCGAGACGCCGCTGCAGCCGGCGCGTCGGCTCTCCGCGCGCACCGGGCGGGACGTGCTGCTGAAACGCGAAGACCTGCAGCCGGTGTTCTCCTTCAAGATCCGCGGCGCTTACAACAAGATTGCCCAGCTCTCCGACGAGCAGCGCGCACGCGGCGTCATTGCCGCCTCCGCCGGCAACCACGCTCAGGGTGTGGCCATGTCGGCGAACCGCTTGGGGCTCAAGGCGGTGATCGTGATGGGCCGCAACACCCCGAGCATCAAGGTGGACGCGGTGCGTGACCTGGGCGCGAAGGTGGTGCTGCATGGCGACGGCTTCGACGAGGCGAAGGCCCACGCGGAGGAGCTGATGGCCAAGCATGGATACACCTTCGTGCATCCGTTCGACGACGTCGACATCATCGCCGGTCAGGGCACGGTGGGCATGGAGATCATGAACCAGCACGCCCGGTCGCCCGGAGCGATCTTCGTCCCCGTGGGCGGCGGCGGTCTCATCGCCGGCATCGCCGCCTACGTGAAGTACCTGTCTCCGCAGACGCGGGTCATCGGTGTGGAGGCGGAAGGCTCGGCCTGCCTGGCGGCGGCCATGCGCGCGGGTCGCCGGGTCAAGCTTCCCTTCGAAACGCTGGATCTGTTTGCCGACGGTGTTTCGGTGGCCCAGGTGGGGCGGGAGACGTTCAAGGTCGCGCGTAAGTGCGTGGACGAGGTGATCACCGTGTCCACGGACGAGATCTGCGCCGCGGTAAAGGACCTGTTCGATGACACGCGCTCCATCGCCGAGCCGGCGGGCGCGCTGGCGGTGGCGGGGCTGAAGAAATACGTGGAGACCGGGACGCGGGAGGACGAGGCCCCTGGCAGCCTGGTGGTGGTGGTCAGCGGTGCCAACGTCAACTTCGACCGGCTCAGGCACATCTCCGAGCGGGCCGAAGTTGGCGAGCAGCGGGAGATGATCCTCGGCGTCACCATCCCGGAGCGGCGCGGCAGCTTCCGGCGTTTCTGCGAGACCCTGGGAAGGCGGTCGGTGAGCGAGTTCAATTATCGCTACGCCCGCGACGATGAGGCCCACGTGTTCGTGGGCCTGCAGGTGGCGGCAGCCGCGGACCGCAAGGCGGTGATAGCGGGGCTGGAAAGCGCCGGCTACGCGGTGCAGGACATGACCGGCAACGAAGCCGCCAAGCTCCATGTCCGCCACATGGTAGGCGGGCGCACCCTGGGTGATAAGAGCGAGCTGCTGTACCGGTTCGAGTTCCCCGAGCGCCCGGGCGCGCTGCTGAGGTTTCTCTCCGTCCTGGGCACCGAGTGGAACATCACCATGTTCCACTACCGAAACCACGGCGCGGCCTGGGGCCGGGTGCTGGTGGGCTTCGAAGGCGCGGCCAAGGATCGCCGCAAGCTCACCGCGTACCTCAAGCGCATCGGCTATCGCTACTGGGAAGAGACGGACAACCCTGCGTACCGGCTGTTCCTGCGCTAGTCGGAGGGCCCCGCGGCATCCGGCGCGCCGGCAAGCACGAAACGCTCGAACTCGGCTTCGAACATCAGCCGGGTCGGATCCGTCATCCGGTCGATGTACAGGCGCCCGTCGAGGTGGTCGAACTCGTGCTGGAACACGGTGGCGAGGAACCCCTGCAGCTCGAGCTCCAGGGGTCGGTTGGCCAGGTCCCGCGCGCGCACCTGCACATGCTGGGGCCGTTCGACGAAGCCGCGAAGCCCGGGAACCGACAGACAGCCTTCCCAGAAGCCGGCGGTGGTCGGGTTGATGATCTCGATCTCCGGGTTGACGAACACCGTGAGCGGCATGGCGGGAATCTCGCCGTAGCGGCTGCTGCCGGCCTCGATCTCGATGATGGCGACGCGCAGGGGCACATCTATCTGCGGGGCGGCGAGCCCGATGCCGCCGGCGTGGTGCAGGGTATCCACCATGTCCTCCACCAGCCGCCGGGTCTCCGGGCTGCCGATTTCCTCCCGGGTCAGCGGTCGGGCCGCGCGGCGCAGGGTCGGATGACCCATGCGAATGATCTCTCTTACCGCCATCGCGTCGTCTTCCCTCTCAGGCTCCCTGGTCGAAAGCCCGCCAGCCGTGTTCCGTGATCACGCCGTCGAGGGGCACGTCCCACTCGGCGAACGGCAGCGGGTCGCGACTGTGCTGCACGCTGTGCGCCAGCCCGATCAGGCGCGGCCGCGGGGGCGCGATCCGACCCAGGAAACGATCGTAGTAGCCGGCGCCCATGCCCAGGCGGACGCCGAAGTCGTCGAACGCGACCAGCGGCACCAGCAGCACGTCGACGCCCAGTGGGTGAACGTACGCCGAGCCCGGCGCCGGCTCGCCGATACCGAAGCGGTTCGGCACCAGCAGCGTGTCGGCTCGGTACTGGTAGAACTCCATCACGCCGGCCTGCCGCACTACCGGCAGGGCCAGGCGTTTCCGCGCGTCCAGCAGCCTGCCCACCAGCGGCAGCGGGTCGAGCTCGCCGTCGTTGGCCACGTAGGCGCCGATGGTGTGGCCCCGCAGCTGCAGTCCCCTGGCGAAGTAGTGTCGCGCCACGGCTGCGGCGTGCCGGACCTGGGACTCGGCGTTGAGAGCTTTGCGCAGCGACCGGTAGTAGCGGCGCAGCTCGCGGCGCTCACCGTTTGCCGGCTGGCGCGGGGGGGCCTGAGGTTGCTGATGGAGCGGCATGGCGGCTTCGATGGGATGCAGGCTGTAACGAAAGATCTCCCAAGATGCCGCTGTCGGTATGGCCCTGAACCGTTTGGTTCAGAGCGGGGACCGTCGAACGAGGCCACAGGCTTCCCAACCCGCTTGCGCCTCCTCGAGGCACGACGGCGTCGGGCTTGCACACAGACACTCGACGTTGGCCCCCTGGGTGGTTTCTAACGGCTCAAGGACGACTACCAACTGGCGCACATCCCAGGAGACCCTCGAAGTATAGCGAATCCTGCGTGGGTCCGGGTCTTGACACCGTGTGGTTTTCGACGGTCGCATCACGCCGTCGTGCGTTCCCCGCGGCCCGGGGCTGCGGCTCGTACGTCAGGACAGCCCGAGCTGCTTGTGCTCCGCCAGCGCGTCGCCGATGCGGTTCGTCAGCTGCTTGACCATGGCGTCTGCTTCGCGCTGCACGTCGTCGACGGCATGGCGTTTCTGCAGCAGCTCGTTGGCGAGGTTGAGGGCGGTCATCACGGCGATCCGATCGAGCCCGAACACCTTTCCCGACTCCCGGATGTGGCGCATCTGCTGATCCAGGTAACGGGCTGACAAGGTCAGCGCATCCACTTCGTCCTGCTGGCAGGCGACCTGGTACTCCTTGTCGAGGATCTTCACGCTTACGGTGGTGGGTTCGGACATGGCTGGCTCAATCCTGCTCGAGGGCTTTCAATCGGGTGATCATGGATTCCACGCGGCTCTTGGCCAGCTCGTTCTTCTCGATCAGCTTGGCGCGCTCGGTGGTCCAGTTCTGCTGCTGGGCGCGCAGGGCCCGGTTTTCCCGACTCAGCACGGCGCACAGCTCGATGAGTTCGGTGACCTTTCTATCCAGCGCAGCCCACTCCGGGCTCGGCGTCTCGCGACTAGGCATAAGGAGACCTGACGAATTTTCCCCGCGGCTAGTGTGCGCTGAATGGCTGGGCATGTGAAGCCGACGCCGGGGAGCGTTCTGGTAGCATACCGGCTCGTTCCGGATCCGGGCCCCACGCTCCCGATGACCGATCTCACCGCCCTCGCCCTCAACGCGGCGCCTCAGCTGCCGGTGGCCGAGCTGCACGGCGCCGTGTGTGGGCTCGGTGTCTGCCACGGCGAGGCGCTGCCGCTACTCGATCTCATCGACCTGGTCGGGGAGGATGCGCTCACCGACCAGCAGACCGTGGAAGCATTTGTCGGTGCCAGCATCTCGGATCTGCGTGCCGAGGATCTGCGCTTCGCGCCGCTGCTGCCGGCGGACGACACGCCGCTGGATGGGCGTCTGGAGGCCCTCGCCCAGTGGTGCAGCGGCTTCCTGGCCGGGTTGGCGGCAGGGCTGGCCAGGCGCGGCACCGGCAGCCTTGCGGAGTGTCCCGACGAGGTGCGGGAAATCATCCGCGACCTCGCTGCCATTGCCCAGGTCGAGGCCGGCGGGGCTGCCGACGACACCGCGGAGGCGGATCTCGCCGAGCTGGAGGAGTTCGTGAAGGTTGGCGCGCTGCTGATCATGACCAGTTTCGAACATGAGCCAGAAGATCCGGCCGGCTGAGTACCGCCGTCGCCGGGCGGCGCTGATGAGCATGATGACGCCGGGCGCCGTGGCGGTCGTGCCCGCCGCGCCGGTCCGGCTGCGCAATCGCGACACCGAGTATCTGTTTCGCCAGGACAGCGACTTCCTCTATCTCACCGGCTTCACCGAGCCCGACGCGGTGCTGGTGCTGGCGCCGGGCCGCGAGCACGGCGAGGTGATTCTGTTCTGCCGTGACCGTGACCGCCGCCGGGAGCGCTATGACGGTGAGCGGCTGGGTCCGGAGCGGGCCGTGGAGCAGCTCGATCTGGATGACGCGTTCCCGATCGCCGACATGGACGAGATTCTGCCCGGCATGCTCGAAGGCCGTGAGCGCATCTACATCACCCTCGGTGAGTACCCGGACTTCGACAACAAGGTGCTGCACTGGGTGAACTCCATCCGCGCCCGGGAGGCTGGCGGTGCGGTGCCGCCGGGGGAGTTCGTGGCGCTCAAGCATCTGCTGCACGAGCTGCGTCTTTACAAGTCGGCGGCAGAGATCCGGGTCATGCGCGAAGCAGCGCGGATCACCTGCAGGGCCCATCGCCGCGCCATGGCGGCGTGCCGGCCGGGCATGACCGAGCTGGCCCTGGAGGCCGAGCTCATGCACGAGTTTCTCAGTCAGGGCGCCCGGGCGCCCGCTTACCCCAGCATCGTCGGGACCGGGCCCAATGCCTGCGTGCTGCACTACACGAACAACGGCGCCGTGCTGAAGAAGAACGACCTGGTACTCATTGACGCCGGTTGCGAGTACCAGCACTACGCTGCCGATGTGACCCGCACGTTTCCGGTCGGCGGGCGCTTCAACCGCAGCCAGCAGGCTCTTTCCGAAGTGGTGCTGGAGGCCAATCGGGCGGCCATTGACGCCTGCCGGCCTGGTGCCCGGTTCAAAGCGCCTCATGAGGCGGCTGTGCGGGTGATGGTGGACGGGCTGCTGCAGCTGAAGCTGCTGCGCGGTGACGCGACGGAGATCATCGAGCAGGAGTCCTACCGCAGCTTCTGCCCCCACAACACCTCCCACTGGCTCGGCAGCGACGTCCACGACGTCGGCGACTACCGGGTGGAGGGCGAGTCGCGGGCGCTGGAACGGGGCATGGTGCTCACCATCGAGCCCGGCATCTATCTGCCGCCGGGCGAGGCGACGGCCCACCTGCCCCCGCGCTGGCGCGGCCTCGGCATCCGCATCGAGGACAACGTCGCGGTGACGCGCGGCGATCCCGAGATCCTCACCGAACGCGTGCCCAAGACCACTGCCGAAATCGAAGCGCTGATGGCGGATTGAGGGGGGGCAGGCAGCAATCCCATGCACAGACGATTTGACATTGCCATCGTCGGCGGTG
>JBFISC010000166.1:0-8089 GCA_041608775.1 Pseudomonadales bacterium | reverse complement strand
GCTGCCGGACCTCGAGGTCATCGCCGGCGCTGCGGACGACGCCTTCGAAGAGCTGCACGCGGAGGCCCTGGAGCGGGTCGAACAGCTGGCATCCTAGACCGAACGGAGAACACCATGCCCACCGAAACGCTGGCCGAACAGTATCCCAAGTCCGTGACCCTTCCCGAAGGGCCCACGGTGGAGCTGCGCTTGATGACCGCGGCGGATCGCGAAGCCGTGCTGGCGTTCGCGCGCAACCTGCCCCAGGAAGACCTGCTGTTTCTGCGCGTGGACCTGACCCAGCCGGCGGTGGTGGACGACTGGCTGCGCAACGTTCAGGCCGGGGTTTCCACCAGCCTGGTCGCCTACGACGACGGCGGCCTGGTCGGCTACGCGACCGTGCACCGCAACACCGCACCCTGGACCCGTCGGGTCGGCGAGCTCCGGGTCAACGTCAGCCCGAGCTACCGCGGCAAAGGCCTGGGGCGGGTGCTCACCTCGCGCATCTTCGACATCGCCCGGGGTCTGGGGCTCGCCAAGCTGGTGGCCAACATGACGTCGGATCAGCATGGCGCTCAGGCTGCGTTCCGACGCCTGGGCTTCATTCCGGAGGCCGTGCTGGCCGACTACGTGGAGGACCGGTCCGGGCGGCTGCGCGATCTGGTGATCATGACCCACGACATCGAGGGCCACTCGGATCGAGTCGCGGACCCGCTGCGGGTCTAGCGACCCGGGGGCGGTGCCGCCCGGGATCAGACGCGCGCGACCGCGGTATCGACGAACCCGAGCGACTGCATGTCGAACAGACCCCGGTAGACGCCCCGGGGCCGGCCCATGAGCACGTCGTGGGTGCCTTCTTCCACCACCCGGCCACGGTCGAACACCAGGATCCGATCGCACTGACGCACCGTGGAGAGGCGGTGGGCGATCAGAATCGCGGTGCGGTTCTGCATCAGCGCGGCGATGGCATCCTGAATGTAATGCTCGGTGATGGAATCGAGGCTCGAGGTAGCCTCGTCGAGCACCAGAATCGGCGCATCGGCGAGAATCGCCCTGGCAATGGCGACCCGCTGACGCTCACCGCCGGAGAGCTTGATGCCCCGCTCTCCCACCAGGGTGTCGTAGCCATCGGCCAGGCGCTGGATGAACTCGTGGGCGTGGGCCTTCTTCGCTGCCGTCACCACCTCGTCGAAGCCGGCCTCGGGTCGGCCGTAGCGGATATTTTCGCGCAGCGTGCGGTGAAACAGGATCGGGTCCTGGGGCACCAGCGAGATGGCCCGCCGCAGGCTCTCCTGGGTCACCCGGGCGATGTCGTGGCCGTCGATCAGGATCCGGCCGTCGTCCACGTCGTAGAGCCGCTGCAGCAGCTTGACCAGAGTGGTCTTGCCGGCGCCTGACTCTCCCACCAGCGCCACCTTCTCGCCGGGCGCAATCCGCAGCTCGAAGCGCTCGAGCACGGGCCCCGGCTGGTTCGCATAGGTGAAGGTCACCCGCTCGAAGCGGATCTCGCCCCGGGTCGGCTGCAGCGCCGTGGCGTCCGCCAGGTCCGCTACCTGGGGTGGGGTGTGCGCGATCTCCACCAGATCGTCCAGCTCGTTGGCCGCGCGCTGCAGGGTGCGTACCTGGGAGCCGATGTTGCGCAGGTTGCCGTTGATGATGAAGTAGGTGGTGAGGACATAGATGAGGTCTCCCAGCCGCGCGTTGCCGCTGTCCGCCAGTGACAGCACGATGGCCAGCAGCCCGCCGAGCAGGGCGACGATCATCAGCGACTGCACCGCGCCGGCGTCCATGCTGCGCCGCCAGGCGACTCGCGCCCGCGCCTGCCAATGGGCGGCAACGTCGTCGAGCCTGGCATCCTCGCGGTGCTCGGCGCCGAACGATTTCACTACGGTGTTGCAGGTCACGGCGTCCGCCAGCGCCCCGCCAAGGCTGGTGTCGGCGTCGTTGGACGCCTGGTTGGCCGGAGCCACGTAGCCGAGGGAGAGCCAGATGCTGACGCCGATGAAGGCGCTGACCGCGGCGGCGAAATACAGTCCCAGCGTGGGCTCGCGCAGGAACATGGCGACGGAGAAGCCCACCAGGGTAATCACCGCAGGGCCGAGGTCCACCACGGTGGTGTCGGCGAAGGCATCGTAAGCCCACATCCCGCGGGAGACCTTGCGCACGGTGGCGCCGGCGAAGTGGTTCGCGTGCCAGTCCGAGGAGAATCGCTGCACCCGGCGGAAGCCATCGGCAACCATGCGCCGCATGACGTCAGCGGCGAATCGTACCCAGATCCGCAGGTACAGCTGGCGAACGCTGAACATCAGGGCGAAGGTGCCGAGGAGCCACCAGGCCGCATCCCAGGCGGAGGCCAGCGGCCCGGCCCCGGCGCCGAAGCGCTCGATGGACATGACCAGCTCGGCCGAGCGTGCGGGAATCTGGATCTCGAGGTACACGGCGGCCAGCACGCCGCCGCAGATCAGCCCGAAGCGGACCGGGAACTGGCGCCAGTAGCCCCAGACGAAAGCAAAGACCTGAGCAAAGGCGACGCGCTCGGTGGTCACGGCACGGATCTCGGTGGGATGCATCGGAGCGACAATGATGCCCGGTTGCCGGCGCGAAGCCCACCCGGCAGTGCCGGTCGTCGCTCAGAGAGGCCAGAGCAGGTAGATGGAAACGCAGGTGACCACCATCAGCAGCGTATTCAGCGGGGCGCCGACCTTAACGAAGTCGGTGAAGCGGTACACGCCGGTGCCGTAGATCATGGTGTTGGTCTGATACCCCACCGGCGAGAGGAAACTGGTGGAAGCCGCGAACATGACGACCAGCACCAGGGAGAACGGGGTCAGGCTCAGCGCGTCGGCGATGGACAATGCAACCGGCACCAGAATGACTACCGCGGCGTTGTTGCTCACCACCTCGGTGAGCAGGGTGGTCACCGCGTAGAGCGCCAGCAGGATCATCAGCGGGTGCCAGCCCAACGCCTGGGTGGCGATCATCCCCGCGATCCAGTCAGCGGCTCCGGATTTGGTCATCGCCACCCCGAGGGGGATCACGCCGGCGAGCAGGAAGATCACGTCCCAGGACACGCCGGTGTACATATCCTCCCGGGCGATGCAGCCGCAGATGGCCATGGCGATCACCCCGGCCACCGCCGTGACCACGATGGGCAGCGGCGTCAGCGCGGCGCCGAGAATGACGGCGAGCACGATCCCGCCCACCTGCCACATGCGGCGACGCTCGAACTCGTCCTCGTGCTCTCTGAGCACCACCACGTCCGGATGCTTGCGCAGGCTCCCCAGGGCGGTGGCCGAGATCTCCAGCAGCGCCACCTCGCCGACATGGAGCTTCTCGTCCTGCAGCCGGCGGCTGGCCACCCGGTCGGTGTCGAGGCCGATCAGCCTGGCCCGGTAGCGCTTCCAGAAGTCCACGGCAGCGGCGCTGCGCCCGGTGAACAGGTTCCGGTTGCGCAGCAGCACCGGAACCAGATGGCCGTCGCTGCGCACCCGTCGCGAGTCGCCGAATTCCGACAGCACCTGGACCCGCTCGCCCTTGATCAGATCGAGAATCTGTCGGGCCGTGGCCCGGACCATGATGATGTCGTCTGCTTCGATGGGGGTGTCGGCGGCGGCCTTGATGCGTACCTGGCCGCCACGCACCAGCTTGACGACCGTCACCCCGGTGGCGGCGCTGAACTCGGATTGCTCGAGGGTCTTCCCCACCAGCGGGCTGGTCGCGGGCACCCCCAGCTCGACCACGAACCGCTCGGCCTCGTCCTGACCGATGCTGGCGGCGTCCTTTGCCGGCATGAGCCAGCGGCCGATGGTCACGAAGTAGAGCAGCCCGGTGCCGAGCACGATGAGGCCGAGGTGGGTGAACTCGAACATGCCGATCTCGCGGGCGAACTCGTCCGTGTCCGCGAGGATCGACGAAGCCAGGATGTTGGTCGAGGTGCCGATCAGCGTCAGGGTGCCGCCGAGCATGCCGAAGAAGCTCACCGGCAGCAGCATGCGCGCCGCGGGAGAACCCGAGCGCCGCGCCATGTCGAGCAGCATGGGTATCGCCATGGCCACGGCGGCGGTGTTGTTGATGAAGCCCGAGATCGGCCCGACCAGCGCGGCGATCACCAGAATCCGCTGCAGCTCCGAGCCGGCCATCAGCGGAAACAGCCGCCGCCCGACCAGATGCAGCAGCCCTGAGCGCTGCACGCCGGTGGACAGGATGAACATGCACAGCACCGTGATGGTGGCCGGGCTCGAAAACCCGGACAGCCCTTCCGCCACGGTGGGAAACGCCGCCCTGAGATCGATGCCCCGGGCCACCAGCCACGACGAGTGGAACAGGATCGGCACGGCCATCACCGTCACCAGGATCAGCAATGCGGTGACATCCAGCGGCAGCTTTTCCGTCGCGAACAGATAGAGCGCGGCGGCCACGATGGCGAACACCAGGGCGATCTCGACGGTCATGCCCTGGCGCGCGCCTCCGCTTCGACGAAGATTCGCTTCACTTCCGGAAACTCCGCCTTGATCCCCCGATCGAGTCGTGCCACCGCGCCCTCGATGTCCGTTGCCGTTGCCACGCTGTCGAATTTCACCGAGACGTTGAGCAGGATGAACTCCGGTCCCATGTGCATGCTCAGCACTTCGTTGACGTGCTCGACACCGGGGGCCATGGCAACGAGTTCCCGGATGCGCTCCACGACCCGCTGGTTGGCAGCTTCACCGATCAGCAGGCCTTTGGTTTCGTGCGCCAGCCAGGCGGCGGTGGCGCCGAGAATCACCCCGATGATCACCGACGCTGCGCCGTCGAAGACGGCCAGGCCGGTAACGTCGGTGAGCAGCACGCCGACCAGAGCCACCACCAGGCCGGCCATGGCGGCGGAGTCCTCGAACAGCACCACGAACAGAGTGGGGTCCTTGCCGCGCTGGACCGCCTCTACGTAGCCCCACGGGCCACGCGCCTTGTTGAACTCGACGAAGGCGAAGTACCAGGCGACACCCTCGAACACGATGGCCAGGGCCAGGACCACGTAGTTCACCGTCACGTTACGCATCGGCTCCGGGTGCAGCAGGTGCTGCACGCCCTCGTAGATGGAGATCCCGGAGCCGACGGCGAAGATCATGATCGCCACCACGAAGCTCCAGAAATACACCTCCTTGCCGTGGCCGAACGGAAAGCGCCGGTCCGGGGGCCTTGCGGCGCGCCGCAGGCCGTGGAGCAGCAGGACCTGGTTGCCGGTATCGACTACGGAGTGGATGCCTTCGGACAGCATCGCCGAACTGCCGGTCATGCCGGCGGCGATGAACTTGGTGACGGCGATCAGCGAGTTGCCGACCAGAGCCGCCAGGATTACCCGCTTCGAGCCAGACGCCATGAGCGGCATCTTACGGGAACGGCCTGGGGAATTCTTACGGGAAACACCTGCGGAAGTCGCTGCGGGTTGGCACCCCTGGTAGACGAACCCGAATGTTCTGCCGCTCGCCGGCAAGGGAAATCGGCCCGGAATTCGAGACGCCCGTCACGAACTCCAACGCTGCTCCGGCGAGTGCCAACCGGGTCACGGGAATTCCCTACACGATTTTTACAATCCTCTTACAGACACAGGAGCGCGCTGCCCAAGCCGGGCGTCGCGCGATCCCAACAGACTCGCAGTTTTGAGGTTTGTCATGGCCTTCCCGCGCATTGGTCTTGGATTCCCAGTCCTCCTTGCCGTTCTCCTGGCCGGTTGTTCCGGTACCAGCGAGCCGAATCGGGTCGAAGCCATCAACCTCAGCGGCAGCGTCGGCGACGGGCCGGCGGTGGGCGCGGAGATCACCGTCACCGATGCGGACGGGGAGGTCATCGAGCAGCAGACCAGCGACGCCGAGGCCAGTTACCAGATCTCGTTGCCGGAAGGCCTGGCGCTGCCGGTGCGGATCACCGCCGCCGGCGGCACCGACCTGGTGACCGGTCGGGAACTGGATTTCACGCTGGTGGGCGCGGCTCTGGAGGACGGAGAGATCACCGTCAACCTGACGCCGCTCGGCACCCTGGCAGTGCTGGCCGCCGAGTGCAGCGCGGACGGGCTCACCGGGGAATCGCTGGATCGCGCCTGGCAGCAGGTGTTCGGACAGCTGAGCATGGGCCTGGACCGCAGTCTGGTGCCGGATCCGATAGGCGACCCGGTGGATGCAGCCACCGTCGAGGCCGTGGTCCTGGCCAACGAAGCCGTCGGGGAGACCGTGCGCCGTACCGTCCGGGCGCTGGCAGCGACGGGGACCGAGCTGGATGGCGACGCCATCCTCGCGCAGGTCGCCTGCGAGCTGGCAGGGCGACCGCAGACCCCCGAGGGCGCCACCCTGGATCCCCGGCTGCTTACGATCTTCAAGGGTGCGGAACTCGGGGTTCGGCTGGAAACCCTGGCACGGCGGCTGGAGGTGGACGACCTGCCGGCGATGACGGCCATGGACGACTCGATCCGCTCGATCATGCCGGAGCTGGCCGATCCGTCCGTGGCCTCCGTGCCGGTGACGGCCGATGGCCGCGATCAGACGCTGGCGCTGCTGGGGGTGTTCCTCGAGACGCTGGCCAGCGACGAGCTGGCGGAACTCGCGGTGGCGCTGGACGGCGCGCCGACGAGTGATGTCAGCGCGCGGGTGCAGGCCGCGCTGACGCCGGCGGTTCAGACGGACCTGCGGGCCTACACCGACAACCTGGCGTTTGCCGATGAGTCCGAGCTGGCGGTGCTGATCGAGCGCAGGGAACGCCGCGATTCCGCGCCGGCGCCGATGCTGTCGTTCGCCGCGGAGCGGACCAGCGTGGCCGCCGGTGAGTCCACCCGGCTCTCCTGGGCCAGCAGCGATGCCGAGGTCTGCGTCGCCGGCGGCGGCTGGGACGGCGGGGTGGCGCTGGAAGGCGTCCGGTCCACCGGCAGCCTGGAGCGAAGCACCGTGTTCGAGCTGGCGTGCGCCGGGCTCGGCGGCACCACCCGGCGTGCGGTGGTGGTGATGGTGGACGGTGTTCCGGTTCCCGAGCCGGAGCCGCTGCCAGAGCCTGACCCGCTACCTGAGCCGGAGCCGGTTCCCCAGCCCGACCCGCTGCCGGAGCCCGACCCGGTTCCCGAGCCGCTGCCGGAGCCCGACCCGGTTCCCGAGCCCGATCCGCTGCCGGAGCCTGACCCGGTTCCCGAGCCGGATCCGGATCCCGTACCGGTGCCCACGGTGTCGCTGCAGGCCGCCGACCTGGTCGTGGCAGATGGCACGGCCACCCAGCTGAGCTGGAGCTCGAGCAACGCCGACAGCTGCAGCGCCAGCGGCGGCTGGAGCGGTGCCCGGGAGACCAGCGGCAGTGCCAGCAGCGGCGCGCTGAACCGTCAGACCACGTTCTCGCTCAGCTGCAGCGGGGCCGGGGGCACCGGTGTCGCCATGATCTCGGTCGCGGTGAACGGCGCGGTCACGCTGGCCTGGCAGGCGCCGACCGAGAACGTCGACGGCACGCCGCTCACCGATCTCGGCGGCTACCGGATCTACTACGGCGATACCAGCCGCAGCTACACGGAGTCTGTAGAGGTCACCGAGCCGGGTGCGGACAGCTACGCGTTGACCCTGAGTTCGGGCCAGTACTACTTCGCCATGACGGCCGTGGACGCGGACGGCAACGAGAGCGCTTACTCCAACGAGGTGGTCAAGGTCGTCGACTGAGCCGCCGGGCCGGGGCCGCGGCGATAAGCCGGGCGGCCCTGGTCATGCTGCCTTCCCTGCTCCGCAGATCCGCCGGGGATGAACTTCCCACTGCAGGCGGCGCATGCAATTCTGTTACACTTCGCCTATTCGCTGTCCTCGACGGATTCCGGCCTGGGGGGCCGGGCCAGGGAAGATCGAGCAGCGGTGGAGGATTGCATGCCTGCAGCACGTATCCGCGGTCGTGGATTCGTCGTCTTTCTCCTCGTCGTGGCTGCCGGTTGCGGCGGTGGCGGCGGTGGCGGCTCCGCGGACCGGGCGGTGCCGCCGTCCGCACCCCAGGCGGCGCCCGACCCCGTGCCGCCGCCGGCGGCGGAGCCCCCACCGGACCCTGCGCCCGATCCGGGGGCGCCGCCGGCTGCGGAGCCCCCACCGGACCCTGCGCCCGATCCGGGAGCGCCGTCGGG
>JBFISC010000165.1:0-8090 GCA_041608775.1 Pseudomonadales bacterium | reverse complement strand
TGGCCTCGGGCGGTGGCATCGAGACCATTCAGCGCAATCTGAGCCGTGCCTACGAGCACTTCACCGAGGCGGCCGCCGCCGCAAGCGCTGCCGCCGCGCGCTTCCCGGCCGCGCTGGAGGCACGCGCCGACGCCGAGAGCGCGGAGTCGGAACGTTACGCCGCGGAGCTCTGGCGCGACGCGGAGGAGGCCCTGACGGAGGCGGCCGCGCGCCTCCAGCGCGGGCGCGAATCCAGTGCCGATCGCAGGGCGGCCGACGCCGAGGCCCAGTACCGGGAGGCGGAGCTGGCGGCCATCAAGGCCAACTATCTGAGCGAGACCCGCACGCTGCTGGAAACGGCCGAAGACCTGCGGGCCAGGCGCTACGCGCCGATCTCGTTCAAACGCGCCAGCGAGCTGCTGGCGGAGGCCGAGAAGGCGCTGACCGTGAATCGCTACGACACCGACCGGCCGCGCAACCTGGCCCAGCTCGCCGAGCATCTGGCGAATCACGCGATCTACGTCTCCCGTCTGCAGCGCAGCATCTACGACGACGACACCACCCTGGAGCGAGTGCTGCTGGATTGGGAGGCCGGCATCAGCAAGCTGGCGGACCAGCTCGACGTGCCCGTGTACTTCGACTCGGGGTACGAGGAGGCGATCGGCAAGCTCTCCGAGGCCATCGCCACCCTGAATGCGGACATCGACTTTCTGGAGCAGGCGGTGGCCGACCGGGACGCGCAGATCGCCTCGCTCGAGATCGAGGTCGGCGGCCAGTCCCAGAGCCTGCAACGGGTCAACGAGGCGCTGGCGAAGCGGGAGCGGCAGCGGGAGCGGTTCGAGCGGGTGGAGGCGATGTTCCAGCCCGACGAGGCGATCGTGCTGCGGCGTTCGGACAGCGTGATCCTGCGGCTCATCGGCCTCAGCTTCGCCAGCGGCAGCGCCCAGCTGACCGGCGAGCACAGCGCCATCCTCGCGACGGTTCAGCGCGCTCTGGCGGAGTTTCCGCAAGCGAACCTGGTGATCGAAGGGCATACGGACTCGTTCGGCTCCGATGCCTCCAACCAGTCCCTGTCCCAGGCCCGGGCCGACGCGGTGCTGCAGTACCTGCTGGCCAACTCGCCGCTGTCGCCGGCGAACGTCCAGGCCCTCGGCTACGGCGAGAGCCAGCCGGTGGCGAACAACGAAACCCCGGAGGGGCGGACCCGCAACCGGCGCATCGACATCATCGTCTATCCGGTCTGGTAGCCGCGGGGCGACGGCGGCAGCGTCGGACGCTCAACGCTCGGCGCGACGCAGCCGGACCCGCGCTTCCCGATCGAGCGGTGCCGTGACGCGACCGTCCACGAGATCCTCCTCGCACCACTCGCCGGCTATCAGCGCCAGCCTGTCGATCAGCACCCGGGCGCGCTCCACGTCCTCGTCGAGAAGCGCCGGCAGATGGTCATAGACGAGAAGCAGCGCCGCTTCGTGATCGTTGACATGCCGCCGGCGCGCCTGCTGCAGCAGCCGCTCGCGGTTTCCGCGGGACAGATCTTCGAGTTCGAGCCCCAGCTGGCGTACCAGCACCGTGACGTGGTCGTTAAAGATCTCGCGCTCGCTTCGCGGCATGCTCAGTCTCCGCGCTGTCCAAGGGCGGCACATGCTCCGGACCGGCAAGCTCGCCCGCAACGAACGAGGTCCGGGGCAGCGCCACGAACTTCTGCTCATGATGACTCGGCCGCTCCACCACCGCCACCCGGTAGAACGCCCACGCCGCGCCCAGCGCCAGGCCGAAGACGGCGAACAGGAAGAAACCCTCGCCGCCGAGGCCCGCCATCAGCGGCGAAACCAGCATGGGGCCAAGGATGGAACCCAGGCTGTTCATGATCAAGATGCCGCTGGCGATCTGGATCAGCGGCATGTCGGTGTTGTCCGCCGCGGTGACGATACACAGCGCGTAGATCGGCATGGTGGTGGCGCCGAAGAAGAACATCACCACGTACAGCATCGTCGTGCTGCCCGACGCCAGCCACCAGCCCGCCACGCAGAACAGCACCCCGACGGTGAACATGCCGGCGATGACCATGCGCCGGTCCATGTGATCCGAGAGCCGCCCCGCGGGGAACTGGGCCAGCGCGCCGCCGGTGATGGTCACGGCCATCATCAGGCCGATGCCGGCACCGTCGAGGCCGAACGCCCGGCCCACCAGCGGGCCCACCGACCAGAACGCCCCCGTGACCAGGCCGCCACAGAACACGCAGACGACGGCGACCCGGGATGCGCGACCCAGGACCCGGGGCGAGAACCGTGCCGCCGGGATGGACTGGGGCGCCGCCATCTGGGTCAGACCGATGGGAATGATCGCGAGCCCCATGATGAACGCCGCCGCCATCACCAACCTGAGATCCACAGGTGGGGCCAGGCCGAGAAAGCTCTGGCCCACCATCATCGCGAGCAGCGAGATCATGGAGTAAACGGCGAGCACGGTGCCACGGCGGTTGGCCGGCGCCGCCTCGCTCAGCCAGCTCTCGATCACCATGTACATGCCGGCGAAGGCGAAACCCGTGGCGAACCGCAGCATCAGCCACACCCAGACCCGGTCGAACAGGCCGAGGGCCAGAATCACCACCGTGGCGACGGACGCCATCACCATGAAGGTGCGGATGTGGTGCACCTTGGCGACCACCGAGGGAATTACCAGACAGCCGACGACGAAGCCGAGGAAATACGAGGAACCGGTGAAGCCGATGGCGCTGGTGCTCCAGCCCAGCGCTTCCGCGCGCATCGGCAGCAGACTCAGCTGCAGACCATGGCCGGTGAGGAGTATGGCGACCGCGAGCAGCAGCGTGCTCACTCGACCCAGGGTATGCGTCATGGGGGATCTTCGACGGATGTGGTTAGAATCGGGGCGGTGAATTATGCCTGAGGATAGTTCCTTCGTGGTGTTCTGGGGCCCGCATCCAATTGCAGCGGCCGGACGTTCCGCATGCTGCTGATCGGCGGCACGCTGCTCGGCGGGCTGGGGCTGTTCCTGCTCGCGGTCACCATGATCACGGACGGTCTCAAGCTGGCCGCCCGCGACACCCTCAAGGACATTCTGGGCAAATACACCGGCACCCCGCTGCGCGGGGTGGGGTCCGGGATGCTGGTCACGGCCGTGGTGCAGTCCTCCAGCGCCGTCACCGTCGCCACCATCGGCTTCGTCAACGCCGGCCTGCTCAACCTCGGACAGTCCCTGGGGGTGGTCTACGGTGCCAACATCGGCACCACCATGACCGGCTGGCTGGTCGCCACGGTGGGCTTCGGCTTCAAGCTCGAAGCGCTGGCCCTGCCGCTGATCGGCCTTGGCATGCTGGGCCGCCTGTTCGGCACCTCGACCCGCCTCGGCGCCGTGGGTGAGGCGGCGGCCGGGTTCGGCTTGTTCTTCGTTGGCATCGACGTGCTGCGCTCTGCCTTCGAAGGCTTCGCCGGGATGGTGGACGTGGCCTCCTTCGCACCCCAGGGCGGGCTGGGGGTGGCACTTTACGTGGCGCTGGGGTTCGCGATGACGGTGGTGACCCAGTCCTCCAGCGCCGCCATCGCTCTGACCCTCACCGCTGCCAGCGGTGGCGCGCTGGGCCTGAACGCGGCAGCCGCGATGGTCATCGGCGCCAACGTCGGCACGACGTCCACCGCGGCGCTGGCCACCATCGGCGCGACGGCGAACGCCCGCCGGGTGGCGGCCGCTCACGTGCTGTTCAATGTGTTCACCGGCGTGATCGCGCTGGCCCTGCTGCCCGGCATGCTCTGGGTGACCGAATACGCGCGCACCGTCATCGGCCTGCCGGAGGCCCCGGCGGCGACCCTGGCGCTTTTCCACACCGTGTTCAACCTGCTCGGTGTGGCGCTGATGCTGCCGCTGACCAGACGTCTCGCCGCGTTCCTCAGCCGCCGCTTCGTCACCCGGGAGGAGACCCTGGCGCGCCCGCAATTCCTCGACCGGACCACCCTGGCCACCCCGTCCCTGGCCATGGAAGCGCTGAAGCTGGAACTGGCGCGGGCCATCGCCCTGGCCCGGGACACGGCGCTGGCCGCCATGAGCATGGAAGGGGCCACCCCGGAGTCGGCCCGGGAACAGCGCCACGGGCTGCGCGGGCTGCTGACCGCCATCGACGGCTTCGTCACCAACCTGGAGGCGAGCCGGCTGCCCGCCGACCTGGCGACGGCGCTGCCGCTGGCACTGCGGGTGACCAACTACCTCGATGACGTCACCGGGCTCGCCGAAGCCATCGACCGCCATCGGCCCGACGTCGCCGCCATCAGTCGGGAGCCGGTGCTGCCAACCATTTCCTCCTACCGGGCAGCCGTGGCGGCGCAGATTGCCCGCTGCGACCCCGGCGCCGACGACGCCGAGGCCGCAAAGATCGACGCGGGCTACACCGACCTCGAACACAGCTGGCACGGGCTGAAGACGGTGCTGCTGGAGGCCGCAAGCCGCCGGCAGCTGCCCCTGGAACGGCTCAACGACGCGTTGGAAGGCATGCGCGCGGCCCTGCACCTGGCCGAACAGATCACCAAGGCGACCCGCCGCCTGCGCGCGATGACGCCGGCAGCCGAGACGCGACCCGAAGCGCCGGCGGAGCCGGCTGCCGAGGTCGGCGACGCTACCAGCCATTGAATGTTCCGCAGCTGCCCTCACATCTACAAACAGCGCGGACCGACGCGGACCGCGAACGCGCCGGTGTGAGCCGCAGCGGGACCAGCGAACTCGGGATCATGCATGGAATATCGTGACTACTACGCGGTGCTCGGCGTCGACCGCAAAGCCAGCGCCGCCGACATCAAGAAGGCGTACCGCAAGCTGGCGCGCAAGTATCACCCGGACGTCAACCGGGAGCCCGACGCCGAAGAGAAGTTCAAGGAAGTGGGCGAGGCCTACGAGGTGCTCTCCGATCCCGAAAAGCGCGCGGCCTACGACGCGCTCGGCGCCAACTGGCAGGACCATCAGAACTTCCGCCCACCGCCGGACTGGGAGCAGCAGTTCTCCTTCGGCGGCGGCGGCTTCACCGGCCACGACGGCGGCTTCAGCGACTTCTTCGAGACGCTGTTCGGCGGCCGCGACTTCGGCACCGACTTCAGCCGCGCCGGACGCCGCGCCGGCGGCTTCAAGGGCGCCGACGAGCATGCCCGGGTGGGCATCACCCTGGAAGAAGCGTTCCGCCGCGACAGCGTCGAGATCACCGTGCCGCGTCCGGGCGGGAAGCCCCAGCGGCTGCGGGTGAAGATCCCCTCCGGTATCAGCGACGGCAAGCGGGTCCGGCTGCGCGGCCAGGGCAGCCCCGGCGTCGGCGGAGGCGACCCCGGCGACCTGTTCGTCGAGTTCCGGCTCGTGCCCCATCCGCAATTCCGCCCCGAGGGACGCGACATTCACTTCGAGCTGCCGGTCACGCCCTGGGAAGCCGCGCTCGGCGCCGAGCTGAACGTGCCGACCCTGGGCGGCAGCGTGAAGCTCAAGGTCCCGGCCGGATCGCAATCCGGCGGCCGGCTGCGGCTGAAGGGCCGCGGCCTGCCCGGAGAGCCTCCGGGGGACCAGTACGTGACCCTGAAGGTCGTGCTGCCGAAGGCCGACAGCGCCGAACGCCGCAAGCTCTACCAGCAGATGGCGGAGACCATGAACTTCGATCCGAGGGCCGCCTGATGAGCCGAACCAATCGACCCATCGACGCCGAGCTCCTCGACGAGCAGCTGCGGTTGGACCTGCGCGACATGTGCCGGGTATGCGGCGTGCACGCCGAGTTCCTGATGGAGCTGGTGGAAGAAGGCATCATCACACCGCGCCCGGGGCCCCGTCGCCGGACCCGGGCTCGCGCCGCCCACGGCTGGCAGTTCGACGGCATTGCCGTGGTCCGGGTCCAGCGCGCCGTGCGCCTGCAGCAGGATCTGGGCGTGAACCTCCCCGGCATCGCTCTGGCGCTGGAGCTGCTCGACGAGTTGGAGCATCTGCGGCAGCGGTCCTGACGCCGCAGGCCGCACCTTGCAGGCCGCACCTTGCAGGCCGCACCTTGCAGGCCGCACCTTGCCGGCCGCACCTTGCAGGCCGCACCTTGCCCATCCTCCGGGCCCGCCGCCCTGATCCGCGGCGGCCGAGCGGGTACACTGGCCGCAACCGAGGAGGCGCCATGAGACCGATATTCACCGTCATCGCCGCGGCACTGCTGGGCGCGTCCGTCGCCGTCGGCGCCGACGACTTCGCCGCCCGGGCGCCGCAGCGGCTCGCCGAGTACATCCGCGTCGACACCGTCAACCCGCCCGGCAACGAGTCCGCCGGCGTGGCGTTCCTGGCAGCCATCCTGGACCAGGCCGGCATTCCCTATGAGACCGCCGAATCCGCACCCGGCCGCGGCAACCTGTGGGCGCGCCTGCCGGGTGGTGACGAGCCCGGCCTGGTGCTGCTCCATCACATCGACGTGGTAGGCGCAGATCCCCGCTACTGGCGGGTGGACCCGCTGGCCGGGGAAATCCGCGACGGCTACGTCTGGGGCCGTGGCGCGCTGGACATGAAGGGCACCGCGATTGCGCAGCTGCAGGCGTTCCTGGCACTGCACGCGAGCGGCCGGCCACTGGTCCGGGACGTCTGGTTCATCGCCACCGCCGACGAGGAGGCCGGCGGCGCCTTCGGGGCGGGCTGGCTCATCGAGGAACGGCCGGAGATCTTCAGGAACGTGGGCTTTCTGCTGAACGAAGGCGGCAGCGGCACCACCATGGGCGACGACGTGGTGTTCACCGTGGAGGTCACCCAGAAAGTACCGCTGTGGCTGCGGGCCACCGCGAAGGGCCAGCCGGGGCACGGCTCCACGCCCCAGACCGCGACCGCGGTGACCCGGCTGCTGCGGGCCGGCGATCGGCTGGCGGAAACCCGGTTCGCGCCCCGGGTGGTCCCGGCGGTGCAGGGCCTGTTCGAGGGCCTGGCGCCGTACCAGCCCGAGGAGCTGCGCGGCCAGTACGCCGACATCGGCAGCGCCATCCACGATGACGAGTTCATGCGTTACCTGCAGCTCACCAACCCGGGGGCCCACGCGCTGCTGCGCAACACCTGCTCCATCACCCGGCTGGAAGGCAGCGACAAGATCAACGTGGTGCCCACCGAGGCGAGCATGGAGCTGGACTGCCGGCTGCTGCCGGACCAGGACCACACGGCCTTCATTGCCGAGCTCACCGCGATCATCAACGATCCCGAGGTCAGCATCGATACCCTGATGGCATTCACCCCGGCGGTGAGCCGCACCGACGCCGCCCTGTACCAGCTGATCGAGGAGACCGTGGCCAGCCGGATGCCGGCTGCCCGGGTCGTGCCCGGGGTCTCCACCGGGTTCACCGACAGTCACTTCTTCCGCGATCTGGGCATCGCCAGCTACGGCTTCGGCCCCTTCGTCATCCCTCTGGCAGACCGTCGGGGGATCCACGGTAACGACGAGCGAATCGGCGTCGACACGCTGGTAGAGGGCACGGGCGAAGATCGAGCTCGGCGGCGGCCTGGGCGACCTGGACGCGGTGGTCTGGGCGCTCGAGGTCGGCTGTGCCCGGGTGGTGATGGGGTCGATCGTCGCGCGCGACCCCCAGGCCTTCGAGATGATCGCGCGCGCCTTTCCCGGGCGCGTGGTGCCGGCCCTCGAGGTCGCCGCCGGCAAGCTGCGCATCGCCGGCTGGACGGAGGACGCCCCCGTCTCGCTCGAAAACGCCGCCGCCCGCCTCCGCGGCCTGCCGTGCCCGGCGGCGCTGGTCACCGACGTCGAGCGCGACGGCACCCTCGAAGGCCCCAACCTCGAGCTGGCCCGCCGCCTCGCCAGGCTCACCGGCCTGCCGGCCCTGCTCTCGGGCGGCGTGCGCTCGCTCGACGACCTGCGCGCCGCCGCCCGCGTGCCCGAGATCGCTGGCGCGATCGTCGGCAAGGCGCTTTACGAGGGTCGGTTCAAGGTCGAAGAGGCGATCGCCGTTTGTAGCCGGCCCCCGTACCGCACCACGAGAATACCGACGGCACCCGGGCCGCTGTCCGAGCCGTCTTCGGGCGAGGGTCCATCGTGAGGCGTCGGTCCGGAGCGAAGACCGCAGGGCTTCCTAGGGCGCGTATCCCGGCACTGTCGAAGGGAGGCC
>JBFISC010000164.1:0-8104 GCA_041608775.1 Pseudomonadales bacterium | reverse complement strand
GGTGCGGCAGCTGTGCGCCCGCTACGGCGAAGACTACTGGCTGGCGCTGGACCGCGATCGCGGCTACCCGACCGAGTTCGTGCGCGAGCTCACCGAGGTCGGCTTCCTCACGGTGCTGATTCCGGAAGCCTACGGTGGTGCCGGGCTCGGCGTGCGCGAGGCGGCCGTGGTGATGGAGGAAGTCTGCCGCTCCGGGGCCCATGCAGGTGCCTGTCACGCGCAGATGTACGTGATGGGCTCCGTGCTGCGCCACGGCAGCGAGGCACAGAAGCGCCGCTACCTGCCGGCCATCGCCGCGGGTGAGCTGAGGCTGCAGAGCTTTGGTGTCACCGAGCCAACGACCGGAACCGACACCACGAGCCTCAAGACGACGGCGCGCCGCGACGGCGACGTCTATCGGATCAACGGCCAGAAGGTCTGGATCAGCCGCATCGAGCACAGCGATCTGATGGTGCTGCTGGCCCGGACGACGCCGCGGGACCAGGTAAAGAAGAAGACCGAAGGGCTGTCTGCATTCCTCGTCGACGTCAACGCGGCGCTCGGCAATGGCCTCACAGTTCGCCCCATCGAATCGATGATCAATCATCACTCCTGCGAGCTGTTCTTCGATGACCTCGCCGTGCCCCGGGAGAACCTGCTCGGCGAGGAGGGGGCGGGCTTCAAGGTGATCCTCGACGGGATGAACGCGGAACGCATTCTCATCGCGGCGGAGTGCGTCGGCGACGGTCGCTATTTCATCGACAAGGCTTCGGCCTATGCCAGCGATCGGGTGGTGTTCGGTCGGCCCATCGGCCAGAACCAGGGCGTGCAGTTTCCCATCGCCCGCTGCTACGCGGAGACCGAAGCGGCCGGACTGATGGTGGACAAGGCCGCGGGGATGTTCGACGCGGGCATCCCCTGTGGCGCCGAGGCCAACATGGCGAAGATGCTGGCGTCCGAGGCGTCGTGGCGGGCCGGTGACGTCTGCATGCAGACCCACGGCGGCTTCGCCTTCGCCAAGGAGTACCATATCGAGCGCAAGTTCCGGGAGACCCGGCTCTATCAGATCGCGCCGATTTCCACGAACCTGATTCTCAGCTACATCGGCGAGCACGTGCTCGGGATGCCGCGGTCGTTCTGACCCGGTACCGCTGCGCGGGGCAGCGGCTGCGGCGCGGGAGGCGCGCCGGAAACCGCGCTCGCAATCGAGGGGACCATGACAATGAGCAGACGAATTCCGGCGAGGCTGGACGAGATCGACACCCTGGCAGATCTGGCCCGCTTCCACGCCCGGGAACGCCCTGACAAGGAGGCCATGCTTTTCGAGGGTCGCTCAACCTCCTATGCGGAGCTTGACCGGCACGCGAGTCAGGTGGCCAACGGCCTGCTGGCGGACGGGCTGGCGCCGGGCGCGCGGGTGGGATTCATGGACAAGAACTCGGACCACTTCTACGAGGTCGTGTTCGGCTGCGCCAAGTCGAACACGGTGTCCGTGGGCATCAACTGGCGGCTGGCCCCGCCGGAAGTCGCCTACATCCTCAACGACAGTCGCGCCGAAGTGCTGTTCGTCGGACCGGATTTCTACGGCCTGGTGGAGAAGATCCGCGATCAGGTCCCGACCCTGAAGCGTGTCGTTGCCATGGCCGACGATCACGCGAGCTGGCAGAGCTTCGAAGCCTGGCGGGACGCCCAGAGCGACGCGGACCCCGCGGTGCCGGTCACCACCGACGACGTCGCCATCCAGATGTACACCAGCGGAACCACCGGACATCCGAAGGGCGTGCAGCTGACCCAGCACTGCTTCTTCGATCTCTGGCGGCTGCCGCCGGCCGACGACATGGCATTCAACGAGTGGACCGAGAACGACGTCAACCTGGTGGCCATGCCGAGCTTTCATATCGGCGGCGTCGGCTGGGGTCTGATGGGCCTGCGGCCGGGTGCCCGCAACATCATTGTGCGGGAATTCGATCCCGGCGAGACCCTCGAGATGATCCAGCGGTTCGGCATCAGCAAGCTGTTTCTGGTACCGGCTGCCATCCGCATGGTGCTACAGCACCCGGAGTCGCGGAACACCGACTACGCCACGGTCCGCTACATCTGCTACGGGGCTTCGCCGATACCGCTCGACCTGCTGCGCGAGGCGATCGAGGTGTTCCAGTGCGGCTTCGTGCAGCTCTACGGCATGACCGAGACCACCGGCTCGGCGACCTATCTGCCGCCGCAGGATCACGACGTCGCCGGCAACGAGCGCATGCGTTCCGCCGGCAAGCCGTTCCCGGGGATCACGGTCAAGGTCGTGGATGAGCAGGGCAGGGTCCTGCCGCCGCGCCAGGTCGGCGAGATCTGCATCGCTTCGCCGGTGAACATGAAGGGCTACTGGAACCTGCCCGAGGCCACCGAGAAGACCCTGGTGGACGGTTTCGTACATACGGGCGACGCGGGCTACCTGGATGAAGACGGCTATGTCTACGTGCACGATCGGGTCAAGGACATGATCGTGTCCGGGGCGGAGAACATCTATCCGGCCGAGGTGGAGAGCGCGCTGTTCGGACATCCTGCCATCGCCGACGTGGCCGTGATCGGAGTTCCCGACCAGCGCTGGGGTGAGGCGGTGAAAGCCGTCGTGGTGCTCAAGCCGGGTGCCGATGCCAGCGCCGACGACATCATCGGCTTTGCCCAGGAGCGCATCGCGCGCTACAAGCTGCCGAAGAGCGTGGACTTCATCGACGAGCTGCCGCGCAACCCGTCGGGCAAGATCCTCAAGCGCGAGCTGCGCAAGCCCTACTGGGAAGGCATGGATCGCAACGTCAACTAGCGGAGCGGAAGACCCCATGAGTTTGAAGCACGTAGGACCCGGCGCGCGCGCGCCGGACGAGATCAACGTGGTGGTGGAGATTCCCGCCAACACCGGCCCGGTGAAGTACGAGGTGGACAAGGATTCCGGTGCCGTCTTCGTCGATCGGTTCATGGCCACGGCAATGTTCTACCCGTGCAATTACGGCTACGTGCCGGACTCCCTGGCCGACGACGGCGACCCGCTGGACGTCATGGTGGTCACGCCCCACCCGCTGATCGCGGGCACGGTCATCACCTGCCGGGCGGTGGGCGTGCTGGAGATGGAGGACGAGGCCGGCGACGATGCCAAGATCGTGGCGGTTCCGATCTCGAAGGTGGCAAGGATCTACGACCGGGTGCAGGCGGCCGCCGACCTGCCGGAGGGGTTGGTGCATACCATCGAGCACTTCTTTGCCCACTACAAGGACCTGGAGCGCGGCAAGTGGGTGAAGGTCAACGGCTGGGGTGATGCCGCCGCGGCCCGCGCCTATATCGACAAGGCGCTGCGTCGGGTGGCCGAGGGAGAAAACACGCCATGAATGCAAACGAGCTTTTCGATCTGTCCGGCAAGGTGGCCGTGGTTACGGGCGGCAGCCGGGGTCTGGGACTGGAGATGTGTCGCGCGTTCGCCGCCGCCGGCGCCAGCGTGTTGATCGCCAGCCGCAAGCAGGAGGCCTGCGACGCGGCGGCCGGGGAAATCGGCAAAGCGAGCGGGCAGCGCTGTCTGGGCGCTGCCTATCATGCCGGGCGCTGGGAAGATGCGGACCGCCTGGCGGAGCTCGCCTACGCTGAGTTCGGTCGGGTGGACGTGCTGGTCAACAACGCCGGCATGTCGCCGCTGTACGAATCCCTCACCGCGGTGACGGAAGCGCTCTACGACAAGGTGCTGGAGGTGAACCTGCGAGGCCCGTTCCGGTTGTCGTCGCTCGTCGGCGAGCGTATGGCGGCTGGCGACGGCGGCTCGATCATCAACGTCAGCAGCGTCGCCGCGGTGCAGCCGACGCCGACGGAGCTGCCCTACGGTATGGCAAAGGCCGGCCTCAACGCCATGACTTTGGGACTTGCTCGCGCTTACGCGCCGAAGGTGCGGGTCAACTGCATCATGCCCGGACCCTTTCTCACCGACATCAGCAAGGCCTGGGATATGGAGGCTTTCGAGAAGCGTGCCCGGGAGGGCATTCCGCTGCAGCGGGGCGGCGAGGCGGACGAAGTCGTGGGCGCGGCCCTGTACTTCGCCAGCGCCGCCTCTAGCTACACCACCGGGGCGATTCTCAAGATCGACGGCGGCTCCGCCTACCCGGCAGCCTGACCGGGCGTCAGCTCACGAGCGAACGCCCGATCACCAGCTTCATCACCTGGCTGGTGCCCTCGAGGATCTCGTGAACGCGCAGGTCTCTGACAAAACGCTCCACGGGATAGTCCATCAGGTAGCCGTAGCCGCCGTGCAGCTGCAGGGCGTCGTTGACGATGCGGGAGCCTGCCTCGGTGGCCTTCAGCTTTGCCATGGCAGCGAACGGGGTTTTGTCCGGCGCGTCCTCGCTGACCTTCTGGGCGGCCTTGTAGAGCAGGGCGCGAGCGGCTTCGAGCTCCGTGGCCATGTCAGCCAGCATGAACTGGGTATTCTGAAACTCGGCGATGCTGCGGCCGAACTGGCGGCGCTCCTGAACGTAGCCGATGGCGTCGTCCAGGCAGCGCTGGGCGCCTCCCAGCGAGCAGGCGCCGATGTTCAGGCGGCCCCCGTCCAGCCCCATCATGGCGATCCGGAAGCCCTCGCCCTCTTCCCCGATGAGATTCTCTACCGGCACCCGGGCGTCTTCGAAGATCACCATCGCGGTGGGCTGGGAGTGCCAGCCCAGCTTGCGTTCCGGCGCGCCGAAGCTGACGCCGGGCGTGTCCTTCTCCACGGCGATGCATGAGATCCCGCCGTGGCCTTCGGCCCCGGTGCGGACCATGCACACGTAGATCTCGTTCTCGCCGCCGCCGGAGATGAACGCCTTGGACCCGTTCAGGACGTAGTGGTCGCCGTCCCGTACCGCCCGGGTCTTCAGCGCGGCGGCGTCGGAGCCCGAGCCCGGCTCGGTGAGGCAGTAGCTGGCCAGTTCGTTCATGCCGACGAGCCGGGGCAGGAGCCGCTGCTTCACGTCGTCGTTGCCGAACCGCGAGATCATCCAGGTGGCCATGTTGTGAATGGAGATGAAGGCAGACGTGGACGGGCAGCCGTAGGCCATGGCCTCCATGATCAGCGCCGCCTCGATCCGGGACAGGCCGATGCCGCCATCCTTCTCCGGCAGGTAGATGGCGCCGAAGCCCAGCTCCCCGGCCTTGCGGATGGTGTCCCTGGGGCAGACGTGCTGCTCGTCCCAACGGGCCGCGTGCGGGGTGATTTCCTCCGCGGTGAACCGCTGGGCCATGTCCTGTATGGCCTGCTGGTCCTCGTTCAGTCGGGTATCCATGGAATCTCCGCTCCGTTCCTCGGCGTCACGACATGGTCGGAATGACGAAGCTCTGCTCCGGCTCCTCGCCTTCCGGCCAGCGCTGGGTGATGGTCTTGATCTTCGTGTAGAACCGCACGCCCTCGGTGCCGTGCTGGTTGGTATCTCCGAACGCCGAGCGCTTCCAGCCGCCGAAGGTGTGGTAGGCGACAGGCACGGGAATCGGGACGTTGATGCCAACCATGCCGACGTTGACCCGCTTGGCGAACTCCCGCGCGGCCTGGCCGTTGCGGGTGAAGATGGCCACGCCGTTGCCGTACTGGTGCTCGGAGGGAAATCGCACCGCCTCCTCCACGGTGTCCGCGCGCAGCACCTGCAGCACGGGGCCGAAGATTTCGTCGCGGTAGCTCTCCATGTCGGCGGTCACGCGATCAAACAGGCTGGGACCGATGAAGTAGCCGTTCTCGTAGCCCTGCAGGCGGAAGCCGCGCCCGTCCAGGACCAGCTCCGCGCCTTCGTCCACGCCCATCTGAATGTAGCGCTCGATGCGCTCGCGGTGCGCCGCGGTAACCACCGGGCCGTAGTGGGCGTCCGGGTCCGTGGAGATGCCGATCTTGAGCTTCTCGACCTCCGGAACCAGCCGCTCGATCAGCCGATCGCCGGTGCCCTTGCCCACGGCAACGGCCACGGGCAGCGCCATGCAGCGCTCGCCGGCGGAACCGTAGGCGGCGCCGACGATGTCCGAAACCGCCTGGTCCAGGTCCGCATCCGGCAGCACGATGCCGTGATTCTTGGCGCCGCCCATCGCCTGGACCCGCTTGCCGTGGGCGGTGCCGGTGGCGTACACGTACTGGGCGATGTCGGAGCTGCCGACGAAGCTGACCGCGCGGATGTCCGGATGGGTGAGGATCGCGTCCACGGCTTCCTTGTCGCCGTTGACGACGTTCAGCACGCCCTCCGGCGCGCCCGCTTCCATGAACAGCTCTGCCAGCCGCAGGGGAACCCCGGGATCCTTCTCCGACGGCTTCAGCACGAACGTGTTGCCGCAGGCGACGGCGACGCCGAACATCCACATGGGAATCATCGCCGGGAAGTTGAACGGGGTGATGCCGGCGGCGACGCCGAGAGGCTGGCGCATGCTGTAGACGTCGATGCCGGGGCCGGCGCCCTCGGTGTACTCCCCCTTGAGCAGATGGGGAATCCCGCAGGCGAACTCGATCACCTCCAGGCCCCGCTGGATGTCGCCGCGGGCATCGGCGACCACCTTGCCGTGCTCCTCTGACAGCAGCCGCGCCAGCGCGTCCATGTTGTCCTCGACCAGGCTCTTGAAGCGGAACATCACCCGGGCGCGACGCTGGGGGTTGATGGCCGCCCAGTCCGGCTGGGCGGCGGCAGCCGCCTGCACCGCACGATCGAGCTCGGCTGCGCTCGCGAGGGCGACCCTGGCCTTCACCTCGCCAAGCGATGGGTTGAACACGTCGCCGAAACGGCCGCTTTCTCCACCCACCGGCGCACCGCCGATGAAATGGCCATACTGGTCTTGCGCCATGGGAAACTCCGCTTACGATGATGCAGTGCCGCGATGTTAATCCGCCGGGTCCGGCAAACCAAATCCAGGCCTGCCGAGCCGCCGGGCCCGCGGGGCGCGGACAAGCGTGGAAGCACACGAGGACTCGAGCATGAAGACATCTCGCTGGCTGATGCTGACCGGGGGCCTGCTGGCCGCACTTGCCGCCGGGGTTTCCGTGGCAGCTTCCGAGGACCGCGCCGTGGCGACGTTCGACAGCATCCAGTTCGCGCTGCCCGGAAAGCTGATTCTCGACCGGGGTGACACCCACCGCCTGACGGTGATCGCCGACGAGCCGGACCTGGAGCGCATCCAGACCGAGGTCGCCGATGGCCAGCTGTCTGTCAGCTGGAAGTCCGGCTTTGCCGGCCTGTGGAACCAGGGCCCCGCGGGCGACGTGGAGATCCGGGTGATGATGCCGGCGCTGGCCGGTCTGGTGGTGGCCGGCAGCGGCAACGTCGAGGCGGGCACCTGGACGGTCCAGGCCCTCGGCGTGAAGGTCAAGGGCTCCGGGGGTGTGCAGTTCTCCGATCTCGAGGCAGACGAGCTGCGGCTGGAAGTTTCCGGATCAGGGGACATTGCCATCGCCCGCCTGGAGGCGGGTCTGGTGCGGGTCAGGGTGATGGGCTCGGGCAACGTCGAGCTCGCGGGCGGCGCCACGCGTCAGGAGATCGAGGTCATGGGTTCGGGTGACGTCGATGCGGTGGCGCTGCAGGGAGCAGACGTGGACGTGGAGGTCATGGGCTCCGGTAACGTCCGGGTCTGGGCTGCCGATCGCCTCGACGTGGAGATCATGGGGTCTGGCGACGTGCGCTACCGGGGCGAGCCGCAGGTGACCCGGCAGGAGATGGGTTCCGGCGACCTGCGCCCCCTCTAGCCTGGACCTCGGCCGCCGCGGCGGCGGCAAACTGTGATCGGCGCCTCAGGGTCACGCGACCGCTTGCGGGACACTGCAGGTCTGATTTGCCGTCGGCCGCCACCGTGAACCCAGCCGCCCCCCTGCACATCGTGCTGACCAGCATCTCCGGCGATGCCGAAGCGCTGCGCCGGAGAATGCTGCGAATCGCGCCCGGACTCGGCGAGGTTGCCGTATGCGCCGCGCCCGGGGCCCTGCGCGAGGCAACCCGCGGTGGCGAGGTGGACGCGGTGCTCGTGGACTGCCAGGGCGTGGCTGGCCAGATCGACCAGGTCGCGGACGCGGTCCGCGCCTGCCCGCTGGTGCCGGTCCTGGTGCTGGCCGCGGAGCCGGAGTCTTCGGCCAGTGAGGAGATGCTGCGGCGCGGCGTTCAGG
>JBFISC010000163.1:0-8184 GCA_041608775.1 Pseudomonadales bacterium | reverse complement strand
CGGTCAGGGCCGGCGCCGACGGGCTCGGCTTCCGGCTGACGCGCTGGAGATGCCGCGCGTACGTTCGAAGATGGCGTCAGCGGCGAGCCCGAGAAGGGGCCGGCGCCCGCGGCGATGTTGGTGGTCGGATAGAAGGTCACGTCCTCGGCGGCGAAGAAGCCTTCCAGCACCAGTACTTCGGCGTTGTCGACCTCGACCACCAGGTCCTCGCCGCGGCGCTCGGCCCTCAGCGTATCCGGCGCTTCGAACTCGTCCTGGTCGATCAGCGTGTAGTCGGCCCGTTCGGCGGCCGGTATGCGCTGAGGGGGGTCCAGAGGAATCCAACGGATGGCGCCACCGATGCGCTGGACGAGGGTAAGGCTCGGCTGTCCGGTTTGGTCATTCATTTCTGTCAACCGCCTGCAATTTCGAGGATGTGACCGTTACTGCCTGGCCCATCGTGATGCCAGACGCGTTGAACCGAGCGAAAAACACGCCGACGTCCACCGCGGGACGGCCCGCAGACCATCCGACCCTCGAGTTTATGCGAGAAGGGAGCGCAGGGGTTCTGTCGCTTGCCTGCAGAAAGTCTTTGTAATGATGTGATTTTGAAAGTGTTTTGCATCGACGGTAGCGTGTTGGACAGACGCCGGCGCTGCTCGTCCGGAGTTCCTGCGGTCGGGTCGGAAGTTCCTCAGATTCTAACGCGGTCGTCGACCTGCTCGCTGTGTCCGTCGATGTCGTAGGACATGATGATGAGGTCCCGCGAGGTGCCGTTCCGGTCCTCCACGTAGTCGGCGAGCAGAGCTTCGGCAACGAAGCCGAGCCGGCGGAAGGCGCCCTGGGCGCCGCGCTGATCGGCGGTCATGTTGGCCATCAGCTTCTTCAGACCCAGGGTCCGGGCAATGTCGAACACCTCGCCGGTCATGATCCGCCCGAGGCCGCGGCTGCGGTACTCGGGACCGACGTTCACCCGGATCTCGCCGACCCGGCGCGTCCAGCGGGCCGGATTGCGGTGCACGGTGGCGTAGCCGGCGACACCCTCGGCGTCCCAGGCGAGCACGGAGATGGAATGGCCGGTGGCGAGATTGCGGATCCACTCGTCCACCACCTCAGGGTCGGTGAGATCCACGCGCATGAACAGCAGATCGTCCTCCGGCAGACGCCGGGCGAAGTTCAGCACCGCCTCGCGGTCCGCCGCGGTCATCGGGCGCAGCTCCACGCTGGCGCCATCCTTGAGCGTCACCTGCTTCGGTGCGATCTGCGGCACTTGGTCGTTCATCATGCCTCCTGTGGACGGTTTCAGGCAGCCTGTCCGGCCCGGGATCTGGCGGCGTCGAGCAACTCGGCGTAGACCTCTTCGACCTTTTCCACCATCAACTCCAGATCGGGCAGCAGTCTCGGTTCGGCGGTCAGGCAGAAGATCATCTTCTGGTTGTAGCTGGTGACGGCGACGCCGTAGCCGAGGGTGCCGCCGAGCATCATGATGCCCGCGGTCTCGAGAACCTCGTGGCCGGCCACGTACTGGGGCACCTGGACACCGGGGACGTTGGTACAGGTGAAGTTGAAGCCGTAGTAGGGCGGCCGGGGGCCGAACCTGGGCGGCACCGGCGGCGGTGTCTCGGCCATCCACCGCGTCGGGTCGAGACCGGTGCCGACGAGCTGCAGCGGCGCGAGGGCCAGTGGCGGCAGGGACATCCCGCTCTCCTGCATCAGGGTCAGCGACTGGGCTTCCTGAGCGGCCTTGATGCGGCCGGTTTCTTCGCAGACGGCGGCGAGCCGCTCGACCGGGTTCATGGTCCAGGCTGGCAGCATCGGGAAGATCGCGGAGACCCGGTTGCCCAGGGCGCCGCCGTCCTCCTCGGCCCGTACGTTCACCGGGCACATGATGCGCAGGTACTGGCGGGCGGCGGGTTCGTCGTGATGCTGCAGGTAGCGGGCGGCGGCCTCGGTGATGACGGTAAGCACCACGTCGTTGACCGTACCGCCGAACGCCCGGCGGACTTCCCGGAGCTCCGCAAAGGCGTGGGTGATCCAGCGCATCTTGCGTTGCGGCCCGAGCATTCCGGCATTCCACGGGGCGGTAACGGCTGGTCGGGTAAAAAACCGGGACATGGTTTCCACGCCCCGCTGCATCAGCGTCCGGCTCGCTTCGTCGCGCGCCATCGTGTTCACCGGGTTGTGGCGCAGAAACCGCTGGGCGTTCTCTCGCAGCGCCTCGGCGATGAGATCGTATTCCGATGGCAGCGGCGCCGGCTTCCAGGGCTCCTCAGGCGGCGGTGGCGGGGGCGCATCCGGGGTGAAGTCGTAGAGCACCGTCGATAGATGAACCGCCGATGCGCCGTCGATCATGGCGTGGTGCACCTGCTGGAGGAGCAGGGTGCGGCCCGGAACGCCGCTGACCACGAAGGTCTTCCAAAGCGGCCGGCTGCGGTCCATCAGCCCCTCGTTGAGTGCCACCAGCGCGTCGACGGCATCGTCCATGGAGGTTCCGGGCGGCAGGCGATGCTCGACGATGTGGTTCTGCAGGTCGAATTCCGGATCGTCCACCCACTTCGGGTGCGCCAGGTTCATGGGAACCCACAGCAGCCGCTGGCGGAAACGGGGCACCAGATGCAACCTCCCAGCGAGCTGCTCGTAGATGCGCGGAAACGGCACTTCGCCGTCAAGCACGGCAATGCTCGCGGTCTGCATTGGCCCGCTGGCGGTTTCCGTGTACAGAAAGCCGGCGTCGCTCTCCGTCAGACGCATGGTCCTCTCCCCTGGATCCACGCGTTCCATACATACTCCCTCCGCTGCGGTTCGGCAAGCGCGCGGCCGGTGTGGACCTGAGCAGCGGCCATGCCTCAGCCCGGCTCCCACTCCGCGCCGGACTTGCGCCGCAGCAGGCCGCGAAACGCGCTCTGCGGGGTGCTCTCGCCGAGCAGCACCTGGTGCACTTCGCGGACGATGGGCATTTCCACGCCCCTGGCCTCCGCGAGGGCGATGATCGCCGGGGCGCTCTTTACCCCTTCGGCGACCATGTGCATGTCGTCGACGATCTCCTTGAGGCTGCGCCCGCGGCCGAGTTCTTCGCCGACGTGGCGGTTGCGGCTCTGCGGGCTGGTGCAGGTCGCCACCAGATCGCCCATGCCGGCGAGCCCGGCAAACGTGGCCGGCTGGCCGCCCAGGGCCGTGCCGAGCCGGGTGATTTCCGCGAGACCGCGATTGATGACGGCGGCGCGCGTGTTTTCGCCGGCACCCAGCCCGTCGCCCATGCCTGCGGCGATGGCGATTACGTTCTTGAGCGCGCCGCCGAGCTCGCAACCGATGACGTCGTTGTTGGTGTAGACCCGGAACAACCCCGAGCTGAACACCTCCTTCAGGGTGCGCACGATTATCTCGTCTTCCATCGCGAGCACGCTCGCGGCTGCCTGGCCGGCCATGATCTCGCGGGCCAGGTTGGGGCCGGTGAGAACGCCGGCCGGGTGACCGGGCAACACTTCCTGGATGATCTCCGTCATCCGCATCCGGGTTCCGAGTTCCAGTCCTTTGGAAAGGCTGATCACGGGAATCCACGGGCGGATGTGCGGACGAACGTCCTCCAGCGTGGCGCGAAAGCTCTGCGCCGGCACGCCTACGACCAGCACGTCGCATCTGGCCACCGCATCCTCGAAGTCGTCGCTGGCATCCAGCCGCGGCGACAGCTTTGCCTCCGCGAGGTAACGGCTGTTGCGACGATGGCTGTTGATTTCCTCGACGGTGGCGGGGTTTCGAGCCCAGAGCAGCGTCGGCGTGTTGCGGGACAGAACGGACGCGACCGTGGTCCCCCATGATCCCGCACCGAGCACGGTCACCTGTAGCGGCATGTCTGCCTCCCCCCGGAATTGATCTCCCTGCAGCGGACTCTACACCCGGGGTGAGTTCACGCGCCAATGACCGTTGTCGGGGCGGGCAGCATGGGTTCCCAGAGCTGGCGTTCAGCTGGCGTTAGCCAAATACCTGCTAAGCATCGACGTCATTCTCACTTCTGGCTATTTCAGGTGCGTTGGCGGGCGCGTTATGGTCAGCAAGCGGGGGTAAGCAGGGGGTGGGTCAGGCACGGGATCCACGTGCGCCGTTGCTTGCGGAGTCTCCGCACGAATCTCAATTCTCGGTCAGGAGACGCGCAGAATGAAGCAAGCAATGCTGATCTTCGCAGTGGCGGCCTTGCTGCCGCTGTCGCAGGCGGAAGCGGCGGATACCGGCAGGGTGTCCGAGGTTTTTGCGTGCACCTTCAAGGAGGGCAAGGACTGGAGCGATTTCGAGCGTATCAATCAGGCGTTCGGCGAGATGGTCAAGGAAATCGGTGGCGCCGCGGACGATTTCGATGCCTATGTGTGGCAGCCGTATCGGGGCAACGTCGAGTTGACGTACGTCTGGGCCGGCTATTTCGCCAACTTCCGGGCGCTCGGCGACCAGTGGCAGGCGGTTGTGGATTCCGGCATGGACGCCAAGATCGACGAGCTGTGGGACGAGCTGGAAACCTGTGTTTCGGGATTGACGACCGTGGAAGTCATCTACGATTCGGCGGAGTATCCGCCAGCCCAGCAGGATCCCCGCTCGAAGAGCATGCTGGAATCGTTCCGCTGCAGGCTTCAGCCGGGCAAGACCCTCGCTGACGTGAACGCGGCCGTCGCCGTCTGGCAGACGCATGCCAACAAGCTCGGCTTGCCGTTCGATGTCTACATGCGCACGCCGATCGTGTCCGGCTCGGACTACACGCATTCCTACTTCGTGACCCATGGCGAGCCATCGGCCTATGGCGCCAACATCACCGCGTGGCGTACCCATCCGGATACCGCGGCCATCGACGCCATGCTCGGGGAGGTGCAGCGGTGTGAGAACGCGCTGTGGCGCAGCTGGCAGGTGTTCTCGTCAGGGAGCTGAGCGCTCGACCTCGAGTCCGGGCCGGCGTCTAGCACGCCGGTTCCGTCAGAGCAGAAACAGCGCGAACAGCGCGGAGTAGATCGTCAGGGACATGACGGTTGCGACGGCTATGCCGCGGATGGGTGATGAGGTCGAGCGACTTTCGGCAAGCGCCGTCGGCTCTCTGTCTACGATCATCGGCATCGTCCTGACTGCTCTTTGAATCATAGTCAAAGGCATGACAAGCGCTCTGGCCATTGCGAACTACAACGAACTACAGCGAATCGCCGCCACGGGCTCGCAACACTTCCGGGTCACCTCCGTACTGGAGCTGGGTCCGGGGTTGCTGAGATCTTCTTGCCATTCCACCCAGGGGTGATTCTGCGAAAGAATGAGGCTGCTGGCAACCCGGGCGCGCGGGAACCGCAGATCGGTGCCCTGGATGCTGGATGCATTGGTGCCGCGGGCAGAACCCGCTAGTATGTCAAGTGTCTAACCGAAGCTGGGGGTTCGGGTAGAACATGGAAATTCGAGAAACCGTCGTTTCGAGCGGCTGGTTCCTGCTGACCGCGGACGCGGCGACCGCCGTGCGCGTCGGTCCGGGCACTCACCTGGGAGAAGATACGGACGGAGAACTGAGCTTCGATGCCGCAGATGCCCAGATCGGCTTCGAGCTCGGGGAGCAGGGGGAACTGCTGCTCAGCGCGGAATCCGACCGGATCGTGCTCGAGCAGGCGCCTGCGGCAAGGGTGCGTTCCATCTCCCTGCCGCCGCATACCTGCGCCGAGATCGAGTTTGCCCACAGCGTCGTCGCGGTAGCCGAGGATTTCGCCCTCGGCGCACCGGGAGGGGAAGCGCTTCGAATCCGGGTGATCGATCTCGCCACGGTCGTGCCGGAGCCCGTTGCGGGGCCGGCGGCGCCTTCGGTGGGGCCGGCGCCGCGGGTTGATGAGCCGACGGTCGGCGCTTCAATGAAGGTCGAGCCGAGCTGGCTGCACAAGCTTCCCTGGCCCAGTCGAAGCATGGCCCATCTCGGGCCCCAGCTGATGATCGCGATGGCGGTGCTGGGACTGTTGCTCTACGCCGTTCAGTCGGTTCGCCTGGACCTCACCCCCGCGAGCCCTGACGGCGCTGTCGAGATGGCGGGCGCTCGTCCGGCGGCAGCGGAGGAAACGGCCGAGTCCCCGTCCGAACTGGCCGCCGACCAGCGAGTCGAGCCGGCCGAGCCGGTCGTCGAGCCGGGTCCCGGGGTGGACGCCGTGGACGGGCCGGTGCTCGAAGGCGAGGCCGTGGCCGCCGGGGAAGTCGTTGGGGAGGGCTCTGGCGTCGCGGAGGAAACGGCCCCCGTCGAGTCGCCGTCTGCCGGGCCTGCACCACCGTCGTCCGGGCCGGAGGGCGCCGAAGCCGCTGACATTGCCTCCGCGCCGAGAAGGCCGGTTCCGCTGAGTCAGCCGGTGCTCGACGTGGTGCTACGGCCCGAATCGGCAGCGCGGTCCCTCGACAGCCCCGCGCAGCCGGTGGCAGCGGTAGACCAGAGCCGGCAGGCGGCGCCGGTCCCCGAGCCGGCGATCCCGGAGCCTCGCGATCCGCCCGCTGCGGATGGTGCCGAAGCGTCGAGCCTCGCCAGCGCGGAAGCGTCGGCTCCGGACCGCATCGGGGCGTCGATCCCGGAAGACGGCGAAGGCGACGCTCTGGCGTTGGAGACCGGTCCGGCGACCCTGGACAGCATCGTCAACGAGCTGCAGGACGCCGTGACGGAGGCTTTGTTCGAGCGGGACCTGCGCAACGCCGGCCTCGCCCTCGCCGCCGGCGTGCTCATGCCGCCGGATCGCGGCAATGCTTTCGAGCTGTATCGGCGGGCGCTGGACGCCCGGCCGGGGTCCGAGCGCGCCCGAGCCGGGCTCCAGGCCGTGGGTGAGGCGGTACTGGCACTGGCGAGCCTGCTGCTCGAAGCCGATGATCTGGTTGGTGCCCGAGGGGTCCTCGATCGTGCCGGGCTTGCCGGTGCGGATCCGGAACGGGTTGCCACTCTGGCCGGCGAGATCGAGTATCGGCGGCATGTTCTCGAGGCCGAGACCGGCAGCTTCAGTCGGATCTACAACCTGGCCGATCTGCAGATCGTCGATCAGCCGCCCCTGAGCTACCCACGCTATGCGCCTCGCGGTGTCGATGGCGCGGTAGAGCTGGAGATGACCGTGTCCGCCAGCGGCGCGGTGACCGACATCGACGTCGTCGGCGATCCGCCGCCGTACTTCGAGCGTGCGGCGCGGCGGTCGGTCGAGCAGTGGAAGTTCGCTCCGGTAACCATCAACGGCAAGCCGGTTCCGGTGCGCACGGCTGTCCGGGTGGTGTTTCGCGGTTGACGCGACGAACTGGCCTCCGGCGCATCGATCGCGCCTGAAGTACTACTCTGGCACGATCTGCCGCACGGCCGCGTTCGCATCCCAGAGCAGCAGGTCGCCCTGATGAAACCGATAATCGAATCGGAACTGGTCTTGCGAGACGTGCTCGTACAACCGGTCATGCAGATCCGCGCTGTCGAACTGGACTGGTTTCGTCCGCCGCTTGCCGGGCTCGCAAGCGGCGAGGGATGAGAGGACTCTGCGGCCCGTCACCGGATGGACATGCACCAACGGATGCGGTCTGTCGTTGGCGTCGCGAACATGCTGGTCCTCCAGCATGCGCTGGTCCGATTTCGGCAGCGCCCGGTAGGCGGCAGCGAGATTGATGATCTTCGTCTTCGATTCGGGCTTGCGGCTCGCGACCCGACAGCGAATCGAGAAGCCCGAGCCAGCCTCGGCCAGCAGGGGAGCTACGAAGGATCGAAAATGCTCTGAGGCGACCGGCGCGCTCGGCGTGCCGATGATGACGAGGTGATGTTCGAGCAACAGCTCCACCAGCGAGTTTCGGGTGTCGCCTGGCGCCAGATTTGCGAGGGGTAGTCCCACGGTTCGGACTCCGAAGGTCGCCGGTAGTGGTTCGATGGCGAACAACGGCGTCGCCTGCGTGGTGTCACTCGCGTCGGGTGATCGGATTCGGCGAGTGCGACGACGTGCGTCCCGCCTCACCGAATCAGGTGTGAGGCGCAGCGCGAGCCCGACCAGCAGCGAAACAAGCACGAGATCGTCAAGCTGGCCGATCAGCGGGATGAAGTCCGGTATCAGGTCTATGGGAGTAAAGAGATAGCCGACGCCGGCGGTCAGCAACCACTTTGCCGGGCGGGGTGTTCGCGGATCCCGAAGCAAGGCCCGGTAGTAGCGAAGCTCACGCCTGCCTCGGCTGACTATGCTTGCTTGCCGCCAGACCTTCCATGATCTG
>JBFISC010000162.1:0-8241 GCA_041608775.1 Pseudomonadales bacterium | reverse complement strand
GCGAGCTGCGCCGGCCGGCGTCGCTGTGGGCCAAGCGAATCGCCGCGGCCGGCGACAGCTTTCTGGTCACCGAGGACGACGCCGGCCTGGTGGGCTTCGTCTACTGGCGCCCGACCAGCGACCCCCGAACCGGCGAGGTCGACCTCCTCTACACGCATCCCCGCGCCTGGGGCGACGGCAGCGGCCGGCGGCTGCTCGAGCGGGCGACCTGGCACCTGCTGTGCGAGGGTTATCGCGAGGCGGTGCTGTGGACGGAAGCACGCAACGAGCGGGCACTCGCCGTCTATCGCGCCAACGGCTGGCGCCAGGACGGTGGTATCGAGGAGCGTGAGTTTGCCGGTCGGCCCATCCGCAACCTGCGCCACCGGCTGGATCTGACCCGCTACGCCGGGGGTCTCTAACACGCCAGGCGCCGATCTGGCATGCTCGCGCCATGCTGCGCGATCCGGAGAAACCGGCCAACTACGACCGCAACCGAAAGCGTGTCGAGGAGGGCTTCTGGCCGAAATTCCGTCGTGTGGCGGCACGCCTGCCGTTCGCCGAAGATCTGCTCACCGCCTACTACGCCGCCGTGGATTCCGCCACGCCGTTCCGGGTCCGTGCGGGTCTGCTCGCAGCCCTCGCCTACTTCGTGGTGCCCGTGGACATGATTCCCGACCTGATCGCCGGGCTCGGCTACACCGACGACGCCGCGGTGCTGATGGCGGCGCTGCGCACCCTCGGCAACCACATCCGGCCCGAGCATCGTGAGCGCGCGGCCGCAACGCTCAGCGAGACCCTCGGGCCGCCTTCATCGTCCTGAACCTCAATCCCGCGAGGGGGTAAGCGGGAAGCAATGGGGGTAAACTGGCTGGCGAAACCACGGTTCTGGGGGGAGACCGACATGCGATTCAACCTTCGCGGCGCAGGCAGCGCCGTCCTGCTGACCCTGCTGACCGCCGTCGCCGGATGCGGCGCGGACCCCGACGACGCCGCGACCGGCGATGCGCCGGCAGCTACGGACACCACGACTGCACCCGCGCCAGAGCCGGAGCGCATGGTGAGCTACACCGAGACCCGGGAACCGTGCGCCGACTACTCGGAGAACCGCATGCCCCTGTTCGGCGACGTGCACGTGCACACCAGCTTCTCCTTCGACGCCGCCGCCAACAGCATCGGCACCACGCCCGTGGACGCCCATCGCTTCGCCCAGGGGGAGGCAATTCCGTTCTGGCCGCTGGACGATGCCGGGAAGCCGGCGGGCAGCCGGTCGATCGATCGGCCGCTGGATTTCCTCGCGGTCACCGACCACGGCGAGTTCCTCGGCGAGCGCGCGCTGTGCCGCACCCCGGACTCGCCCCGCTACGGTTCCGAGTTCTGCCAGCAGTACCGGTCCGATCAGCGCCTCGGCATGCGCATGCTCGGCACCGTGATCACCACCGAGGCACCGGCCCGCATCCCCCAGCTCTGCGGCGACGACGGCGCGCTCTGCCGGGAGTGGGCCGAGGAGCCCTGGCAGCGCATCGTCGAGGCCGCGGAGGCCGCCTACGATCGCAGCAGCGCCTGTACCTTCACCAGTTTCGTCGGCTACGAGTACACGGGCACGCCGGGCACGTCGAACCTGCATCGCAACGTGATCTTCCGCAACGGCAGCGTGCCGAGCCGCCCGGTCTCCTACATCGACGCGCCGGCGGACAGCCTGCTGTGGCGTCAGCTCGACGAGGTGTGCACGAACGGCTGCGACTACCTGACCATTCCCCACAACTCCAATCTGGCGAACGGGCGCATGGCGCCCTACACGGCCATCGAGCCAACCATGGCGAACCGCCGCGCCTACGCCGAGCACCGGCAGCGCCGCGAGCCGATCATGGAGATCTTCCAGCACAAGGGCGGCTCGGAGTGCGTGAACGGCCTGACCTCGGTGCTGAGCGCGCCGGACGAGCTCTGCGACGTGGAGCAGGTCCGGTTCATGGGACGCGAAGAGATCTTTCTCGTCGCCACCGACGTTCAGCCCGACGGCTCCGTAGGAACGGCCGAGGCCAGGGAGGTCACGGCAGAATGCGCCCCCGGCGAGAATGGCGACAACGGCATGCTCGGGGCCGGCTGCATCGATCCCACCGACTTCATGCGTTCCGGCCTGGTGGTGGGTCTCAGCGAGGAAGCCGAGACCGGCGTGAATCCGGTCAAGCTCGGCATCATCGCCGCCACCGATACCCATGCCTCCACGCCGGGCGACGTTGCCGAGGACGACTGGCGCGGCCACGTCAGCGGCGAGGCGACGCCGCAGGAGCGGCTGCAGCCGGGGCTGCTGACCAGCGGCATCGACGGCAACCCCGGCGGGCTGGCCGGGGTCTGGGCGGTGGAAAACTCCCGGGACGCCATCTTCGAGGCGATGCTGCGCCGGGAGGTGTTCGGAACCTCGGGACCGCGCATCGTGCCACGCTTCTTTGCCGGCTGGGACTTCCCGGCAGACCTCTGCGAGCAGGCCGACATGGTGGACCGCGGCTACGCCAACGGCGTGCCCATGGGTGGCGACCTGGACGCCGGACCCGAGTCCGCCGTGCCCGCGTTCGTCGCCTACGCGGCCCGGGATCCCGAGGGCGCGCCCCTGCAGCGACTGCAGCTGATCAAAGGGTGGGTGGCCGCGGACGGCAGCCAGCATGCCGAGGTGATGGACATCGCCGGATCGGCGGACAACGGCGCCGGCGTCGATCTGGCCTCCGGCGCACGGACCGGCGACGGCGGCCACGACACCCTGTGCACCGTGTATCGGGACGACGCCTTCGACCCGGCGCAACCGGCCTACTACTACCTGCGGGTGGTGGAGAATCCGAGCGCACGCTGGAGCGTGCACGACTGCCTGCGGATTCCGGAAGCGGAACGCCCGGCGGTGTGCTCGGACGGCTCCTACCCCGAGGTGATTCACGAGATGGCGTGGACCTCGCCGATCTGGTACCGGCCGGAGCGCTGACCCGATCGAGGCGTCGATGACTCGTCAAGCATGAGCGCGCTGCCGAAGACGTCGTTCGCCATGGTGCAGACCGGGATCCGCACCCTGGAGCCCCGGGACGTGGCCATTCCCGACATCGACGCGGACAGCGCCATCCTCGAGCTCGAGGCCTGCGGCATCTGCGGCAGCGACTACGAGCAGTTCGAGGGCCAGCTGCGCACGCCCATGCCGGTGATCCCGGGCCACGAGCCCCTCGGCAGGATCGCCCGCATCGGCGACCGCGCGGCGGCACGCTGGGGCGTGGACGTGGGCGACCGGGTCGCGGTGGAGACCATGATCTCGTGCCGCCACTGCGGGCCGTGCCTCACCGGCAGCTACCACCTGTGCGACCATCGCAAGATCTACTCCTACATCCCCCTCGATGAGTCCCCTGGGCTGTGGGGCGGCTACGCCCAGTACATGTACCTGCACCCGCACTCGGTGCTGCACCGGGTGGACCCATCGCTGCCGGCAGCGCTGGCGGTGATGTTCAATCCGCTCGGCGCCGGATTCCGCTGGGCGGTGGAGATGCCGGACACCCAGCCCGGCGACACGGTGGTGATCCTCGGCCCGGGGCAGCGGGGGCTCGCGAGCGTGGTCGCCTGCCGGGCAGTGGGCGCGGGCACCATCATCGTCACCGGGCTCGCCGCCGACGCAGACAAGCTCTCCCTGGCGCGCGGCTTCGGCGCCGACCACACCATCGACGTGGAAAACGAGGACGCGGTGAAGCGGGTGAAGGCCCTCACCGACGGCCGCGGCGCCGACGTGGTGGTGGACGTCAGCTCCTACGCCACCAAGCCGGTGGCGGACGCGCTGTCCATGGTGCGCCCGGGCGGCACGGTGGTGCTCGCCGGGGTAAAGGGCTTCAAGGCCGTGGACAATTTCGTTTCCGACCTGGTGGTGATGAAGGAGATCAACATCAGAGGCGCCATCGGCGTGACGTCCAGCGGCTATCGCGCGGCCATCCGCCTGATCGAATCCCGCCAGGTGCCGCTGGAACGGATGCACACCCACGACTTCGCGCTGGCGGACGCCGAGCTCGCCATCCGCACCCTGGCCCGGGAGATCCCGGACCAGGCATCCATTCACAGCTGCCTGATTCCGCCAACATGAGCCGGAGAGAACCGCCATGCGCTACGGCCTGATCCTCGCCTCACCCAGCATCGCCGGGCAGACGGCCACGGCCCGCCGCGCCGAGGCGGCGGGATTCGATTCCGTATGGACCACCGAGTTCTTCAACGCCAACGGCATGGTGCGTCTGGCGGCGGTCGCCGCAGCCACCGAGCGGGTGCAGGTCGGCACGGCCATTGCCTACGCGTTCATGCGCAGCCCAATGCTCGCCGCCTCCGCCGCCATGGACATCGACGAGATCTCCGGCGGGCGCATGATTCTCGGCCTCGGCAGCGGCACCGAGCGGATGAACCGGGACTGGTACTCCATGCCCTTCGACGACCCGCCGGCGCCCCGCATCAAGGACGCCGTCGCCCTGGTGCGCGCCGCCATCGCCGCCCAGAAGGGCGGCGGGCTGCGCCACGACGGGCCGTACTACCAGGTGAACATTCCGGCCTACGCCCGACCCCGGGCCGCGCGCCCGGAGATTCCCATCGGCCTGGCCGCCGTGAACCGCGGCATGATCCGCGCCGCGGCCGCCTGCGCCGACGGCCTGATCGGCCATCCGGTGTTCACCCGCACCTGGATCCGCGATGCGGTGCTGCCGGAGCTGGAGGGCAGCCGCTGCGCGCTGTGGCCCTACGTGGTGACCGCGGTGGCCGATTCCACCGCCCAGGCCCGGAACGAGGCCCGCGGCCAGATCGCCTTCTACTACACCACCCGCCTCTACCACTCCATCCTCGAGCCCCACGGCTGGAAGGCCGCCGGCGAAGCCATTGCCAGCGCGTTCCGCCAGGGCGACTTCAAGGCCATGGCCGCGGCGGTGACCGAGGAGATGATCGACGAGATCGCCATCGCCGGCACCCCGGACGAGGTCCGCGATCAGCTGCGGCAGTGGGACGGCCTCGCCGACCGGGTACTGCTCTACAGCCCCAGCATCGGGATGAAGCCGGAGCGGGTCCAGGAGAACCTCGACGCCATCATCGATACCTTCGGGAGCTGAGCCATGTCCGCAACGACGTCCGAACGCGCCGCCGACATTCCCTTCGATGCCGCCATCGCCAAGCGCTTCCTCGGCCCGCCGAAGGGCGGCGGCGGGCTGCCGGAATACCTCGGCTTCGAGCTGACCGACGCCGGACCGGGCTACATGACCGGGCGCCTGGAGGTCCGGGAAGAGCTGATCACCCCGTTCGGCAACATGCACGGCGGCGTGCTGTCCGCGTTCTGCGACCACATGCTGGGCTGCGTGTGCTATCCGGCCATGAAGAAAGGCCAGTGGGCGGCCACCACCGAGTTCAAGATCAATCTGACCGCACCGGTGAGCCAGGGCACCCTCGAGGCCCGGGCCGAGATCGTCAATCTCGGCCGCACCCAGGCCGTGGTGCGCATCGACGTCACCAACGACGGCCGCCTGGCGGCGGTGGCTCAGGGCACGGTGACGATCCGCGATCCGAAGTAGGCTGGCTCGATCCCGGCCAGTTCGGATCGCGTGGCGGTTTCTCCGCCCGTTCGCGCTCCTTACTGCAGGACCCTGCACACGCGGGTCTGAACAAGGAGACATCTCATGAACAAGCGCCAACAGATCATGATCACCCTGACCCTGACTGCAGCCACTACGCTGGCCCATGCCGCCCGAATGGAGGACGTAATGGATATCCCGAAGCCGGATATCCAGCAGGAAGCCGAGCGCTACGACGCCGAGGCGAGTAACCGCGTCGATCTCCGGGTGGACCTCCGCCGCGTCGATCAGCAGAGCCTGCCGCGTGCGAACACCACGCCCCGCTCGGTGCCGGCATCCAACCTCGACCCGCTGCCTCGGGTCGATCCCACCAAGACGCGGCTCGGTCGCTGACGACCACCGGCGTCCCGGAGGACGGCGCGCGTTCGAGCGTCGTCTCCCCCGTTTCGACCCGATTCTGTCAGCGGTAGCGGGGCGGGCTCGCAAATCTGATCGGCAACCGTATAATCTGCCGTCCCGCCGCCCAGGCGGGCACGCGCCCGTAGCTCAGCTGGATAGAGCGTTGGCCTCCGGAGCCAAAGGTCACAGGTTCGAATCCTGTCGGGCGCGCCAGTAATCAGGTACCCCGAGCACCTATGGCTCACTACATCGACGGATTCGTGTTGCCCGTGCCTCGCGATCGCCTGGACGAGTACAAGCGCCTCGTTGAATCGACTGCAGCTATCTGGAAAGAACACGGCGCGCTCGACTACCGGGAATACATCAGCGACGACCTGGTACTCGAGGGAACACGCTCATTCGCTGATCTCGCAGCCGCAACCGAGGGAGAAGCCATCGTTTTCGGATGGGTGGTATTCGAATCTCGTGAGGCACGCGACCTGGCGAATCAGAAGGTCGCGGCTGACCCGAGAATGTCGCATTTGATCAACACATCGAGTTCAGGTTTCGATGCTGAACGGATGGCATACGGCGGATTCAAGTCGTTCGTTCTATGATCCACCGCTGCAGCCGAGCGCATCTGTGGAAGACCAGGTGACGATACCCGGACTCAGGCAGTCAGTCTGTCGGCGAGCTCTCTGAGCATCCTGCCCCCGTCTCCCGAGAAGGCGCTCCCGTGCATACAGGCGAGGACCTTCGGCTCCAGAGCTGCCAGACGCTCGAGCACCGGGCGGGTGTTCCTGCCATGGGCGAAATAGTCCATGGTCGCCCGCATCTGTTCGCTGGTTTCGAGAATGTCATCGCTGAGGGGTACGTGTTCATGCCCGCCCTGGGTAAACAGATCACCGCAGAACAGCGTTCTCGTGGTCTCCTCGAAGAGGAAACCGTTCTCCCAACCGTGGGGGACATGGGGCGCATCCAGCCACGTGATCCGGTGCTTGCCCAACGACAGCGACTCACCATCCGCCAGCACGCGGGGCGGTCGGCTCGCGAGGTCGCCGATGCTCGTCATCGCAGCGACCTGACCGCAAAGCGGTTCCGCCAGAGGAGCAGCGTCGAGGAATTCGTTCAGCGATCCGCACTCATCGGCTTCCACATGGCAGAAGGCTATGTAGCGCAGTTGTTGCACCGGAAGCACGGAGGTGACTGCTTCGACGACCGAATCGAACTGATGACGTAGTCCGGTGTGAAACAGAAGGGGCGCATCGTCAACCAGCAGGTACTGGTTGAAGGTAAACCCTCCCGGAACTGTCTCAGGGGGGGCCTTCGTGCTGATCCGATAGAGGTCCTTCCCTATCGCGTCAATCCTGGTAGCTGAACCGGCCATCCAGTCCTCCGCCGCAGCGAGCAACAAAGCGAGCCGCTGATTGCCCTGTAACTTCCTCTAGCATCGTACGAATCGACTCTCTGATCCAGCCACCGCAGCTAAGCCTGCCGCGAGGCAGCGTGCACATCGCCACTGTGACCGCCGTCACTTCTCCTTCGCGCCGCCTCGTCTATGCTCCCAAGGATCAGTTCGGCAAGTCCGCAGGAGCACCATGCAACGCAGAATCCCCCTGGCCATGGCCCTGGCCAACGCCGCCCTCCTCGCCGGCTGCGGCGGCGGGTCCGGAGGTTCCGGAGACGGAACGGGAACACTCACCCTCGGCCTTACCGATGCGCCGGTGGACAACGTGGCTCAGCTGCGCCTCTACATCGAGGGCGCGACGGTGAAACGTCCCGGCGGGCCCCCGGAGACGTACCCCATCGACCTCACAGACTGCGCGGGGATGCCCGGAGAGACAGGCGACTGCAACCCCGTCGACCTGCTGTCGCTGCAGGACGGCCTCATTCTGACCGTTCTGGCCGACCAGCCGATGCTGGCGGGGGAGTACAACTGGCTGCGCCTGGACATTGACGACGCCCGGTCTTACGTCGTCGAGGATGACGGCGGCGTGAACGAAGAGATCACCGTCCGCGTTCCAAGTGAGCGCGGCCTGCAGCTCTCCGGCGGCTTCACGATTCTGGCCAACCGGACCACCAATCTGGTCATGGACTGGGACGCCAGACAGGGCCTGGCCCACGCGGTCGGGACCGATACCTACATCGTCAAGCCATCCATCCGGCTGACCGACCTGGCCCAGTGGGGCACGATCGAAGGCACCGTGGCCGAGACTACCGACACCGGAGAGTGCCCGGACGGTGGGGTGGTCTACGTCTTCGAAGGGGACGTCGTTCCCGATGACATCGACAACAACGAGCCGAACCCTCTGGTGACCGCGTCGGT
>JBFISC010000161.1:0-8242 GCA_041608775.1 Pseudomonadales bacterium | reverse complement strand
GGAGGCGTTGCTCAAGGAGCACGTGCGCGACGCCGCCGGCACCAAGCACGACATCGTGGTGCTGTCCCACGACGTGGCGCGCTTTCAATCGCAGATGCAGGCGTACGGGCTGACCGAGCTGTTCTAGTCCGCGGGGCGGGCCCGGGCGGCTGCCGGAACGTGATCCGGTACCGCCAGTGAAACCATCAGCGGCCGGTGAAGTTCGCCGGCCGACGCTCCAGGAACGCCGCCACGCCTTCCTGATGGTCCGCACTCTTGAAGCATGCGCCCAGCGCTTCGGTGTGCCGGCCCATGTGCCCGGCCACCTCACTGCCCAGACCCTGGTACACCAGCGACTTGATCCGAGCGTGGGAGAACGGCGAGCCCTGCAGGATGCGGCCGGCCAGATCCCGCGCCTCGCGCTGAAGGACGTCGGCGTCCACGAGAGATTCCACGTAGCCGATCGCCACCGCCTCCTGCGCGCTGAGGAACTCGCCGGTGTAAAGCAGGCGCAGCGCCTTCGCCGGGCCAATGAGCCGCGGCAGCAGCCAGCTGCCAGCACCGGTGTCCGGCACCAGCCCGCGGTGAGCGAAATTCCATGCGAAGCGGGCGTTGGCCGTCGCCAGCCGGATGTCGCACTGGGAGCTGAACTCGGCCCCCATACCCACCGCCGGACCGTCGATGGCGGCGATCACCGGCTTCGGGCACTCCACCAGCGGCCACCAGTGATCACGGTCCTCGGCGCTGCCGCGCAGACCACGTTCGGCGCCCGGAATGGTGGCCAGGTCTGCCAGATCGGTGCCGGCGCAGAACGCGCCGGGAACGCCGGTGAGAATGACCACCCGGGCATCGGCGTCAGAGCCGGCGCGGCGCACGGTCTCGATGAACTCGCCGAGCATGGCGTAGGTCATGGCGTTCTTCTTGTCCGGGCGGTCGATGGTGATGGTGGCAATGCCGTCGGCGACCTCGTAGCGGATGTGGCTGGCCATGGGAGCACTCCGGAAACGATGAACCGCGGACTATAACCGCCCCGTGCCAGACCGCGAAGCGACGGCTCGAGCGGCCGCCCCGGCGGGTGAGACTTCGTCCGGGATTCGGTAGCCTGGGGGCGGAGTTTTACACGTTCCGGGTGGGCGACCGGCGCCTCCGCGACTGGGTCGCGGACCTCGCGGGCTTCAAGGAGGTGGAGGACGTGACCTGCAGCGATTGCGCGGAAGCCGAGCTCGTGGAGCAGGCGGCGGAGGGCTCGTGAGGCTCAGGCCCGGCCGCGCCTTGCCGAGACCATGAGCGCACACCCCGACGCCGTCGCGCCGCGACGTCCATTCTACGGCCACACCCTGGCAGGCTATGCGTTCGCCATGGGCTTCCTGGCGTACGCGTTCTTTCTCCATTCCCGCGGCATCTTCTTTCCGTACTGGATGGCCGAGTTCGGCGTCGGCAAGTCGGAGATGTCGCTGGCGGTGACCCTGACGTTGTTCACCGGCGCCTGCGCGGCGCCGCTGACCGGTCATTTCCTCGGCGTGTATCCGGTGCGCACCGTCGTTCTCACCGGCTGTCTCTGGTTGGCCACGGGATATCTGGCGCTGCGCTTCGTCGACGGCTACGCAGCGTTTCTGGCCGTGCTGCTGGTATTCCAAGGCCTGGGCTGGACCTGTGTCGGGCCCCTCGCTCAGACCAAGCTCATGGTCAACTGGTTCAACCGCCATCGGGGCATGGCCCTGGGCGTTGCCATCATGGGCATCTCCGTGGCCGGCATCGCCGTACCACCCCTGGCCACCGTGCTGGCAGAGACGCTCGGCTGGCGCGACAGCTACACCGCCTACGCCCTGATCCTGCTGGCGATCGCCGTCCCCGCCACTTGGATTCTGGTCCGCCAGGAACCCGCCGACGTCGGCCAGCACCCGGACGGCGACGCTGCCCCGCCGCCGGCCACGCCGCCGCGACCGGGCGCGGGTACGGCCGCGGCGGCGCCCGCAGCGGCGCCCGCAGCGGCGCCCGCAGCGGATCCTGGTCTACTTGCCACCTACCGCGAGTTCCTCGCGTCCAAGGCATTCTGGAGCGTGGTGCTCACCTTCGGCCTGATGAACGGCGTGTACAGCGCCATGATCACCCACCTGCCGACCTACCTCAGCACCGAGCGCGCGTTCTCGCTGCAGCAGGCAGCCTGGGTGTTGAGCGCCGCCGGCGGCGCCGCCATCGCCGGCAAGCTGGTGTTCGGCTACCTCATGGACCACATGAACGCCAAGGCCACGGTGCTGTTTGCCGTCGGTTCCTACTTCGTCTCCACGCTGGCGTTCATGAACGCCGCGGCCTACGTGCCGGTCGTGATCGCCGCGGTGCTGTTCGGGCTAGGCTTCGGCGGCATGGTGCCGGTACGCTCGGTGCTGATCTCACGCCTGTTCGGGGTGCGGAAGTTCTCGCGGGTCAACGGCCTGCTGTCGTTCTTCCTCGCACCGGCTACCTTCTGGGTGTTCGTGACCGGCTGGGTCGCCGACGCCACCGGCAGCTACGTCGCCGCATTCCAGGTCTGGGCAGGCGCGTTTCTGCTCGCGGCGGCGATCACGGCGCTGATCCGACTGCCGAACCGCGAGGATGCCGTTGACTGACACCGGCACCGCCGCGGACAGCGCAGAACGGACCACGGCAGCGGCGATGCTATGCTTCTGAGGATCAATTCATCCCGGGTTCCGACATGAGACGTGCGCTCGCATTGCTGATCATCGTCGGATGCTGGGGCACAACGGCCACGCAGGCCAGCACCTCCACAGACGTCCGCCGTTACCTCGAAGGGCTCGACGCCGGGGCACTGCCGACTGTCGGCGGCGCGCGGCTTCGGGAACCGGAGCAGCTGTCCGCTATCTACCGGAGCCGCAACCATCAGCCCATCTGGACCGGCGCCGGCCCGCTGCGCGGTCGCGGCGGCGAGATCCTGCGCGCCGTCGAGCTGTCCACGGAGCACGGCCTGAACCAGCGCAACTATCACCACGGGGCGCTGGCTGCTCTGCTCGGCACGGAGCCGGAAGGCATCGCCTTCGAGCTGCTCGCCACCGATGCGTTTCTCCACCAGGTGCGGCATCGCTCCACCGGTGCCGTGTCGCCCCGCCAGCTGGATCCGGACTGGCATCTCATCGCCGAGGAGGCAGACCCGGAAGCAGCACTCGCCGCCGCGGTTGCGGGCGATCTCAGCGTGGTCGACGTGCTCGAGGCCCTGTGGCCCGACAGTGATGAATATGACAGCCTGGTCGCGCGGCGGGCCGAGATTCTGGCGCTCGGCGAGCTCGAGGTGGAGCAGATTCCCCGCGGCCCGCTGCTCAAGCCTGGCCAGAGCAGCGACCGGGTGATCCTGCTGAAGAACCGGCTGCTCGGGCCCGCCGAGCACGCGCCGCTGTTCGACGCCGACCTGAAGGCCGCCGTGGTCGCGTTCCAGCGTTCCGCCGGGCTCGAGCCCGACGGCATCGTCGGCGACGCCACCCTCGAGATACTGAACGCCAGCCGGTTCTCCTGGATCGATCGCATCGACGCCAACCTGGAGCGCTGGCGCTGGCTGCCAGCCCACGAGCCGGACACCTACATCCGGGTCAACATCGCCGCCTACTCGCTGCGGGTGATTCAATCCGGCGAGGACGCCCTGCGCATGGACGTGATCGTCGGCCGGCCCTATCGGCGCACGCCGGTGTTCACCGAAACCATGAAGTACGTGGTCTTCAACCCCTACTGGAACGTGCCGTTCAAGCTCGCGGTGGAGGACAAGCTGCCGACACTGAAAAAGAACCCGGCAGAGCTCGCCGACCAGGGCTTCGAGGTGCGCCCCGCCGGCCAGGATCAGTTCCTCCCGGTCACCGGATTCGACTGGAGCGGTGTTCAGCGCAACAACTTCCGCCACCTGCTGCGCCAGCAGCCGGGGCCAAAGAACGCGCTCGGCCAGATCAAGTTCATGCTGCCCAACGCCTACGCCGTGTACCTGCACGACACGCCGTCCAGAGACCTGTTCAGCAAGCAGGAACGCGGGTTCAGCTCCGGCTGCGTGCGCCTGTCGCGGCCGCTGGATCTCGCCCGCTGGATTCTCACCCATGACGGCCGGCCGGAGCAGGCGCAGCGGGTGGCGGAAATCGTCGACAGCCGGGAGACCACCACGATCTACCTCAGGAAGCCGCTGCCCACCTACCTGGTTTACTTCACCGCGTTTACCGACGACACTGGCGAGGTGATCTTCCGACGCGACCTCTATCAGCGCGACGGCGCGATCGTAGCCGCCCTGCGCTCAGGCGCGTCGAGCTGATGCGCCACCTCACGATCATCGTGACCCTGTGGGCGGTTGCCGCGGGGAGCGCATCGGCCTGGGACGACGCCCGCCTTTCGGTGCCGGTCGTGATCGACGAGCGCACCATTCCCTACCCCGTGTTCGCCATTTACGTGATGCCGGAACAGGCGTTCGAAGTGAGCTTTCGCGATGCCAGCGGCGGCGGCACCCTGGAGTTCCGCGGCGTCAGCGCCCCCGTGGGCGGCACCCGGCTGCAGGCGCCTGCGGAGCCTGGCCTGGAACCGCTGCGGATCCACAATGCCGGCTCGGGCGAAACCACCGTGGTCAATGTCTTCACGATGGTCCCCGCGAGCCGCGTGGATGCGCGCGGATATCTGAACGGCTACCGCATGGGCCGCTATCCGGACCAGCCGCTGCGCGGCCTGGAAATCTACCGGTCGCCGGCCGGATTCGTCGAGGTCACCGCCGAAAACGCGGAGACGCGGGTATCCCCGAATTTCCGCCTGGGTCAGTTCCTGTCCAAGCAGGACCTCGGACAGCCATACACCACGCCCCGCTATCTGGCGCTGCGGGCGAACCTGCTGCTCAAGCTGGAGAACATCCTTGCCACCCTGAACCGCAGCGGCCGTCCCACCGACAGCCTGGTGGTCATGAGCGGCTACCGGACCCCGTTCTACAACAAAGCCATCGGCAACGTCCCCTACAGCCGCCACGTCTGGGGCGGCGCCGCGGACATCTACATCGACCAGGCTCCGGCGGACGGTCGTATGGACGATCTGAACGGCGACGGCAAGGTGGACCGCAACGACGCCCGCTGGTTTGCCGACTTCGTCAGCGAGATGTCCCGGCGCGGCGACTTCGGGCCGCGCATCGGCGGCCTCGGCATTTACGGCAGCAATGCCGCTCACGGGCCGTTCATCCACGTCGACGTGCGCGGCACGCGGGCGCGCTGGTAAGCGTCCGGTGCTCGCGGCGCCCTGATCCACCGGTGACTCGGAAGCACCCGCTGCGCCGATGGTGCCTGGCGTTGGTGACGTTGGCCATGAGCGCCTGCGGCGGTGGCGGCGGTCGCGATCCGGCACCGATCGATCAAGTGCCCCAGCCGCCCGCCGCCGAACCCTTCGGTCTGACGCAGCGACAACCTCTCGCGCCCTTCGATCTGCCGACCGGCAGCGGCACGCTGAGCAGCTACGACCTGGTAAACCGGTTTCCCGGCCTGGGCTTCAGCAACGCGATCTATCTGTCCGGCGTTCCGGGCGAGGATCGCCTCGTCGCGCTCGAGCAGACCGGGCGAGTACTGGCGTTCGACAACGATCCCGGCGCGAGCAGCGCCCGGGTCGTGCTGGACATCGGCGGCGAGATCCTTGCTTCCGGGGAGCAGGGCCTGCTCGGCCTGGCATTCGATCCGGACTTCGTCAGCAACCGCTACGTCTACCTGCACTACTCCGCGCCCGGGCCGCCGCGATCGGTGATTGCCCGCTTCACCTGGAACGCCGGCACCGACCGGGTGGATCCCGCCAGCCGCAGAATTCTGCTCGAGCTGGAACAACCGTTCTCGAACCACAACGGCGGCATGCTGGCGTTCGGCCCCGACGGCTATCTCTACATCGCCTTCGGCGACGGCGGCAGCGGCGGCGATCCCGGCAATCGCGCCCAGGATCTCGGCAGCTGGTTCGGCAGCATCCTGCGTGTCGACGTTCATCCGCAGAATCCCAGCGACCGCTACGACGTTCCTGCCGACAACCCCTACGTCGGCGACCCCGATGCGCGCGACGAGATCTGGGCCCACGGTCTGCGCAATCCGTTCCGCTTCTCCTTTGATCGAGCCACCGGTACGCTCTGGCTCGGCGATGTCGGCCAGGCGAGCGAGGAAGAAATCAACCTGATCACCCGCGCCGGCAACTACGGCTGGCGCGTCTACGAGGGCAACCGCACGTTCGACACGTCGGCCAACAGCCTGCCCCGCGCCGCCTTCTCGTTTCCCGTTCACACCTACGACAACACCGGCGGCGCAGCGGTCATCGGCGGCTACGTGTACCGCGGCACCGCAACCCCGTCGCTGCGCGGTCGCTATCTGTATGCGGATTTCGTCACGGGCCAGGTGTGGGCGCTGGCAGTCGACGGCACGCGGGTCACCGCCAACGACCAGATCGCCCAGGCCAGCGGTCCCACGTCGTTCGGCGAGGACAACGCGGGAGAGCTGTTTCTGGTGAGCCGAAACGGCGGCATCTTCGGTTTCGAAGAGACCGGCGGCGGCAGCGGGACCGTGCCCGACCAGCTTTCGGACACCGGATTGTTTGCCGACCTCACGAACCTCACCCCGGCAGCCGGCCTCATGGAGTACGACCTGAACCAGCCGTTCTGGTCCGACGGCGCCGACAAGCGCCGGTGGATCGGCGTGCCCGACGGCCAACGCATCGGCTTCACGGCCACCGGGCCGTGGCAGTTTCCCGTGGGTGCGGTCATCGTCAAACACTTCGAGCTGGCCCTGGTGGAAGGTGAACCATCGAGCCGGCGCCGTCTCGAGACCCGGGTGCTGGTGAACACGCCGAGCGACGGCTGGCGCGGTTTCAGCTACCGCTGGAACCGTGAAGAAACCGAGGCGGAGCTTCTCACCGGCGGCGCGTCGGAGCTCATCACGGTGGAGACGCCGAGCGGGCCGCGCGAGCAGCGCTACGACTATCCGAGCCAGACCGATTGCCTGCAGTGCCATACCGAGGCCGCCGGTTTCGTGCTGGGGGTGAAGACTCGTCAGCTGAACCGGTCCCGATTCTTCGCGGGCACCAATGTCACCGACAACCAGCTGCGTGCCTGGAACCACATCGGCCTGTTCGACCGGAACATCGGCGATACCGATGCCTATGGCCGCTTCGCGGCGGTCGACGACGGCGCCGAGACCATCACCGTGCGGGCCCGCAGCTACCTGGACGTCAACTGCGCCCAGTGCCATCGACCCGGCGGGCCAACGCCCAGCGACCTGGATCTGCGCTTCGATACCGCCAATGACCTGATGAACGCCATCGATACGCCGCCCCAGCAGGGAGACCTCGGCGTGGCCGGCGCTTCGCTGATCGCCCCCGGGAACCGTAGCCGCAGCATCCTCTGGCTGCGCATGCAGCGGGTTGACGGCACCCGGATGCCGCCGCTGTCCAGCCACCTGGTGGACGAGGCCGGGGCGGCGCTGATCAGCGATTGGATCGACGCGCTCTGACCCTTGTGACGGCATGCCCGTTGGGGTTACGTTGACAGTGTAAGGTTGATTGGAGGCGGCAGCGTGCTGGAAACCCTGTTCTCCCTGAGCGGCGCCCTGGCCATGATTGGCTGGGCAGGGCTGATCCTGTTGCCCCGGGTGCGCTTCGTGGTGCACGTTCTCGCGCGCCTGATCGTTCCGCTGCTCATCGCCGGTCTCTACGGGTTCCTGATGGCCACCCATCTCGGCGATGCGCCAGCCGAGGGCGGTTTCGGCTCCCTGGCGGCGGTCTCGACCCTGTTCACCGTCGACGGGCTGCTGCTGGCCGGCTGGGTTCACTACCTGGCCTTCGACCTGTTCGTCGGCACCTGGGAGGTCGAGGATGCCCAGCGTCACGGCGTGCCGCACCTGGCCGTGGTGCCCTGCCTCGTTGCCACCTTCATGGCGGGACCGCTGGGATTCGCGCTCTACCTCGCGGTGCGCACCGTCACCGGCATGGTGCGACCCACGCCGGCCCCCGGACCGGAGGCCGCATGACTGCCTCTACCCCCGCCGCGGCTGCTCTGCCACAAGCGGCCGGAAGCCTGGCGGCACGACACTCGTCGTGGGCAGCCTGGACCTGGGCATACCTCGCCATGGCCGCGGTCAGCCTGGTGCTGATGAGCATCGACGATCGGCTGCTGCAGGGCGTGTCGGTATGGAACAAGCCGTTCAAGTTCCAGCTTTCCATTGCTGTCTACTTCGCAACCCTGGCCTGGTTCGCGCCGCTGCTCGGCGAACGCTTCTTCTCGACCTGGCGCGGCCGGCTGATG
>JBFISC010000160.1:0-8288 GCA_041608775.1 Pseudomonadales bacterium | reverse complement strand
TCGGCGCGCTGGCCATGAGCGAGCCCGGCGCCGGCTCGGACGTGGTGAGCATGAAGCTCCGGGCCGTGGACCAGGGTGATCACTTCGTGCTGAACGGCAACAAGATGTGGATCACCAATGGCCCGGGTGCCGACGTGCTGGTGGTTTACGCGACCGTGGACCCGGAGCTCGGTTCCCGCGGCATCACGGCGTTTCTGATCGAGCGCGGCATGGCCGGCTTCTCCACCGCGCAGAAGCTCGACAAGCTGGGCATGCGCGGGTCCGATACCTGCGAGCTGGTGTTCGAGGATTGCGTGGTGCCGAAGACCCAGCTGCTCGGTCAGGTGGGTCAGGGGGTGAAGATCCTGATGAGCGGGCTCGACTACGAGCGCGTGGTGCTGGCGGCGGGCCCGCTGGGCATCATGCAGGCCTGTCTGGATACCGTGATGCCGTATCTTCACGAGCGCAAGCAGTTCGGCGCGCCCATCGGCTCGTTCCAGCTGATGCAGGACAAGGTGGCGGACATGTACGCCACCATGAACGCCTGCCGTGCCTACGTGTATGCGGTCGCACAGGCGTGCGATGCCGGCCGCACCAGCCGCTTCGACGCGGCGGGGTGCATCCTTTACGCGGCGGAGAAGGCAACCTGGATGGCCCTGGAGGCGATCCAGGCGTTGGGTGGCAACGGCTACATCAACGAGTACCCGACCGGCCGCCTGCTGCGGGATGCCAAGCTCTACGAGATCGGCGCCGGTACCAGTGAGATCCGGCGCATGCTGATCGGCCGGGAGCTGTTCGAGGCGACCGGCTAGGGGGCCTGGCCCGTGGTCCGGTCGGCGGCGCGGCCGCCGGTTTGTCCGCCGGTTTGTCCGCCGCGGCCAAGCCGCTATACTCTCGCGCCGCAAATCGATCCCGCGCGACGGGTAGCTGGAGCAAGTACTGGTGAACAAGCGGAACCTGAACGGCAACGGAACCACCCGATGGCTGCTCGCCCTGGTGATCGCAGTCTGTGCCCCGACCGCGCTGGCGGACCGGGTGCCACCGGGAACCGACGAGCAGATCCGCGAACGCCTCGAGCCGTTCGGCCAGCTCTGCCGCGCCGGGGAGAGCTGCGCCGGTGGCACCGCGTCGGCGGCCCCGGCGGCGGCCGCCTCGAGCATGGCTGCGGCCGGCGCGGCGCGCTCGGGTGAGGCGGTGTACAACCAGTTCTGCGGCACCTGCCACAACGCCGGCGTCGCGGGCGCGCCGCTGCTCGCCAGCGCCGAGGCATGGGAGCCGAGGATCGCCCAGGGCATGGACGCGCTGTGGGACCACACCGTCAATGGCATCAACGCCATGCCGGCCAGGGGAACCTGCATGAATTGCTCTGACGAAGAGCTGCGGGACGCCCTCGACTACATGATCGGCCAGGTCGAGTAGCTTCACCGCTTCGGGCGGCGCTTGCCCGTCAGCCCCGGAACCCGCCCCAGTCGAGGGCCCGGTAGCTGAGGGCCTCGGAGAGCTGGTCCGGCGCCACCGCGCCAGAACCCGCGAGATCGGCGATGCTGCGCGCCGCCCGCAGCACCCGGTGGAGGCCCCGGCCGGACAGCTGATAGCGTTCCGTGGCCCGCTCGAGCAGGCGCCGGCCGGCGACGTCGAGGGCCGCGGCCTCGAGCACCCGGGTCCCGGGCAACTCACCGTTCAGACACCCCTGGCGATCCAGTTGGAGCGTCCGCGCTGCCGCTACGCGACCGGCCGCCGGCCGGCCGTCGCCTTCGTCGAGCCGGGCTGGCTCGGCGGCCTCGTGCTCGTCCTGCAACCCCACGAGCAATCCGCGGGGCAACGGGGGCACGGCGACGTGGAGGTCGATGCGATCGAGCAGCGGCCCGGAGATGCGGCTCTGGTAGCGGCGCACCTGCTCGGTCGAGCAGCGGCAGCCGAACTCGCTGCAGACATGGCCCGCCGGGCATGGGTTCATGGCCGCAAGCAGCTGAAAGCTGGCCGGGAAGGTGGCTCGATAGCCGGCGCGGGCGATGCTGATGCTGCGGGATTCCAGCGGCTCCCGCAGCAGGTCGAGCACGCTGGGCTTGAAGTGGGGCAGCTCGTCCAGGAACAGCACCCCGCGGTGGGCCAGTGAGATCTCGCCGGGCAGGGCCTGGCGGCCGCCCCCCACCAGAGCGGGGGCGGATGCGGAGTGATGGGGGTCGCGAAACGGCGGCCGTCCTGGCGGCGGCGGGGGAAGCCCGGCTGCCGAGTAGGCGGCTGCCACCTCCATGGCATAGGCTTCACTGAGATCCGGCAGCAGCGACGGCAGCCGCCGCGCCAGCATCGTCTTGCCGGCTCCGGGCGGGCCCACCAGCAGCAGATGATGGCCACCGGCGGCGGCGATCAGTAACGCCCGCTTCGCGGCCTGCTGGCCGATCACCTCGTGCAGGCCGGGCTCATCGGCTGCGGCGCCGGGCTGGGTCGGCGGGGGCGGCGGGAGCGGGTTCGCCTCCGGATCCCTCAGAAAGGCCACCACGTCCTGGAGGTGGGGCGCGGTGAGCAGCCGCTGTCTCGGTCCGGCGCCGGCTTCTGCGGCATTGACGCTGGGGATCACCACGCGCCGGTTGCCGTCGGGATCTTCCCGAGCCACGGCCAGCGCGGCGCACAGGCAGCCGCGGGTTGCTCTGAGCTCGCCGAACAGTCCGAGTTCGCCGAGGAACTCGAGCGCCAGGTCACCGCCGCCGGGCAGCTGGCGGGTGGCGCGGAGGATGCTCACCGCGATGGGCAGGTCGAAGCGCGCGCCCTCCTTGCTGAGGTCCGCGGGCGCCAGATTGACCACCACCTTGCCCTGCGGGAAGTCGAACCGGCAGTTCTGGATGGCGCTCTTGACCCGGTCCCGGGCCTCGCGAACCGCGGTTTCCGGCAGGCCCACCAGAGTGAATCCGGGCAGCCCGCCCGGCAGGTGCGTCTCCACGGTCACCTGCGGGGCATCCATGCCCACCAGCGCGCGGCCCTGAGCCTGGTTGGTGTCTACCGGCCGGGGCCCGGTCACCGCCGTGCGCCGTCAGCGGGCTTCGAGCTCGCGGATCCGCCGCTCGAGATCTTCCACCGTGCGGCGCAGCGACTCCAGCGCGGCCAGGTGGGCGGTGAGCTCCCGACGGGGTACGAGGTCGAAGTCGTCGAGACCCTGGCGGAGCGTGCGTCGGGCCTGCTCGAGCACCGCATCGACGCTCTGCCGGGGCAGCAGCTCGCCGAGCCGTTGCTGCAGCTGTTCCACGAGGTCGGTAATCAGGGCTTCCTGGTTCATGGGCAGTCCCGGCGCGATGAGTCTGGCAGGGGATGGTAAGGACCCCGCCGGGCAGCGTCGACTAGCCGGCGCCGATGCCGGGGTGGGTGATCAACCTGTCGCCGTGCAGTCTCGATGCCCCTCGCAGGGCCTGGCAGAGCCCAGTTCCGGGCATGCGCACCGAAACAGTGCATATGGCTTAAGCACGACGCACCAGAATGCTGCGTCGTCGCGCCAATCCCGGGCCGTTTCCGCTGCGAAGACGATAGCCTGCTGATTTTAAATAGAAAAATTTTGTGGCACGGAAAATGCCATTTACCGCGCGGACGGTAGGGGAACCGATGGCTCGGTCGACTGCCACCGTGCCATATCGACACACAGAAACGGATAGAGAGGAACTCTCATGACAATCAAGTCTGCATCGCTACTTAAGGGCGCCATCGCCGGATCGCTGCTCCTCGGAGGGGTCGGCGCCGCGCACGCCGTTGAGATCTCCGGCAACGTCACCCTCGCCAGCGACTACTCGTTCCGCGGCGTCTCCCAGACCGACCGGGATCCGGCCATCCAGGGCGGCTTCGACGTGGCCTTCGACAACGGCTTCTATCTGGGGACCTGGTCCTCCAACGTCAGCTTCGGCACCACCAGCCAGGAGCTCGACCTCTACGGCGGCTACTCCGGCCAGATCAACGAGGATTGGAGCTTCGACGTCAACTACGTGCGCTTCGAGTACCCGGGCGACGGCTCCAACCTGGACTACAACGAGTTCGGCGGCTCGCTGTCGAGCGCTGGTTTCACCGTGGGCGTGATCTACTCCGACGAGTACTTCGCTCTCGACGACGTCTCCTGGATCTACCCTTACGTCGAGTACAGCCTCAGCCTGCCCAACGATGCTTCCCTCGACTTCCACGTCGGCTGGAGCTCGGTCGACGACAACAGCGACGACGACTGGGTTTCGTTGTTCGGCGACGAGGACGTGATCGACTACAGCGTGACCTACACCGTCCCGATCATGGGCGTGGATCTGGGCATCGGCATCGTCGGCACCGACGCCGACGACTCCGACGGCTGCGACAAGTTCTGCGAGTTGCGCCCCATCCTGTCGCTGTCGAAAAGCCTGTGATTAAGCGAGAATCGGTGTGCGCAGATCTTCCACAGGATCGCACGTTGGCGTCGCTCCGGCGACGCCCGCGCGCAGTGCATAGCCCGATTCCAAAGGAGAAAACACCATGAAACTGGTAACAGCCATCATCAAGCCCTTCAAGCTCGACGACGTCCGGGAGTCGCTTTCGGACATCGGCGTGCAGGGCATGACGGTGACCGAGGTGAAAGGCTTCGGTCGCCAGAAGGGCCATACCGAGCTGTATCGCGGAGCCGAGTACGTCGTGGACTTCCTGCCCAAGGTCAAGGTGGAAGTGGCGGTGGACGACGGTCTGCTCGATCAGGTGATCGAGACCATTACCAAGTCGGCGAACACCGGCAAGGTGGGTGATGGAAAGATCTTCGTAACGGCATTGGAAGAGGTCGTGCGCATCCGCACCGGCGAAACCGGCGCGGACGCCGTCTAGCGGCGGGCCTCGCATAGAAAAAGTCCGTTCGCGGCTGTCGGCCCGGACGGAAAGAGGAGAATAGATTGTGGAAGATCTGATTCAAACAAACTACGCCCTGGACACCTTCTACTTCCTGGTGATGGGCGTGCTCGTGATGTTCATGGCGCCCGGTTTCGCCATGCTCGAAGCGGGCCTGGTGCGATCGAAGAACACGGCGGAGATCCTGCTGAAGAACGTCGCCCTGTTCTCGATCGCCTGCATCATGTACATGATCTGCGGCTACTACATCATGTACCTCGGGGCCGTCGAAGGCGGCGTGATTCCGGACTTCGGGCTGTGGATCGGAGCGGAGAACTCCGTGGAAGACACCCTGGCATCCGGCGGCGATACCTACTACTCGGCCCGTTCGGACTACTTCTTCCAGGTGGTGTTCGTCGCCACCGCCATGTCCATCGTGTCCGGCGCCGTGGCCGAGCGCATGAAGCTCTGGGCGTTTCTCGCCTTTGCCGTGGTGATGACCGGCCTGATCTACCCGCTGCAGGGCATGTGGACATGGGGTGGAGGCTGGATCTCGGCCGCCGGCTATTCCGACTTCGCCGGCTCCGGCATCGTGCACATGTGCGGCGCCGCTGCGGCCCTCGCCGGCGTGCTGCTGCTCGGTCCGCGGAAGGGCAAGTACGGTCCTCAGGGCCAGGTGAACGCGATCCCTGGCGCCAACCTGCCGCTGGCGACGCTGGGCATGTTCATCCTCTGGTTCGGCTGGTTCGGCTTCAACGGCGGCTCGGAGCTGAAGACGTCGAACATCGACGAGGCAAACGCGGTGGCTCAGGTATTCGTCAACACCAACATCGCCGCCTGCGGTGGCCTGGTGGCGGCGCTCATCCTCGCGAAGCTGATGTTCGGCAAGGCTGACCTCACCATGGCGCTGAATGGCGCGCTTGCCGGGCTGGTATCGATCACCGCAGACCCGCTGTCGCCGACCATTCAGTGGGCAACTCTGATCGGGGCGGTCGGCGGCATCATCGTGGTCCTCTCCATCGTGCTGCTGGACAAGCTCAAGATCGACGACCCGGTGGGTGCCATCTCGGTGCACGGCACGGCCGGCATCTGGGGCATTCTCGCGGTCGTATTCAACAACGGTGACGCCACCATCGGTGGGCAGCTGATCGGCATTCTCGGCATCTTCGGCTGGACCTTCGGGGCAAGCCTGGTGGTGTGGGGCGTGCTCAAGGCGATCCTGGGCATTCGCGTCTCCGAGGAAGAGGAGTACGAAGGCACCGACATCGCCGAGTGTGGTCTGGAAGCCTACCCGGAGTTTCTCAAGGCATCCTGACGACTTGCGGGCACTAGATCGATCCGGGGGCGCTGCGGCGCCCCCGTTTCGTTGCGAGAACGGGAATCCGGACGGCGGCGGCCACGCTTGCCAGGCGCGGATTCTGTTCTATAACTGTGGGACTTTCCGCAGCAGCGCCACAGCGAGGATCGGAGCGTGACGGACATGAGCAGGGAAGCCGAGCCCCTCGAGACTCTGGGAAGCGACGTGCACAGCATCGACGCCCGGGAACCGGTACGCAGCCGGCTGGCGGCCGACGTGGAGGCGTTTCTGGCCCAGGGCGGCAACATCGAGGAGGTGCCGAAGGACTTCCGCGCCGACCCGCCCAAGCGGCCTCAGAACACCTACGGCCGCGGATCCATCTGACTGCCGGCGCATCCACCTGCCGCGGGCCGCGCGGCATGGCATGACGGTTCCCGCCCACGCCTCTAGAATAGCGCGCTCCGAGAGCGGCAGCCGGCCAGAGAGCGACATGCAATACGTGAGCACCCGGGGCCGTACCCCGCCCATGGGTTTTCAGGACGCGGTGGTCACCGGTCTCGCCCCGGACGGCGGGCTGCTGCTGCCGGCATCGATTCCCGACGTGACGGCCGAGCTCGACCGCTGGCGCTCCCTCGACTTCGTCGCGCTCGCTCAGGAGCTGGTGCCGCTGTTCGTCGATGACATTCCCCGCGCCGATCTGGAAGTTCTCATCCGCGAAGCCTATGCCGGCTTCGATCACCCCGACATCGTGCCGCTGGTGCCCGTGGGCGACCTCCAGGTACTGGAGCTGTTCCACGGCCCGACGCTGGCGTTCAAGGACGTGGCGCTGCAGCTTCTGGGCCAGCTCTTCGAGTACATCCTCGAGCGTCGCGGCGAGCACCTGAACATTCTCGCCGCCACCAGCGGCGACACCGGCAGCGCGGCCATCGCCGGCGTGCGCGGTCTGAACGAGATCGACATATTCGTCATGTTCCCCGACGGCCGGGTCAGCGAGCTGCAGGAGCTGCAGATGACCACGGTCACCGACGCCAACGTCCATTGCCTCGCGGTGGAGGGTAGTTTCGACGACTGTCAGACGCTGATGAAGACCCTGTTCGCCGACCTCGACTTCAAGAGCCGCTACCACCTCGGCGCGGTGAACTCGGTGAACTGGGCCCGGGTGCTGGCGCAGATCGTCTACTACGCTTACGCGAGCCTGAAGCTCGGCGGCAACGGCCCGGTGACCTTCTGCGTGCCGACCGGCAACTTCGGCAACGTCTTCGCCGGCTATCTCGCCAAGCGCATGGGCCTGCCGGTGGACCGGCTGGTGCTGGCCACCAACGAAAACGACATTCTCTCGGTGTTCTTCGCCACCGGCGAGTACCAGCGCGGCGATGTCCGCTACACGGTGACTCCGGCCATGGACATTCAGGTGGCGAGCAACTTCGAGCGTTACCTCTACTACCTGATGGACGAGGACAGCGCGCGCCTGCAGGCGTTCATGGACGATTTCGCGAAGCGCGGGCGGGCGTCCCTCGACGCGGCGCCCGGCACCGGCGACTTCGTTGCCACCGCGGTCAACGTGGAGGACACCCTGGCCACCATCCGCCGCGTCTACCGCGAGCACGGCTATGTGGCCGACCCCCATACCGCCGTCGGTCTTGCGGCCGCCGAGCGGTTCCCCAGCGCGGGCCCCATCGTCTGCCTAGCCACCGCGCACCCGGCGAAATTTCCGGAGTCGGTCAACGAGGCGGTGGGCGCGGACGTGGCGCACCACGAGCGGCTCAGCGCGCTGCGGGGTCTGCCGTCACGACGCACGGAAATCGCGGCGTCGCTGGAAGCCGTTCGGGAGTTCATCGCCAGCCACGCTCGCGAGCGCTGACGCGCTTCGGCGTTCAGGCGCTGGTGGAAGAAGGCGGGCGGCGCGGAGCGGCGTGAGCCTAGGGTCTGGGAAAAGGCACTTTGCTGCGCTCGCTCGGGTGCCTCCGGCACTACCCTCACTTCGCGGCGTTGCCTCCTGCGGAGTCAAGCCTGCTCCGCTCGGCCTCGCTACACGCTCCGCAAAGTGTTTTCCCAGACCCCATGCTCACGAATCGAATTCCGGCGGCTCCCGGCGCCAACCGATCGCGTTCGCGGCTGCGACTGAGAAAGGGCTATTCGGAGGCGTTGCCGTCGATGCGCTCCACGGTCTCGGGAATGTCCGCGAGGTCGTGCACCG
>JBFISC010000159.1:0-8329 GCA_041608775.1 Pseudomonadales bacterium | reverse complement strand
GAAGACGCTTTCGACCCCGTTGAACCGGCACATTTCGAAGCCGTTAGCCCGGAGGCGGCAAATCAGAGGTGTCGGAAGCGCCTTCCGGCCAGCAGCCAACCGACGCTACCCCGAGCCTGTCGACAGCCGGACGCTGCGTCAGGTCAGTCCGTCTCCCCGGCGCCCCCGCCCGCCAGGCTGAAGTAGGCGCGGTTGACCAGCAGCGCCGGGTCGCCGTACTTCTCGTCGAAGTCCTTGGTCGGCTCCGCGGCGATCACCGCCTCAAGGCCGGCGCCCTCCCCCACCAGCTTGGCGATGCGATCACGCACGGTCTGCAGCATGGCCACGTACGCCCCGAGCTGCTCGTAATCGGTCACGGGCCCGTGACCGGGCACCACCACCGTGTTCTCGTCGATCTCCGCCAGCACCGCCTGGCAGAAGGCGATGACACCGTCCAGGTCACCACCGTTGCCGACGTCGATGAACGGGTAGCCGGCGTTGTTGAACACATCGCCCAGATGAACCACGTTGCTGCCGCGGAAGATCGCCGCCGTGTCGCCGGTGGTGTGCGCCGGGCCGAAGTGCATCAGATCGATGCGCTCGCCGTTGAAATGGAACTGCATGGCGCGGTCGTAGGTGATCACCGGCAGCGCTTTGTGCGGATACGCCTGCTGGGTGTACTGGAGCGCCACCAGATCGATCACGTGGGTGTCGAGCATCATCTCCCGGGAGTTGGCTTGAGAAACCAGCCAGGCGCCTTTCGGACCCAGCGCCAGGTTGCCGTCGGCATGATCGAAGTGCCAGTGGGTATTGACCACGAAATCTACCGCGCCGCCACCGAGTTCGGTGATGGCCGCTTCCAGCTTCGGCACCAGCTCAGGAAACTGATCATCCACCAGCAGCACCCCGTCGTCGCCACTGCTCACCAGCACGTTGCCGCCGGCGCCGAACAGCACGTGCAGGCGGTCGTTGAGCCGCTCGGCGGTGATTTCGACCTCGGCGAGGTTCCAGCCGAACGCGGCGCCGATGCGCGCCCGTTCGGCATTCTGCGCGGCCTCATCGAAAGACTCATGGCTGTGAGCCGACACCGCCGGCGCCAGCGCAATTGCAGACACCGTCAGCAGCGCGACGATCGCGCAGTGATCCCGGTAACGCATGTTTCATTCCTCCCTTGACGAGGGTGAAGGTAGCTCAACGAGCGCGGAAACACGAGGCGGTCGGGCCGACCCGGGGCCCGCGCTTCTACCACCTCCGAGTTGCCGCATCCGGACAAACCGCTTCGTGGGTTTGTGCCGGTTTTACGGTGGCAGAAGTGCGGGTCCCAGGTCGCCCTACAAGTTTGTCGCGGGATCCAGCGTTACCAGTCAGCGGCCTGGAGGACTACTGGTCCGGCTCCCGCCACGATCACGGAAGGGCGCTGGGGGCTGCTGGTCTGAAGACGCTTTCGACCCCGTTAAACCGGCACAAACCTCTGAAGCCGTTTGCCCGGAGGCGGCAACTCATAGGGGTCGAAAGCGTCTTCCGGCCAGCAGCCAACCAAACGCCACTCCGAAAGCCAGGCGGAAGCCAGGCGGAAGCCGAGTCAGCCGGGCCTACAGCGAGCGTGCGACCTCCCGCGCCGCATCCAGCACCCGGGCCACGTCGGCCTCGTCGTGACGAGCGCAGAGAAAGCCGTGATGCCGGGGATGGGCGAACACCCCGCGGCGCGCCAGCTCGCCGTAGAAGCCATCACGCAGCGCCGTGTGGGCCGGATCGCCGGAGGTCTGGAAGTGCAGAAACGGCAGCTCCTCGAGCGGCGACAGCGTGGCCGGCAGGCCGGTCTCGGTGAGCAGCGCCTGCATACCCTCGCGCAGCCGCGCGCCCGTAGCGCGAATCTCCCCCAGCACGTCGCGCTCGGTCAGCGCCGCCAGGGTGGCCAGCGCCGCCGCCATCTCCATGCCGTTGGGGAAGTACGTCGACGAGATGAATGTGCGCGCCGCGCTCGCCATGACATCCCGGCGCCCGACCAGCGCCGTGATGGGGTAACCGTTGGCCATGGCCTTGCCGAGCGCGGTCAGATCCGGGGTGACGTTGAAGCGCGCCTGAGCGCCGCCCAGATCGATGCGGAACCCGGTGCGCACCTCGTCGAACACCAGCAGCGTGCCATGACGATCGGCCAGCTCGCGCACCGAAGCCAGAAACCCGGGCGCCGGCAGCTCGACCTGGGCGTCGAAATCGTGCCCGAGCGGGGTCAGCATGATGGCGGCCACCTGCTCCGCGTGGGCGTCGAGCAGCGCGGCCAGCGCGCCGGCATCGTTGTAGGGGAACGCCAGCACCTCGCCGCGCTGGGATGCCGGCACGCCGGGGTCGTCGTCCACGCACCAGTCGTGCCAGCCGTGGTACCCGCAGCGCAGGATCTTCGGCCGCCCGGTGTGCGCCCGCGCCAGGCGGACCGCCGCGGTGGTGGCGTCGGACCCGGTCTTGAAGAACAGGCACTGCTCGGCGCTCGGCACCAGCCGGGTGAGCGTCTCCGCCAGCTCCACCATGGGCGGCTGCGGCAGGTTGAGGCAGAAGCCCTCGGCCGCCCGCGCCGCCGCGGCCTGGTCCACCCGCGGCTCCGCGTGGCCGAGAATGATGGGTCCGTAGCCGAGCAGCAGATCGACGAAGGAATTCCCGTCCGGATCCACCACCCGCCCGCCGCGGCCGCTGGCCAGGAACTTGGGGTACCAACCCTCGACGAAGTTCTCGGGAGCACGGATGCCGGCGATGCCCCCCGGGATCACCGCGCGGGCACGTTCGAACAGCGTATCGGAAAGCGTGAATCGCACGGCCAGGCTCCAGCTCACTGCATACCGCATTGTGCGGGGGTACCCGCGTACGGCTATCCGTAATCTCCACGATCGGCGCAGGCCCGGCGGGCCGCGGCAGCGACGCGCGCCCGGCTACCGCGAGCGGCGAACCGCGCGATCGACCCAGATGGATTCGCTGGCCGGGTTGTAGCGGGCGTAGAACGGCCGCGCCAGGGTCCGGCAGTAGCGCTGCATGCGGGTCTTGGCCTGCTGCAGCGACTCGGCCACGAAGTACCGCGGCTGGTACTCGGTGATCGGGAAGTCGCACTCCGCCGCCCGGGCCGGGTCCCAGGGCTCGAGCTCGGCGGGCCCGGCGTTGCCGCCGCCGGGCCGGTCCGGCGCGCAGGCGTATTCCAGCTCGCCGAAGCTCGACAGCAGGCCCGCGCCGTAGGCCTTCAGGTCACCGCCTTGCCGCAGCAGCCCGAACTCCACCGAGAACCAGTAGCAACGCGCCAGCCGTTCGATCTCCGCATCGCTGGCGCCCAGGCTCGCCAGGCCAATCTCCTGGGACAGATCAGCGAATGCCGGATCGGCGAACATGGGCGCGTGACCGATGAGCTCGTGCACCACGTCCGGCTCCGGCGTGTACAGCGGCCTCGAGTGGTGCCGCAGGTACTGGGTGGAGAAGAACACCCGGAACGCCAGACCGTTGAGGAAGTCCCGGGAGCCGAGCAGCCCCGCCACCGGCCGCAGCCGGAACCCGGTGCGCTGCCGCAGGAACTCGCTCACCGCCTGAGCCTGAGGCACGCTGTCGGGGCCGTAGCCGCACTCCCGGGCCATCACGTCGAATACCCGCAGGTACTCGGCGCAGGCGTAGCGCTCGTGAAGCGCCCGCAGGCGCCGGAACACTTCGCCCCAGGTGGCGATTTCCTCGGCCGTGTACGCCACCAGCGGAATCGGCTCCCCGTGGCGATGCCGGCGGGCCAGCGCATCGATCATCGCGCGCCGCGCGCGGTAGGCGGCATCGTTGAAACCGGGATGGTCCGACTGCAGATCGCTGCCCGCCTCGAGGGTGTGATTGGCGATGCGGTCGAGCTCGCCGATGTGGCGGGGAAACCACGGCACCTCGCGGTCGTCGAGGACCAGCAGCTTCAGGGTGCTGCGTTCGAGAGCGGCGATCACCCCGTCGATCGCCCGCTGGCCGCGACGGCCCTCGCAGTCCACGTAGAAATCGAAACGCCCATCGTGGGCCGGGCGCGACTCGATGTGGGTCAGGTTGACGCCGTGCTCGGAGAAGTGATGCAGCACCCCCTCCAGCGCGCCCGGCCGGTCGGCGAGCTCGATCAGCAGCGATACCCGATTGTCGTGGGAGCGGCGACTCATGGAGGGTTCGACTGCCCGCCCGCCGGCGCGTTCGCCCCCGGCAGCCGCGGTGCCACGCCGTGAGCGTGAAAGATCCGGGCCACGGTGCCGTCGGCAATGGCGAGCGCCAGCCAGGTGTCGACGAACGCCTTCCACACCGGATCCTGAGGCATCAGGTAGCCCTTCTCCTGATAGCTGAGGGTGCCGGTCATGGTGGCGCACAGCGCCGGATGGCGCGACGCCTGCAGCTCCACCTCCACCCGATCCGTGATCATCACGTCCGCGCCGCCGTCCACCAGCACCTGGAAGATGGTGCGGTTGTCCGGATGCACCAGCTTGCGGGCCCGGCTCAGGTGAGCGTCCACGAACGCCTCGTTGGTGCCCCCGGGGTTCACGACCACCCGCACCTGCGGCTGGTCGATATCGGCCAGGGTCGCCAGCCGGGTCGCGGCCTCGCAGCGGGCGATGGGCGTCTTGCCACCCACGTAGTAGGGCTGGGAGAGAAAGCCGTGGCGCTGCCGGGCCACGGTCCGCGAGATCCCGCTCATACCGACATCGAACCGACCCGCGTCGAGATCGTCCATGAGCGTGGGCCAGGACGTCGCCACGAACTCGGCCGTCACGCCCAGCGCCCCGGCCAGCTCGTGGGCCAGATCGATGTCGATGCCGCTGTACGCTGCTGCTGCGTCGGCGCGGTGGGAGAACGGGGCGTAGTCTCCGGTGGTGCCGACCCGCAGCGCGCCGCTGTCGAGTATCTGCGCCAGCCGATGGGGGTAGCGCTCGAGGCCCTCCAGAGCACTGAGCAGGTCCGCCCGCTGCGGCTCCGGCAGACCGACCACGTCGATGGCCGCCGCCAACGCCGACGCCGGAACCGGCGCGGACCCGGCGGCGGCGGCAAGGATCGCCTCGCCCAGCCGCAGCAGCTCCGGGCGGATCTCGCCATCGAGATCGGGTGCCGACGGCGGCTCGAGGCCGCCGCCCCAGACCGAGAACCAGTACGCCTGCACCGCCTTGGCGGCCTCGATCTGAGCCAGAAACAGGCGTCGGCTGCTGGCCACGGTGAAACCGTAGCGGAGCGCGTCCGCCACTGCGCGCTCCACCACGACCGCTTCGCGGTCGCCGTCCTCGATGGGCAAACCGCGCATGAACTTGAACGCCGCAACCTCGTCCATGAGCTCGAGGCGGGCGTCGACCAACCGCGCCAGCTCGGCCGCGTCGGCCCGGGCGAGCGCTGCTCCGGCCAGACAGACCAGCAAAAGAGCGAAACGCATCCGCCAGGACGGCAGCAACGGAGTCGCCACAGTGGAGGTCCGGACCTCAGGCCGATTCGGAATCGTCGGCGGCGCCGATCTTCTCCTCGATCACCTCGATGAACAGATCGCGCAGAGACAGCATGCCCAGCACCTTGGCCTCCTCCACCACCGGCAGATGGCGGATGTGGTGGCGCTTCATGATCCGCAGGCACTCGTCGATGGTGTCCTCCCGGCTCACCCGGATCACGTCGCGGGTCATGATCTCCGACACCCGGGTATGCTCGGATGCCTTCTGGTTGAGGATCACCTTCCTCGCGTAGTCGCGCTCCGAGACGATGCCCACCAGGTAGCCGTCGATCATCACCAGCAGCGCGCCGACGTCGTGGTCGTGCATCATCTTCAGGGCCTGATACACGGACTCCAACGGATCGATCCAGAACACCGCTTCTCCCTTGTGGGACAGCACGTCGGCAACGGTTTTCATGGCGGAATCCCTGGAAGCGCGAGAGATCCGGGACGTTACCGCCTGACGCGCGCGGGGGCAATCGGTCAAACAACCCATTGACACAACGCCGGGGCGGTGTTTTAAAGACTCCGGGGAGCGGTTCCATAGCTGAACTAGCGGAGCGCAGGGCGGTGCATTGCCCCCCCGCCTGCTGTCGCGGTCCGTTCAGGGGAGGAGAGGAGATGTACACAGCCTTGCTCAGGCGCGGAGGGCCGTTCCTGGCCGCTGCGCTGATCGTGCCGTTCTATTCACTGCCTGCCGACGCGCAGGAAGCAACCGGCCGCCGCATCGAAGAAGTGATCGTCACCGCCGAGCGCCGGGAAGCCAGCATCCAGGACACGTCGATCTCGATCACCGCGTTCACCGCGGAGTTCCTGGACGACTTCGGCATCCGCAACCAGGAAGACCTGCAGAACTACGTGCCGGCAACCACCATCCAGCCCTACGACGCCACCGTGCGCGGGGTCGGGCGGAACTTCCGGGCCCTGGGCGGCGACCCCGGCGTCTCCACCTACATGAACGGCATCTACTCCGAGGACCTGCTCACCGCCACCGCGGCGACGTTCTTCGACGTGGAGCGGATCGAGGTGCTGCGCGGACCCCAGGGCACGCTCTACGGCCGCAACGCCGTCGGCGGCGCCATCAACATCCTCTACAAGGAGCCGAGCTACACCCGCGAGGGGATGGTGAAGGCCATCGTCGGCAACTTCGGCGCCGAGGAGTACTACGCCGCCTTCTCCGGGCCCCTCGTCGACGACAAGCTGGCGGGCCGGGTCACCTACGCCCACCGCGAGCGGGATGGGGTGATCGACGAGATCGGCATCGGTGACGACCTCGACGGGCTCGGCACCGACAGCCTGGCGGTGCAGCTGAAGTGGAACATCACCGACAACCTGGAGATGAACATCCGCCAGAACTGGATGGACATCGACCGCTCGTTCGGCGGCGCCAACGGTGGTGGTCTGGTGATCCTGAACGAGAGCGGCGAACCGCGGAGAGTCACAGGTACCGGCATCATGGGGGACGGCCTGGTGCCCGGCTGGCGCTTCGTCGATACCTCAAACGTGCTGACTACCGCGAACCAGTTCGACAACGACGTCTACGTGCCCGGTGCCACCGAGCGGCTGTTCACCGACCCTTCCAGCGGCGTCCAGATGCTGGCTCAGCGCAACCGCCCGGGCATCGACTTCGGCGACTTCGACGGCTTCCAGAACGCGGCCGCTTCGCTGGACGGCTACGGCGTCACCTCGGCGGCCAGTGCCGCACGCTACAACGACTGCGTGTTCCCCGGCGACATCGACGGCGACGACGTCTGCGGCGCCACCAACGGCCTCAACAACGAGGAGTTCGAGCAGATGGGCACCCAGTTCAGTCTGAGCTGGGACGTCACCGAAACCCTGACGCTAAAATACCTGTTCGGCTTCAACACCCTGTCCTACGAACGGATCACCGACGACGACAACACCGGCAGCCTGGTCCACGACCGCCAGTTCTACGTGAACCACGAGGCCGACTACCGGTCCCACGAGCTGCAGGCCTTCTTCGACGTGGGTGAGGACTGGACATTCACCTCCGGCATCTTCTTCTACAACGCCGAGATCGATCAGCGCGGCGACTTCTACTCGTCGCTGGGAGAGGCGAAGTTCCGGGATGCGTATGTAGACAACACCGCGTTGTCGCCGGGTGCTGCGTTGATCGCGGCGGGCGGCGACCCCACCCTTGCCGCTGCCCTGGAGGGCCTGCCGGCTTCGGTCCTGGCCTTCCAGGGTCGGCCAATGGTCAACCTTTACAGCGCCAAGCGGTCCTGCACCCAGTCGGCCAACCCGGCACCGTCCTGCGAGCGCAACTTCGCCGTCCGGAACCCCGGCACGGCGGGCGCCAACGGCAACCTGCAGACCTCGGCCTGGTTCGGCGACCCGGGTACCGACCGCCTGCTGGACGTCCGCAACGGGCCGCGCACCGTCGCCACGGACCTGCTCTACACCACCGAGACCAAGCGTGAAGCGTTCGCCGCCTACACCCAGGCGGTGTGGGACATCAACGAGCGCTTCAGCCTGACCCTGGGTCTGCGCTACGCCGAGGACGAGGTGGTCGCGGAGGAGAATCTGTTCCGATACTCCGAGACCGGCGGCGACGGTTTCCTCGCCCTCTACGGCGGTGTGGCTGCTGTCAACATCGCCAATGGCGGTCTCGTAGACTCCGACGGCGACGGCTTCTTCGAGGCTACCCCCGCCTCCACCAACGGTGGCATCCCGTTCGCCCTCAGCGTGTACCGGCCGTTCGAGCGCACCGACAAGGAGTGGGACTGGCGCATCAACCTGGACCACGACATTACCGAGAACGTGATGCTCTACTACTCGGCCACCAAGGGCCACCGCTCCGGCGGCTACAACCTGGTGTTCTTCAGCCAGACGGCGACCTACGAGCCGGAAGAGCTGATCTCCTACGAGCTCGGCTACAAG
>JBFISC010000158.1:0-8348 GCA_041608775.1 Pseudomonadales bacterium | reverse complement strand
GATCTGCTCGTTGCGGGCATCCCACGGCTCCACTGGGTGGAGTCGGCTCACACTACCGCATTCTGAGCGGCCAGCTGATGAAGAATCCGCACCATCATGAGCCTTGGTCCGGTTCGGAGTCAGCAGGCGGAAGGGTTCTGCTCGTCACGACCGGTGTGCTCATCCCGGCCGCGGATCAGCCCTGCATCGGGCGGCAGGATCTCGGCGTCGCGGCGCTAGCCCACCTTCGACTCCTGCGTTTTCCAGTACGGCGCCCGTAGCTCGCGCTTGAGCACTTTTCCGGAGCCGGTCTTCGGGATCTCGGCGACGAAGTCCACCGAGCGCGGCACCTTGTAGCCGGCCAGGTGCTCCCGGGCGAACGCGCGCAGCGCGTCGGCATCGAGATCCGCGTCGGGACGCCTGACCACCACGGCATGCACACTCTCACCCCACTCCTCGCTGGGGATGCCGAAGACGGCCACATCGAGGACGTCCGGATGATGCTCCAGCGCATCTTCGATCTCGGCGGGATAGATGTTCACGCCGCCGGAAATGATCATGTCCTTCTTACGGTCGCAGATGTAGTAGAAGCCGTCCTCGTCGAAGTAGGCGATGTCACCCACCGTCTGCCAGCCGTCCCGGTTGTCTTCTTTGAACTTGTCCTCGGCCTTGTGATAGGTGCTGAAGACGCTGGGGGAGCGCACGAAGAGCTCGCCCGGCTGGTGCGGCGCGTCGACGACGTTGCCCGCATCGTCGTACAGGCGGATCTCAACCCCCGGTGCCGGGCGCCCGCAGGACCCGCGTTTGCTGCGCTGGAACTCCGGCGTGAGGATGGTGTTGACGCCGAGCTCGGTGGAGCCGTACACCTCGAACAGCGAGTTCTCGGGAAACCGCTCCAGGTAGGCGAGCTTGAGCGCGTAGGACCAGGGCGCTGCGTTCGCCACCATGATCCGCATACTGTCACGGCGATACCTGGAGATGACCTCGTCGGGGAGCTGGCAGATCCGCCGGATCGGTGTCGGTGCGGAGAACGTGGTGGTCACCCGGTATCTGTCCACCAGCCGTAGCCAGTCCTCGGCATCGAAGGCGCGCTGCAGCACCGCGGTGTTGCCGAGGCTCTGGCAGATCGCCAGGTAGCCGCCGGGGCCAGAGTGGTACAGCGGTCCGGTGGTGAGGTAGACGTCGTCGGGACGGCATCCGTACATGGCCAGCATCTGCTGCAGTTGGGTCGGATCGCCGATGTTGCTGCGGACCGCACCCTTCGGCTTCCCGGTGGTGCCGGAGGTGTAGATCATGGTTCCGGCGGCGGCGGGGTCGGCCTCGCTTTCCAGGGGCTGGGCGCTGATGCCGTCGAGCAGGTCGGCAGCGGCGATCTGCCCGGGACGGGGCTCACCGTCGTAGACGATCACGTGCTCGACCTGGGGGATCTGCCCGCGGATGCTCTCGAACAGCGCCGCGTGCTCGGCGTCTATGAACACGATCCGGGTATCCGAGTTGTCGGTGACGTAGGCGGCCTCTTCCTTGGTGAGCCGGTAGTTGAGCGGGACCGATACCGCGCCCAGCTTGCGGGCCGCGTGGCCGCAGGTGACGGTCCACACCGAATTGTGGCCGCACCACATCACCTTGTCCCGGGGCTGGATGCCGTGGGCCTGGAACACCCGCGCCAGCCGGTTGGCGTTGGCTTCGAGGTCGGCGAAGGTCCAGCGGATGAGCGTGCCGTCGGGCCGGTCGTCGATGAGCGCAGGTTTGTCGCCGAGCTGTTCGGCAAGCGTGGTCAGCAGATCGGTCATGTATTCTCTCCCCCGAGTTCCGGAGAAAATACCCAATCCCGAAATCGGCCGCCAGCGCCCGCTGCCCCGGCTGGACACGGCTCCGATGGGCGTTTCGCGACGTAGGCCGCCGCGTCCGGACGGTCAGACGGTTCCGACTCTGGTCGTGCGGGTCAGCGGCCGGTTCTGATCCAGATCGGCGAGCTCCAGGCGCGCTCCTGGATCACCGACGGCAGGTCGGGCAGCGGCGCCGCGCCGGCGCGATTGGCGTCCCAGGTCGACCAGCGGCAGGTTGGCTCCTCCAGCACGCGTGCGTAGTAGAAGGCCCGCTGGCCGACGCGGAAGTCCGGGTCCTGCCACAGCGTGCGCAGTTCGGCCGCGCCGTGTGGGGTCGGCTTGCAGGTGCGCAGGTCGACGCTGGCCTGGCTGTCCGGGCAGCGCTGAGTGACGGGATCGACGGCGCCGGCCGCGCAGGCCACGTCATAAACCCGTTCGAAGGTCTCCCCGTCGTCGCGCCAGCCTTTGATGATCTGCACCCGCTGCAGCCCGGCACTGTGCGGGTCGCGCATCGCCCAGACCAGAAACCCCGGAACCTTGCCGGCTGCCGGCGCCGGCAGCTCGCCGCCCATGGCGACGCCGGTCTCGTAGGCACGCGCGATGGGATCGGCGTCCATGGCGCCGGTGAGCTCGTAGCCGGCGAACAGCCGCACCCTGATCCGGGGACCGCTGGTCGCGAAGGTCTCCTTGCGGCGCAGCGCGGCATAGATGGACTCCCGGTCGTTCTCCTCGGCCCAGACGCCGGCCAGGCCGGCCGCAGACCAGCGCTCGAAATAGCCGGGGTCGTAGACCGGCCGGCCCGCGGCGTCCGTATCGATGGGCACGGAGCCCCGCAGCTCGGCGCTGGCATCGACCAGCCCGACCTTGCCCCAGTAGTCGGATTCGCTGAACGCGCCAGCGCCGACATGGGAATCGCTGGCGGCGACCAGGCCGAACCGGTAGGGATTGGCGTCGAACATGGCTTCCATGGCAAGGCCGCGGCGATAGGCGTCGCGCACGTAGCTGCCCGGCGGGTCGCTGGGGAGGTCGCTGGCGATCCGCTGAGCGAAGATCTCGAAGTTGGCCCACTCGTCGTTCGGGGACAGCATTGGGTGGGTCTCGGAGGTTCCCTTGACCTGGGTGATCTCCACCAGCGGCTCGTTGCGCATGCGCAGCTCTGCGTAGGCGGCGTCGATGGGTGCGCCGGCGTCGTTCGTGTATTCGAACATCAGCCCGTTGGAGCCGTTCGAGTTGTGGGGTATCGCCAGCGCTTCGCGACCTTCGCCGCGCTGCTGGTCCATCCAGCGCCACAGGTCCTCGGGGTTGCGCGAGTCGAGGCTGGAGAACGGCATGGATGGCACGTTGCCGTCGCGGAAGATCACGTTGCGGTGCAGGTTCTCCTGGGCGGAGCCCGACAGCGTGTACTCGTAGCCGGTGAAGGTGGTCAGCCGTCCCGGCTGGTAGTTACGCTCCGCGGCGTCGACGATTTCTGTCCAGGCCGAGCGAACCACGGACGCATCGAACAGATCATCCTCGTCGACGTTACCCCGCAGCCGCCCGATGACCTCGTAGAACGCGGCCAGCCGTTCTTCCTGGGTGGTCGCCGCCTGCAGCCGGCGCGAGATCGGGTGCTTGCCCACCGAAGTGGCGGGATCGGCCATCTCCGGGATCATCCCGAGGTACATGGCATGGTCGGTGACGGCGATGAAGTCCAGAGGGCGCTCGAGCTGCATGGCGAAGCCGGCAGGATGCGTGATCTCCTCCCCGCGGGCGTAACGGTACGCGTCGTCGGGGGTGGCGCGGACGCCGAAGATGAAGGCATCGAAGGACAGCTGCGTGTGCACGTGCAGCTCGCCGAACAGTGCCTGGCGCGGCAGCGCCGGCTCTGCTGCGCCCGAGCCGCTGGCGGCGGCGGTCAGGGACAGCCCGATAGCCACGATCCACGCGATTCTGCTCTGCACGCCGCCTCTCCTCCCGCCGAAGAGGTAAATCTACGACGAGCGGATGTGATGCGCCAGCGCGTGGGGCAACTGCCCCCGCCTCAGAAGGCCAGGGTGATGCCGAGGATGGCGGAGGCGAGTACGCCTACCGCTGCGGCAGGCGCGATCAATCCGGTCACCACCGAGCCGACCGGGTCTTCGAGCCACCAGGACGACCCGGGCTCGGTAGCGGTAACACGCTGTTTCGCCGGGGTGCTCTCTTCGCTCGGTGCCATCGCCATTCCTCGTCAACGGATTTGGCGGCAAGTCTAGTGTTCTGGCGGCCGGTGACCATTCGCTTCAGACGAGGGATGGATTCGGGAATTTCAGCGCTGCGGCGACGCCTCAGTCGCCCGTGCCCGCCTCTCGCAGCTCCTGCTCCGTCGCTGACTCTCTGAGCTTCACTTCTCGATCCGTGGTCACCAGCTCGTGCACGGCGGCGCCGATCCGCGAATGGTCCCAGGCCGAGTTGAAGCGGAGCACGTTGGACATCAAGGCGGCGCTGTAACGTACTCGCGGCGTCGTCTCCGGCAGCGATTCGACGGTGGTCACCGAGTTCATCAGGTTGCGCACGTTGCCCATGTACTTGCCGCAGCGGAAGCCTTCCTCGGGCTCGCACTGATAGAGCGAGCCGCTCTTGAAGTAGGTGGCGAAGGGGGCCAGCTCCGGGGCGTAGATGTAGCGGTAGCGACGTTTGCTGACGTAGAGGTACTTCTTCATGGCCAGGCTCGACCAGGCGTCGACCAGCCGTCCCTGCTCCATGCGGATCATGAATCGCGCCAGCTCTCTGGGGGTGGCGTAGGACTGCGCGCCCGGAACGTAGGCTTTGCCCATGCGGGTCCAGAACGATCCCTGGATCATGGCTCGCTCGTCCAGCCCGGCCTGGGCCATCGGCTCGGCGATGACCCGGCGGGCCAGCGCGCCGAGGGCACCCTTGGGTGTGTCGCGGAAGAAAGCGCGGCTCGCCTCGGCGGATGGGGGGTATGCGGCGCCGAAGTGGCGCAGCAGCATGGCTTCCCGCCAGATCACGCTGCCGGCCGCGTTGGCGGAGGCGGAGATGGCGTGGTCGACCCACTCCGACAGCAGAAACACGTCTTCGGGAACCGGAACGGCTCGCCGGTTCAGGCCGGTCTCCGGCTCGTAGTGGGGCACCTGATGGCTGTCGAGGTGAACCCAGTCGCCGCCGGTGACCGCCGTGGTCCGCAGGATCCGCTCGCGCTCGGCGACATCGGGGAACGCCCGGGCCAGGCTGTCGAACAGTCCCAGCATGGTCAGAATCTTGCCCACGCTGCCGGGGTTCTGACGCAGGTCCGGCTGCAGCGCCGCCCAGCGCACCGCGTCCGGATAGGCGAAGTCGACCACCACCAGCGCGTAGGATGGATCGCGGCCGGCCAGCAGCGCCGCGATACCGGCGGAGAGCGCGGGATCCTGCGGCTGCGCGTCGTACTCCAGGGTCGGGCGGTCGAGCAGGTGCAGCCGGATGTCCGTCACGCCGAGGCGCCCGCCGGCCGCCTGCCGGACGTTGACGTCGGCGAGCAGACGGGCGATACCCGACTCCTCGAAGCCGTCCAGCGGGTACGCGCCGGCGTTGGTCGCGAGCAGGATGCCCAGCAGGAGCAGGGCGCCGGCCGGGAGCCGGCGCGATGAGACCGCTCGGTGTCTGTCGTGCTGCATGTTCATGGGCTCGGTTGCAGTGGCCGGGCGGAGGGATCCACGGGTCCGGTCTCCGTGGTCCGCGCAGGAAACAGCCGGCGCATCAGCAGGCTGGTACGGGCCTGGCCTTTCTCGACCAGCGGCCGGATCTGGAACAGCGTGAGCTCACCGTCGACGAAGCCGAACTCGATGTCCCAGGGTCGCGGACGGCCATCCTGATCCAACGCCGGCGTGTACTTCTCAGCCACCTCCGCGGCGAGGCTGCGCAGCTGGGCCTGCTCGGCCGCGGTAAGCACGTCGCCGTCGGACGCTGGAATCCAGTCGATGCCGCCGTTGGGGGAGAGCACACGTCGGTATGGGGTCTTTGCCTCCGACACCAGCCGAGTGCTGCCGTCGGGTGCGAGCACCCGGGTGCTGGCGGCTTCTCCGGCCACCGCGCCACCGACGCCCCAGGCCGTGGACACCGTGAGGCCGGGAGCGTCCGGCGTGATCAGGTTGCTGGTGACGAGCACGCCGGACTTGCTGGATGGCACGCTGCGCATCAACAGCACGGAGGCGTAGACGTCCGCCGGGTTCTCCAGCAGATTCGACCGCCAGGCGATCGCCCGGGGGCTCAGCACGGACGCCCAGACCCGCGGTATCGCCTGGACCTGGGCGTCGAGCCCGACCACGTTCGGCAGGGTCTCCGAGAGGCCGGCTCCAGTGAACTCCGGAAGGTCCTCCACGTTGGTATCCGAGCGCACGAACACACCGGTCTCGCCGGGACCGAACACCTCGGCCATCAGCTCGGCCAGCTCCTCCACCTCGCCGAACCGCAGCGTGGCGATCCGGGTCCGGATCTCGGCAAGGTGCGCGTTCAGCGTCGCCTCGTCGATCCGGCCGCGGCGGAACGCCGCGTAGGTCTGCTCCAGCTGCTGGCGGATGCTGCCGTCCCCGCCGGCGGTGTAGCGGGCGAACAGGCCGAAGGGAATGGCGATGGCCGGGGCCACCCTGCCGGGGAACAGCCGATTCAGCTCCCCCAGATTGGCCGCCTTGGGCCCGACGACCCTGCCGGACAGCCCTTTGTGCAGCTCGGCGATGGGCAGCATCCGGGTGACGGTCAGATCGGGCCGCGGCACGCGGATTCGCGAGCTGGCCAGGTGTGGATCCGGCCCGGCGAGCAGGTCGCCGAGCAGCCGCTCGGCCCGGGATTCTTTCAGCAGCGCGACGGAGCCGTCGGCGCCCACCACCAGCAGCACCCGCTGGCCGTCGTGAGGCTCGAGCTGGCGCAGGACGTTCTCGCCGATAGCCGCGTTGGGAATACCGAAGTTGCGGGCCAGCAGCTGGACGTGAGACAGGGGGTTACCCTCACCGAGGGTGAGAATGCCTGCTGCCGGGGCCAGCTCGGCGGCGGTTTCCGGAATGACGGCAACGTCGTCCCGGGCGAGGGTGGTGAGATCGTCCTCGCTCGAGTAGATCCGCAGGGTGCCCCGGGCGAACCCGGCGTTCAGCGCGATCACGCCGGTGCCGGGCTCGCCGAGCAGGCTGATGCCGACGCCCGACCGCTGCTGCAGGTCCGATGCCAGCAGTCGGGTCAGGGAGCCGAGCGGAAACAGCGGCGAGCTGCGCAGGGTGTCGTCGACGAAGCGGGCGGCCCGGGGATCGAGCGCGACGTAGCGGGCGAGGGGCTCGGCAAAGGTGTAGCGGACGGAGCCGACGGCCCATTGCGGCACCCGCTGCAACAGGTGCACGAAGGTCTGATATTCGGCGAAGGCCCAGGCGTCGCCACGAGCGGCGGGCGCCGCCTCCACCGCGGCGCTGAGTTCCCCGGGCGAAAGCAGGCCGACGCCGTAGGCGCCGCGCATCAGATCCAGTGCCCGGGAGACACCTTCCGCCAGGTCCGCGACCGGCGGTGGGGGCCGGTAGGCAGCCAGCAGCTCGGACTCGAACTCGCCGAGCAGATCGAACAGGGTCAGCCGGACCCGGGCGCTCGAGGTCGCGAGCAGCTGATCCCGCAGCGCGGCCAGCAGCCCGCCCGTGAACGCTGTCGGCGCCGCGCCGTCTGCGGTGAGAGCGGCGGCAGCTTCGCGTCCGGGCGCGGTCGCCCGCAGCGCGCTCCACAGCGACTCGATACGTGCCCGCCGGCCGGTGTCCGAAAACAACGCGTCGAGGCCGGCGGCGACGGCTTCGGCCTCGGCGGCGGCGACGGGGTCAGCCTGCTCCAGCGCCCACTGGCGGACCTTGGTCGCGCTTCCAGGCGTCGGGGCGTTGTGGATCTCGTTGCGCAGCGCCGCCGCGGACGGGTGTGCCTCCGCCAGGCTCTGAACGGCGCGCCGCAGCCCGCGGGTGTCGTCGGTGTCGATGCCGTGGGGTACGACCCGGACGGTTTCCCTGGCCAGCAGGTAGTTGCTGGCGAGCCAGGCGGTGTCCCCGAGCAGGGTCAGCAGCAGCGTGCGGCCAGCGGCGGTCTCCGCCTCCGCCTGAGCCCGGCCGCGGTAGCTCATGGCCCGGCGCAGCACCCAGCCCTGGTCGACCTCGGTCAGGTAGGCCTCGAGAGATAGCTCGCGCATACGCTGATGGCGGGCGTCGGCGTCGAAGAACTCGTCCCAGCCGAGGGCGGCGAAGATGGTGCCCACGTGGAAACCTAGCGTTGCCAGCACCTCCCGCTCGGCCGAGTACTGGGCATGCTGGCGACCGCCGCCGCGGTCCCGGCAGGCGTATGACTGCGGCGGGAGGATGCTGCCGTCGGCGCAGAACCAGCGGATCTGCTGGTACGGTCCGCGGCTGTTTTCCATCATCCGCTTGACGATTGCCCTGGCCTGGGCGAGCTGGTCTGGTGCCGGCGGGTCGGTGGGCGCGGCGAGGGTACCGGAGGCGAACGCAAGGCACAGCGCAATCATGACGACTTGCGCACGGGTTCTCTGTATGCTGCCGGCGTTTTCAGCCATGCTTC
>JBFISC010000157.1:0-8407 GCA_041608775.1 Pseudomonadales bacterium | reverse complement strand
GGAGAGCACCGCCGTGCCGTCATCGCGGAACAGGATGTTCTCCGGCTTGATGTCGCGGTGAACGAACCCGCGACTGTGGGCGTAGTCCAGGGCCCGCCCGATCTCCCGCACCACGCGGATCAGATCCTCGATGCGCAGGCCGTGCTCGAGCCGCGCGTTCAGGTCACCGCCGCCCACGTACTCCATCACCAGATAGAGCACGTCGTCGGCCGCGCCGACGTCGTAGACCTGGACGATGTTCGAATGGGTCAGGCGGGCGTTGATCCGGGATTCCTGCACGAAGCGGCGGCGGAACTCGGGGTCCCGGGCGAAATTCTCGGCGACCACCTTGAGCGCCACCAGGCGGCCGAACTTCTTCTGCACGGCCAGGTACACGCGCGCCATGCCACCGCGGCCGATCTCGCGCTGGATCTCAAATCCTGGCAGATCCATCAGGACTCCTGGGGACGCAGCACCTGAACCTTACCGTCGACCATGTGCCCGAGAACGAAACGTCCGTCCACGACGATGCGCTCCCCGTCCAGGCTCGCGGCAAGGCCGCGCCCGTGCGCGAGCCCGTTAATGCAGGACTCGGCTTCGAACATCCATGGCCGCTCGTCGATCACCAGCCGGCATCGCGGCACCGGCCGGAGCGGCTGGGCAAGGGTCAGGCTTCCCAGCTGCCAGCGCTGCAGCTCCATGGCCCCGTCAGGACCCTGCTTCACGCCGTACCCATCCATCTTGTTGTCGGTGAACTGGCCACGGTAGAGGGTACCGTCACGCCAGTAGAACAGCCCGGTCCCGTGGCGCACGTCGTTGGCGAACTGACCGATGTAGCGGTTGCCGTTCGGCCAGTGGAACACGCCAACGCCGGTCTTCACCCCGGCGTTGAACGGACCCTCGTAGCGGCGCCCGTCGGGCCAGTGGAACGTGCCCCGACCGTGCAGCTCGCCATCCCGGAACTCGCCGAGGTAACGCTCACCAGTGCTCCAGGTGAACTCCCCCTTACCGGTGCGCCTGCCGTCCCGGAAGGCCCCGGCGTAGCTGTCGCCGTTGCTCCAGGAGAAAGTGCCCTGGCCGTGCATCTGGTTGTCGTCGAACTCGCCGTCGTAACTGTCGCCGTTGGGCCAGCGCAGCAGCCCCTGGCCCTCACGCCGATCCTCGACGAAGTCGCCCGTGTAGGTGCGACCGTCCGGCCAGTGGTAGACCCCGCGGCCGTGCATGCGGTTGTTGCGGAAGGTGCCCTCGTAGCGGTGCCCGTCCGCCCAGAGATAGACGCCGTCACCGGTACGGAAGCCATCCTTGACCTGCCCCTCGTAGTAGTCGCCGTTGGGTAACTCGATCCGCCGGGTCGCCGCTTCCGCGGCAGCGGCGAGCAGCCCGAAGAGAAGAATCAGGCAGGAAAAATGTCGTGTCATGGGCAACTTCAGTAGACTCCGCTTCAGCCTGGGCCTGGCCACCGGTAATTGAATCATTTTTTGTTCATGGGTTCCTGCATCGGCATCGGCGCGCTGAGCGGCTTTCTCGGCGGTCTGCTGGGCATCGGCGGCGGCGTGGTGATCGTGCCGCTGCTCATCGTCCTGCTCGACCTGCTGGCGTTTCTGCCGCCCGACGCCGTCACCGCCGTCGCCGTGGCGACCTCGCTCGGCTGCGTGCTCTTCACCTCGTTGGCCGCAGCGATCACGCAGATCCGGGCGAGGATGGTGAACTGGCCCATCGTCCGCCGCTGGACCCCTTTCCTGGTGCTCGGCAGCTATCTTGCCGGCTGGGTCGCCACGGCCTTGCCGGTACTGGTGTTTCGCGGGCTCATCGGCGCGTTCCTGCTGTTCGTTGCCTTCGTCATGCTCACCCGCTGGCGTCCCAGCGCCCACAGCGAGCCGCCCGGGCTCGCGCTGTCCGCGTTGCTCGGCAGCACCGGCGGCCTGGTCTCCGGTATTGCCGGCATCGGCGGCGGCAACGTGGTGGTGCCGACCCTGGTCTACTTCAACGTGCCCGTGCATCGCGCCGCGGCGACCTCCAGCACCCTGGGGGTGCCCATCGCCCTCGCCGGCACCCTGGGCTACGTCAGCGTCGGCTGGGGTCGGGATCTGGGCGCCGGCATGCTCGGCTACCTCTACCTGCCGGGTTTTTTGGCGCTGGTTTCTGCCGCGGTGCTGATGGCCCCGGTGGGCGTGAGGACCGCCCACGCCGTGGCGGCGCAGCCGTTGCGGCGCGCCTTCGGGGTGCTGCTGGTGATCGTCTCCATCCGCATGCTCTACAGTGCCTGGACGGCCCAGTAAGCAGCAGCCGGGGGCTGCACCATGCAACATCGGCTACAGGTAGCGCAGCTGGATCGCGTCTGAGTTGCGCTCGGCCAGGACGTCCGAGATCACCACCACCTTGCCCTCGGAGAATTCCTCCCGCTCGCGCATGATGGTCAATGCCCGCTGCAGGGTCTTTTCCGGCTCCCTGCTGAACTCGATGCGATAGCTGTGGACCGCCCGGTTCAGCGCCAGCCGACGGCGCGTCTGGCTGTGATTGGTGAAGGCGAACACCGGCACCCGCTGCGGCCGGGCGCTGGTGACGAGATCGGCCGTGATGCCGCGCCGGGTGATGACGACGATGCCGACGGCGTCGAGATCCTCGGCCAGCGCCACCGCGTTCACGGCGATGTGCTGCTTGTCGGTGTCCGACACCAGCTCCTTCTCGTAGCCGAGGCCGGGCCACAGCTCCGCGCGCACGGCGATGTCGTGCAGCTGGCGCACGCAGCGGTCCGGGTACTTGCCCACGCTGGTCTCGCCCGACAGCATGATGGCGTCTACGCCCTCGTAGATGGCGTTCGCCACGTCGGTGACCTCCGCCCGGGTGGGAATCGGATTTTCGATCATCGACTCCAGCAGGTGAGTAGCGACGATGGAGCGTTTGCCCCACTTCGCCGCTGAATGCACGATGCGCCGCTGCACGTTGGGCAGATCGGCGATGTTGGTCTCGATGCCCAGATCGCCCCGGGCCACCATGACGCCGTCGGCGGCACGAACGATGTCGTTGACGTTGGTGACGCCCTCCTGGTCCTCGATCTTGGCGATGATCTTGACGTTGTGGCCGCGCTGGCCGAGCAACTCGCGAAGCTCGTGCACGTCGTCGGCAGTGCGCACGAACGAGAGCGCGATAAAGTCCACCTCGTGGACCAGCCCGAACTCGATGTCACGTCGGTCCTTGGGGGTGATCGCGGGCAGGTTGACTCGGATCCCCGGCAGGTTGACGTGCCTGCGGCTGCCCAGGGTCCCGCCGTCGATGACCTTGCAGACCAGCTGGTTGCCGCGCTTCTCCAGCACCTCGAAGTTGATCAGGCCATTGTCCACGGTCATGCGGTTGCCGACCTGGAGAATGTCCACCAGCTCCTTGTAGTTCACCTGGATGGAGCTGGTCTCCACATCGTCACCGCGCACGCTCACCGTGACCACGTCCCCGGGATTGAGATCCATCGGCTCGTTGACCTCGCCGGTGCGGATCTCCGGGCCCTGGGTGTCGAGCAGGATGGGGATCGGAAACCCCACCTTGCGGTTCAGCGTCTTGATCCAGTTGATGGTCCGCGCGGCGCCGTCGTGATCGGCATGGGACATGTTCAGCCGCACCAGGTTCATGCCGGCGTGGTACAGCGCCTCCAGCTTCTCGAAGCTGTTGGTGGCCGGGCCGATGGTGCAGATGATCTTGGTGCGGCGGTTCTTCATGGGCACTCCGGATGCGAAGCGCGCAGTCTAGTGCACCGCGCCGGACTTTTCGCACCCAATCGGGCCCCAGAACCCGGCGAGCGCCGCGCTCACCCGCGCGGCTGGAAGCACCTGTGGCTGCCAGTGGTCCGGAAAGAACTGCCGGTAGGCGGGTTCCCGGAACCGGCCGTCCACCAAGCACAGCACTCCCCGATCAGCCGGATCGCGCAGCAGCCGGCCCGCCATCTGCAGCACCTTGACCATCGCCGGCTGGTGGAACGCCACCGCACGGCCATCCATGCCCTGCTCCGAGCAGTACCGCTCCATCGTCTGGCGGGCGAGCGACGGCGGCGGCAGGCCCACGCCGACGCAGACGATGCCTCGGAGCCGCGCCCGGGCAAAGTCCACGGACTCGCCGAACACCCCGCCGAGCACCACGAAGCCCACGGTGGCCGGCGCCTCCGGTTCGAATGCCTGGAGGAACCCGGCACGCTCGGCCTCATCCATGCCGGCACGCTGGCGCAGCACGCGCCGGCCCGGAAAGGCGCTTTCGTAGGCGTCGGCCGCCAGCGCCAGGTAGTCGAACGACGGCAGCGCCACCAGGTAGTGGCCGGCCCGGGCATCGACGATCGAGGCGACGAGCGCGGCCAGATCGGTCACGCTCGCCGCGCGCCGGCGCAGGTAGGTGGGCACGTCGGCGACGATCAGAACCTTGAGCTGCTCGGGGCGGAACGGGTTGCCGGCACGCTCGGCCGGCGCGTCCGGCTTACCGTGCAGGCGCGCGTACAGCTCGAGCGGCGACACCGTGCCGGAGAAGCGTACGTGGCCACCGAACTCGGCGAGCCGGTCGCGCAGGTAGGGTCCCGGGTCGACGCACAGCAGCCGGACCGTGACCGCGCGTCCGGCGGCCGCGCCGAGGTAGCGGAATCGGTCCGGCTCGAACCAGGCGTCGGAGCGCAGCCAGCGGCTGCAGTTGAACAGCAGCGAGCGCGTGGCCGGGAACGGCTCGAGCGGCTGCTCGGCCACCGCCAGCGCATCCAGGAGCCGCTGCATGCTGCGCAGCAGGGCCTCCGGGCGCTCGATCAGCCGCTCATCGCCGAGGCCGCCTTCGCGCTTCAGCGTGGCGAGGGTCCGGTCCAGCGCGCGCACCCGACCGAGCAGCGGCTCCGGCAGCGGCTCCGCCAGCGCCGCCCGCACCTCGTGACGCTCGAGGGACAGCGACAGCATGTCGCGAACCCGCGGGGCGAGCTGGTGGGCTTCATCGATCAGCAGCGCGGCCTCGGCATCGCCGGCGAACCGCTGCAGCCGTACCACCGGGTCGAACACGTAGTTGTAGTCGGCGATGACCAGATCGCTCCACAGGGCCGCGTCCAGTGACAGCTCGAAGGGACAGACCTGGTGCGCCCGCGCCACCCGGTCGATGGCTTCCGGATCGCCGCTCCGCTCGCCCAGCAGCGCGGCCACCGCACCGCGCGCGCGGTCGTAGTAGCCGCGCGCGTATGGGCAGGCGTCGGGCTCGCACGGGGTGCCCGGCAGCAAGCAGGCGCGGTCCCGGGCGGTGATGGTGACGTGGCGCAGGAACCGCCGCTCCGGGTCCATGCGCCCGGCGGCGTCGCGGGCCGCCAGGGCCCCGGTGGTGCGGCTGGTGAGAAACAGCACCCGCCGGTAGCCGGCCGCCTGCAGCGCCCGCACCGCCGGGAATAGAGTCGCCGCGGTCTTGCCGCTGCCGGTCGGGGCCTCGAGCAGCAGGTGCTCGCGGTCCCGCAGCGCGCGAAACACGCGCCGTGCGACGGCGCGCTGGAACGGGCGGAACTCCGGATAGGGAAACGCCAGGTCTTCGAGCACGGCGTCGCGGGCCCGCTCGTGCCGGCGCTGGCCGGCAAGCCAGTCGGCGTAGCTGGCCAGGGTCTGCTCGAGGAATCCGGCCGCCTCGGCGCGGGTCACCGAGCGCTGGTACTCGCGGACATCGAGGGTGTCCGGATGGCAGTAGACGAGCCGCAGCAGCCAGTCCCGACCGTCGTCGAGCTCGCGCCCAAGCAGACCGGCGTAGAGCAGCGCCTGAGCCCAGTGGGCGCTGGCATGGTGCAGGTGCGCGCGTTCGGGATCGGCCCGCGTGGTCTTGAACTCTTCGATCAGGATCGTCGATCCGCTGGCATCGCAGCCGTCGATGCGACCGCTGAGCGCCACCGGCTCACCGGCGAGGGTGGTCTCGAGCGCCACCGTGCGCTCCCGCTGGTAGCCGGGAGGTCGTCCACGCTGCAGCCGCCGCTGGGTGGCAATGCCTTCCTCGGGCCGGGTGCGGCCGTCCAGGCGCGCATGCAGGTCGCCGCGCCGGTGCACGAACTCCGCCAGCGTCCTGACCGCGAGTTTCAGCACCCGGCCCGGAACCTCAGCACCCGGGCGGGCAGCCCGAGCTCACCCAGTCGTCGCAGCCAGGTGCGCTGGGCCGGCTGCAGCTGATCGTTCGGCCCCTTCACCTCGACCAGCTCCCAGGCGCCGCGGCCGTAGACCACCAGCAGATCAGGGAACCCGGTGCGGCAGCGTCCGAGGTCGCGAACCGTGTGCGCCACCAGGCGCAGCAGCGCGTGGTGCGGAACGTTGCCGAGCAGGCTGTCGAGCAGCTCCGGGGTGATCGCGCCCCAGTGAACCAGACGGTTGGCGGTGCCGCGCTTCGCCGCCCAGGTGCCGCGCAGCGCGCGTTCGAGGCCGCCTTCCCGAGCCAGGGCCGCCAGCCGGGCATCCAGCAGCCCGCGCCGGCTGCGGGCGAAGTCCGGCCAGAACAGGTCCTGGGGACCAAGCTGAAACGGATTGCTGAAGGCGCCGGCCACCGGCGCGAAGATCTCGTCCCAGAATGCCAGTCCGGTCAGCCCCAGCGGCAACAGGTTCTCCAGATGCCAGCCGCGCCCGACGTTGGCCGTCAGCTCGCGCAGCGCGTGGCCCTCGATGTCCGCCGGGGTCGGCCCGCCCAGCACGCAGGTGCTGAACAGCGGTCCCGCGCCGCGGCGGCGCCGGGAAAAGCGACGGGCGAAATCCTCCTCCTCCGCGCTCCAGGGGTCGGTCTGAATCGCCTGCAGCAGCGTCTCTACCCCGGCCTCGTCGCCCAGGCGGCGCAGCAGCCGGGCGCGCCGTTCCCGGGCCGGGTGGCTGGCCGCGCGGCCGTAGCAGGTCAGCGCCTGATCGAACTCGCCCCGGCGCTCGTGCCAGCGGCCCACCCGGTTCAGAACCTTGTCCCGGGCGCGCTGTTCGGTCCGGGTGCGGGCAGCCTCCCAGAGCATGTCCGGGATGCCGGCGGCGACCCGGGGCGCTGCCGGCAGGCTCGCGGACCAGCGTGACAACCGCCGGCACAGCAGGTAGCGATCGAGGTCCACGCGGGCCGGGAACGGTCGGGTGCGCTGGTCCAGGGGGTAGCGTTCGTAGCGGAGAATGCCCAGATCCTGAACCACGAAGCGGGACAGATCGCCGGCGTCGTCGCCGAAGAACAGCACCTGGCAGACCGCAAACCCCGCCCGGCCCGTCACCCCGATCCACGGTTGCCGCACCGCCAGCCGGCGGCGGATCGCCCGATCCGGGTAACGACCGACGCAGGCGTCGATCCAGTCCGGCTTGGTGCGGCCGCGAACCGCGGGAAACAGCGCGTCGAGCTCGGCGCGGGTGAACAGACTCAGCAGCAGGTCGGCCGGGGCGTCCGGGGTCCAGGAGACCAGGCCCGCGGCGATCAGCTCTGCCAGCGCGGCATCGACGTCACCGACTTCGCGATAGTTGAGGGAGTCGCGACGGATCCACGGGTGGCGCCGGGTCACCAGCCGCGCGAACAGGCGCTGGGCCCCGGGCCCGGCGCCCAGGTAGGCATTCACGAACCGACGTTCCCCCTCGCTCAGCAGCTCGCCGCTGCGCTGGCGGACGTCGTCGAGCAGAAAGCGGACGTTGCGGGCGTAGTAATCGGCGGGTGGCGGTCTGTCGGGGTCGAGCTCGGGCACCGGTAAACCTTGCGGAGCGCCTGCGGCTTGCAGTGGCGGCGGCAGCGGGATTATAAGGGTCGGAACCGCGGATGTGTATGTTTGTACAGGCCTGCGGGACCGGCTCGAGCCGCCGACGGATCAACCTGGAGAGGGCCTTATGGACATCGCCCCCTACTGCCTGTGCACCGTGGTCAGCGACAAGGCCCTGCAGGCGCTGCTGGAAGCGAGCGGGCGCGGCAGCTACCGCGACGACCATCCCTGGCTGGTGGCCCGGGACCTGGCCGCGGCCTATGCCGACGAGGGGCAGCGCCTGCCCCTGCTGTTCGCGGCCGGGCAGCCGCCCGGGTTCTCGCACTGGGGTTTCGTCGAGCGTCTGGAAGTGCTGGAGCTGCACCGATCGAGCTGGGCTACCACCTGCGCGTTCACGGCTCTGCACCCGGTGAATCCCATCTTCGAGGCGATCGACAGCCTGTTTCTGAAACCGACCGCGGAGCAGCTGGCTCGGGAGCGGCGGGAAGGCATTCATCAGCACCGCTACCCGCTGACCCTGGCGGAGCTGCGGCCCTACGCGATCTGTGAGACGCCGGCGTTCATCCTGCGGGAAGGGTCAGAGCCCGGGTCGTAGCGCCCGGGCGCCGGAGGTTGGGGTGAGAAGGGGATCGAAGCGTGTTCGCCGGCGCGGACTGGGTGCCAGGCTTCCGGCCAGCGCGAGCTACTTGGCCGGGGCCGCTTTCGGCTCGCCGTGGATGCGGATCCACACCTCCTTGCGGTGCACGGCCG
>JBFISC010000156.1:0-8419 GCA_041608775.1 Pseudomonadales bacterium | reverse complement strand
GGATGTTCCTGCACGTCGTAGGCGCGGTCGCTGGGGAGAATCTTCATGCTGCGCTCTTCGCCACGTCCGGCCCGGTAGCCCTCGTGGCTGTACGGGCGGCGGGCACTGTGCAGAGCGATGAGGCCGTCCAGCTCGCTTCGTTGCGCGCGGCTGAGCGCTTCATACGCGGCAACGCCATCGGCGTACCAGGTGTCGCCGCCCACCGGCGGCACGACCTTGGCGTGGAGGATGGTGGCAGACGGCGGCGTGGTCTGGAACGACCAGTCCGAGTGCCAGGCGCCGCCGAAAGGTGCAACCGGCTCGTCCGGATCGCGACGGACCTCCAGAATGTGCGGATGACCCTCGATGGGCGCAACGTAGGGATCGTCGCCCCAGTCGCCCAGGTAGCGGGTGAACCGCTCCAGATCCTCGTGGCGCATGGGCTGACCGGGAAAGAACACGACCTGGTGGTCGAGCCATGCGGCCCGGATGGCGGCGATGTCTTCGGCGCCGAGCGGCGCGGCCAGATCGATGCCGGTGATGGCGGCACCGAAGCCGCTGGCGTTGGGGGTAACGGCGATGCTCATGCCGGGTCTTCCACTACTCCCAGAGCGTGACCAGCGCGTAGGCGGTGCCCAGTGCCACCACCGCGCTGACCAGGAGTGTGGCGATGAAGGCTGCGGTGTCGGACAGTCCCCGGGACGCTTCCCCGGACTCGCTGGGTTCGCCACGGCGGCCGCGACTGAGCACGTAGACCACGGCGACGAAGATCAGGGCGGGAATCAGGAACTGCAGCAGGTAGCGCATTCGGCCTCCGGCATCTGAGTCGCAGGATACCGGCATCGCCCGCCGGCGTCAGCCGCCCGCCGGCCGGTTGCGGATAGACTGTGTCCGGCGCCCGGGAGGAGAGCGTGTTGCAGGATTCCGCCATCATCGACGTCGCCTGGCTGCGCGAGCACTGGCTCGCCGCGGTGCTGTTCGTCGGCTACACCGGTGTGTTGCTGCACCATGCCAGGCTCGGCCGCCGCGGCACCCGGGATCTCGGCGACTACTACGTGGGTGGTCGCAGCATGGGCGGGCTGGCGCTTGGGGTCTCGTTCTTCGCCACCTTCGCCAGCACCAACAGCTACGTCGGCCATGCGGGCAAGGGTTACGAGTACGGGCTGCCCTGGTTCAGCCTGGCCATTCTGATCGTCCTGTTCACCTGGCTGTCGTGGACCACGGTGGCACCTCGGCTGCGGCGTTTCACCAGTCACTGGGACGCGTTGACCCTGCCGGACTATCTGCAGCAGCGCTTCGGCGCCCGGGGAAACGGCCTGCGCCTGGCGGCCGGGGTAGTGATCCTGTTTTCCAGCCTGCTTTACCTGGTCGCCATATTCAAAGGCGCCGGCGGGCTGTTTCAGATGTTCTTCGACATCCGCTACGAGGCGGCCGTCGGCGTGACCCTGCTCATCGTCATGCTGTACACGTCCATCGGCGGATTTCTTTCGGTGGTGCGCACTGACGTGCTGCAGGGCGCATTGATGGTGGCAGGCTCGCTGACTATCTTCTACTTCGTCACCGATGCCGCTGGCGGCATCGGCCGCCTGCCGGAGCTCGCGGAACGCCCCGCCACCGCCTCGCTGTTCTCCTGGAGCCCCGGCATCCCGTTCGTGGTGCTGCTCGGGATCGCCCTGTCCGGATCGCTGAAGCTGCTGGTGGATCCGCGCCAGGTGTCGCGCTTCTACGCGCTCAGGGACGAACGCAGCGTCCGTACCGGCATGTGGGTAGCCATCGTCGGCATCACCCTGATCCAGGGCTGCCTGTTTCCCGTGGGCCTTTACGCGCACTTCCTCATGGAAGGGGTAACGGACACGGATCTGATCGTCCCCACCCTGGTGAACGACCCCGGCGTGTTTCCGCTCTGGGCCGCGGACTGTCTGATCATCGCCATCGTCGCTGCCGCCATGTCTTCCATGGACAGCGTGCTGCTGACCGCCGGATCGGTGCTCTACAAGGACGTGGTGGAGGTCGTCCGCCCGGCGGCCCGGCCGTTGTCCTGGACCCGCGGCGGGGTGGTGGGGCTGGCGATCCTGGCTGCCGTGGTGGCGCTCGACCCGCCCGGCGGGATCGTCGAGATCACCATCTTCTCCGGCAGCCTCTATGCCGCATGTTTCTTGCCGGCCATTCTGTTCGGGTTGCACTGGCGCCGTGGCAGCTCGGCTGCGGTGCTGACCTCCATGGGTCTCGGGGTGGCGGTGTTGCTCGGCTGGCTCGGTGCAGGTCTGGGTGCCCTGGTTCACGAGGTGTTTCCGGCGCTGCTGGTATCGTGCCTGGCTTATGTCGTGGTGGCGTCGCGGACCGCGCCGGCTCTGGAGCTGTGGCCTGACGAAGGAGGCAGCGCGGTCGGCGAGCGGTCCCTGGACCGGGGCGGCGTCGCCGAACGCGGCTAATCCGGCCGCTTTTCCGGGAACGTCTTGAGCATCATGTGCTCCACGGCATGGCTCACCGCCAGGTCGGACAGCCTGGATTCGCCGCCTCTGGCCGGCATCTCCAGGTAACCGGATCTGGCGTGCTCCGTCAGCACGGCCACCCAGAGTCCGGAGCGGTCCTGCCAGTCGGCTGGATTGCCCACCACGGGCGCGCCGCCCAGGCCGGTATCGTGGCAGGAGGCGCAGAACTCCTGGTAGAGCTCGTGTCCTGAGATCATCGGGTCTTGCGGGTCGGGGGGTGGCAGTGCTTCCGGCCCTGCTGCCGCCGGTGGTGCTCCGGTGCCATCGCCGCAGGCCGTCAGGAGCAGGAAGCACAGGACGATCAGGACCGCACGCATCATCAACCGGATCTCCCGGGCAGCAGTCATGGCACGATACACCAGCGGCAGGTCGATCTCACTGGCGGGCCCGGCAGGTCGTCAGTCGCAGAGCTCGGGAAGGCTTGCCGCCCGTCACTCAGCCGCCGCGCGGCCGCGCGCCAGCCGGTACGCCCCCACGGTGAACAGCGGGATGATGAACACCACCAGGTAACCCCAGGCAATGCGCCCGTAGCCTCCGGCGATGAGATCCACCACGCCCACGGCGGAGAGCAGCGACGCGAGCACCAGGGCGACGGCGGCGATGCCGGCGTGAACGACCCGGGACAGGGTGGTGCCGCGGCGTTCCTGCCACCAGGCGTCGAGGCGTTCGATCAGCCCCTGGATGTTGCCCGCGCCGGTTTCCACGAAGGTGCCGAACAGCACCAGCAGGTAGAGCGTGTGCAGCGCCGGCACGGCGAGCCGCTCGAACATGGCGTAGACGGGCAGCTGCTCGCCGACGATGTCCGGATAAGCGCCGGCGAAACTGAGGTGAAACATCAGCGCCGGCAGCATGGTGATGATGCCTCCGGTCAGGCCGGCCAGCACGGCCTGGCGCTCGGTTTCGATGGCGCGGGCCGCATACAGAATGATCGGTACCGCAGCCACGTTGTAGAGCGCGTACTGCAGCGCCGACACGGCCCACCCGGATTCCAGCTGCCAGGCGAAGGCGCCGGGCGGCAGCGAACCCCCGGCGGCGAGCACGGTGACGAAGTAGGCGCCGAAGACGGCGTAGAGAAACACGCTCCACCCGGCAAGCACCCGGGTGACCCAGTCGCGACCGAAGAAATTCAGCACCACCACCGCGACCAGCAGGGCAGCGCCTCCGGCCACGCGGGGCACGCCGAGCTCCCGGCTGAGGATCTCGCCGGCGGCGGCGCCCATCACTGCCAGCACCAGAATGAACAGCAGCACGGCGAGCAGCTCGAACAGAAACCAGGCCCGCCCGAGCAGCACCTTGAAGAAGGAACGGTAGTCGTAGGCCCGGTGGCGGCGCGCCAGGGCCAGCGACGTGGCGAACACGAGGGACATCAGCGTGGTGGCGAGAAGCATGCCCGCCAGCCCGTTGCCCATGCCGTGGCGGGTGAAGAACTCCACCAGCTCACGACCGGTGCCGTAGCCTCCGGCGATGTTCACCGACTGCAGGATGGCGCCGGGCAGCAGGTAGATGCGCAGGAACCTCAGCACATCAGTCGACGATGGCCTGATAGGTGAGCACCTGAAAGTCCTGGCGGATGTTGAGATGCGTGTAGGGTCGTACCTGGGTCATCAGCAGGCCGACCAGCTGCTGCTCGGGATCGAACCAGGACAGCGTGCAGTAAGCGCCACCCCAGTACGCGGCGCCTTCCGACAGCGGCGTTGCTGCTTCGCCGCGATCCACGACCACACCGTAGCCGAGCCCGAACCCCATGCCGGGTCCGGGCAGCCACAGCGGCAGCTCGCCGGTGTGGTTCTCGATCATCAGGCTGACGGTGCCGGGGGCCAGAATACGCACGCCGGCCAGCTCGCCGCCGTTCAGCATCGTCTGCTGGAAGCGCAGGTAGTCCCGGGTCGTGGAGACCAGGCCGCCGGCGCCACGAAAGAGCTTTTTCGGCCCCTTCACCCAGCGGCTCTCCGCGCCGGCCGGGTCGTCGAGGACGATGCGGTGGTCGTCGCCGGGCGCGTACTGAGCGGCCAGCCGGGCCGCCTTGGTCTGGTCGAGAAAGAAGTGCGTATCGGCCATGCCCAGCGGCGCGAAGATCTCGGTGGCGAGGAACTCGTCCAGGGACCGGCCGGATATCGCCTCCACCAGCCGCCCGACCACGTCCGTGGCGGCTGAATACTGCCAGGCTGTGCCGGGCTGATAGTTGAGCGGCAGCGCGGCGAGTCGCTCGACGTAGGCCTGCAGGTCGTCGTCCTCCTGGATCTGCATGGCCGCGCGGTAGAAGTCGGTGTTGCCGACGTAGTTGTTGGCGAGGCCGGCGGTGTGGGTGAGCATGTCGCGGATGGTTATCGGCCGCTCCAGGTCCAGCAGCTTGCCGGTGCCGCCGCTGGCGTCGCCGCTGCTGGAAACCTTGGCGTCCGCGAATTCCGGGAGGAACCGCGCCACCGGGTCGCGAAGCTGAAACAGGCCTCGTTCCCACAGCATCATCAGCGCCACCGAGGTGATCGGTTTGGTCATGGACGCGATGCGGAAAATGGTGTCTTCGCGCATGGGCGTGCCCGCGGCGACGTCCATGTTTCCCTGCACCTCGAAGTGAACGAGCCTGCCGCGACGCATGATGGCGGTGACGGTGCCGGGTACCAGGCCCTGGTCGATGTAGCGCTGCATGGCCGGGACGATCCGCGCCAGGCGGGCGCTGTCCATGCCGACGGCTTCGGGCTTGCCGGCGGGCAGGGCACGATTGTCTGCGGGCGCTGCCTGGCCGCCGGCAGCCGCGGCCAGCAGCAGCAGACCGCCTGCGGCGACGGTGAACCTGATCATGGCATCCCCTCGTATGCTGAATGGCGACGGATCAGGACCGCTTCTTTTTCGCGCCCGTGCCGCTCGCGCGCTTGCGGCGCGGGCGGAAGTGGAAGTAGGTCTTGTTGATCTCGTCGTGCAGCTCGCTCAGGCGCACCTGGCACTGATCCAGATAGGCGGAGATCTTCCGGCTGCTCATCGTGCGCACCTTGGTTGCGGCCAGGTCGCGGCGGATCCGGTTTACCACCACCAGCGGCCGGTCGTTGCGCGGCAGCGCGCGCAGGTTGTTGCGCACCGAGTCCACGCCGTAGGCCACCGAGCGCGGCAGCCGGCGGTCGTTCATCAGGAAGTCGATCACCGGTCCCTGGGTAATGGGCTCCGCCACCGTGGTGTTGTAGCTCTGCAGGGCGTACAGCGACCGCAGCACGCTGCGCCACTGAATGTCGGCGAACGGCTCGAGCTCTGCGGCCGAATCCCAGAACGTGCCGGTGCCCACGTCGATGAGCCGGGTGGTCATGTCGGCCCGCTCGATGAACTGACCGATGCGCAGGAAGTTCCAATGGGCATCGTGGAGCATGTTGGCAGACATGTAGCCGTCCACCTGCTGAATGAACTCCGTGATGGTGTTCAGGCCGGAAACCCGACGGGTCCGCGACAGCGGTTCGGTGAGCTTGTCCTTGGCGAACAGATAGGCCTCGTTGACGAACTCGAATGCCGAGCGAGGGATGATGCCGCGCAGGGTTCGGGCGTTTTCCCGCGCCCAGGAAAGGCTCTGAATCAGCGAGCCGGAGTTGCGCTGATCGTTGATCAGAAACCGGCAGACGTTCTTCTCGTTGGTATCCTCGAACAGCTTATCGAAGTCGCCTGCGCTGCCGGTGATGGCCACCAGCGGTCGCCAGCCCAGGGGCATGCGCCGCGGCAGGTCGATGAGGAGGTTGGCATGCACGGTGACCAGGCGCGCCGAGGTCTCCGAGCGCTCGAGGTACCTGCCTAGCCAGTAGCTGCGCTCGGCGGTGCTGGAGAGGGTGTGGGCGTTCATTCCAGGTCCACCACCCAGGTGTCCTTGCTCCCGCCGCCCTGAGACGAGTTCACCACCGTGGAGCCTTTGCGCAATGCCACCCGGGTAAGCCCGCCGGTGGTGACGTAGGTCTTCCTGCCGCTGAGGATGAACGGCCGCAGATCGAGGTGCCGGGGTTCCGCGTGATTGTCCACCAGGGTCGGCGCCGTGGAGAGCAGCAGCATCGGCTGGGCCATGTAGTTGCGCGGGTTGGCGAGGATCTGCCGGGCGAACTTGTCCCGCTCCTGCTTGGTCGACTTGGGCCCGATGAGCATGCCGTAGCCGCCGGACTCGTTGGCCGGCTTCACCACCAGCTTGTCCAGGTTGTCGAGCACGTAGTCCCGCTGCTCCTTCTCGACGCAGCGGTACGAGGGCACGTTCGGCAGCAGCGGCTCTTCGTTCAGGTAGTAGCGGATGATGTCCGGCACATAGGTATAGATGACCTTGTCGTCGGCGACGCCGCAGCCGGGGGCGTTGGCCAGCGCCACGTTGCCGGCGCGCCAGGCGCGCATCAGGCCGGGCACGCCGAGCGTCGACTCCGGATTGAACACCTTCGGGTCCATGAACAGGTCATCGATGCGGCGGTAGATCACGTCGACCTGAATCAGGCCATCGATGGTGCGCATGTAGACCTTGTCGTCCCGGCCGACCATCAGGTCCGAGCCCTGTACCAGCTGTGCCGACATGGCGTTGGCCAGATAGGCGTGCTCGAAGTAGGCGGAGTTGTAGATTCCCGGGGTAAGCACCGCGATCTGCGGTGCCTTCTTCGACGACAGGGAGCGCAGGCATTCGGCCAGCTGGTCGGAGTACTCGTCCACCGGATGGATGACGTATTCCTCGAACAGCTCCGGGAACACGCGTTTCATCACCTCTCGGTTTTCCAGCATGTAGGACACGCCTGAGGGTACCCGCAGGTTGTCCTCGAGCACGTAGAACTGGCCGTCGGCATCGCGCACCAGATCGGAACCGCAGACGTGGGACCAGATGCCGTGGGGCGGGCTGATCCCCACGCACTCGGCGCGGAATTCCTTCGATTTCTTGATGTACTCGGTGGGGACGACGCCGTCCTTCAGGGCACTCTGCTTGTGGTAGACGTCGTCGATGAAGCGGTTTAGGGCATCTACCCGCTGCTTCAGACCGGCGGTGACCGCGTCCCACTCGCGCTTCATGATCAGACGGGGAATGATGTCGAACGGCCATTCCCGGTCGATGGAGCCGCTGCCCTCGCCGGTGTAGACGGTGAAGGTAATTCCCATGGAACGGATGGCCAGCTCCGCCGCGGTCTTGCGCTCGGCGATCTCTTCGTCCGACAGGTGGCCGAGGACCCGGCAGAGGTTTCCGGCACCGGTGCGGGCGCGGCCCTTCGGCGTGATCAGCTCGTCGAAGAAGGATTCGGCGCGGTAGTCGCTCCAATCGATGCTCAACGCAATCCCTTGCCCCGGTCTGCGGATGAAATTGGCACAAATGCCGGCGCTCGTCCACTGCCGCACTGGCGGCGGCGGTCGCGCCGACGTCGCTCCGGCGGGCGCTTGCCACTACAATGGCGTGATGCTCGACGGCACGGTACATCCCGACTACGCGGACGTGGCTTCCGCCCTGATACGCCAGATCCCCACCGACCAGCACGCCGGGACCGCGGTGTGCGTTTACCTCGATGGCCGCAGCGTGGTGGACGTCTGGGGGGGCATCAAGGACGCGGCCGGTAACCCGTGGCGTGCGGACACCACGGCACCCTCCTTTTCCACCACCAAAGGCGTCATCTCGACGCTGCTGCACATCCTGGTGGATCAGGGCAAGGCGGCCTACGACGATCCCATCGCCCGCCACTGGCCGGCATTCGGCTGTCGCGGCAAGGAAGCCATCACCATCCGCCAGGCGCTGTGCCACGAGGCGGGCCTGTACCGGATCACCGATCTGATCTCCGGCCCGGCCGAGATGCTCGACTGGGCGCACATGAAGTCGCTGATCGCCAACGCCGATCCGGTGCACACCCCCGGGGAAGGTCATGGCTACCACGCCCTCACCTACGGCTGGCTGATCGGCGAGGTGGTGCGTCGGGTCTCCGGCGTGACGCTCGGCGAGTTCGTCCAGCGCGAGATCGCCAAGCCGCTCG
>JBFISC010000155.1:0-8481 GCA_041608775.1 Pseudomonadales bacterium | reverse complement strand
GGCGATCACGATCGCGGCCGAAATCGTGACCCGCGCCGGCGAGCCCAGCGGCCGGCGGATCTGGGCCCGCGCGCGATTGGCGACGCCGAGGGCGCTGTCCACGAGAACTCTGGCCTCCTCAGCGGTGAGGGGCGAAACCGTCAGCTGGGCGGCATCCGTGCCGGCGCGAGGCGCAAACCGCGGTGTGTTCGTATTGTCGACGAAGACGAAAGCGTCGCGACCCGGATAGAAGACGTCGCCATCCGGCCGGATTCCCGAAGCCGCGCTGCCGAATGCCGTTCCGGCCTGCAGCGTGCCATCGAAATAGCCCGTGACCGCAACTTCCGTGCCGACGGCACCGGTGATCGTCGAGAACGCCGGGGCCGCTGCGGGATCGGAAGCCAGGCCTTCGAAGCCGACGTCGGAGAAACGGAAGGTTTTGCCTTCTACGGTGATCTGGTCCGCCCGTCGGTCGACGGGTGCGGCGAACCCGAAGGTCGCCGCGAGCGCGATCATCTCGTCGATGTCGCGGTCGGTGTCGGAAATCACCGCGTCCACCCCGTACCGCCCGTCGGCGATCACGCCGACACCGCCTACGGCTGCCCCGGCCTTGTACAGCGGGAAGCCGCCGGGATCGGCGGACAGCCCCAGCGGCGATCGCTTCGGTCCCGCATCCGGGCCACCGCCGGCGAAGCCGGAAATGAAGTCCGAACAGGCGAGCTGGCTGAACTGCACGCCGAACAGCGGGCCCGACGGCTGGTTCTGCTCACCGGGATTGAAATTCTCCTGAACGATCTGGTTGGCCGTGCGGGTCGTGAAGGCGTTTCCCTCCGACGAGAGATAGGCACCCGTGACGGCCTTGGCGATGGCGGCCTGATCGTCGAGCCGCACCGGAGCGGGCGCCACCGGCAGCCGGATGCCCTCCAGGCCGCCGTCGATCAGCTCGTTGCCGTCCTCGTCCAGAGCGCTAGCAACGATCACCTGTTGTGCCAGGGTCGGGCCGAGGCGAAACACGCCGAGCACGTTGCCAACCCGGTCGACCACCGCAATGGTCGCGCGGTCGACACCGAGCGCCTGGGCTTCGTGGACGGCCTGGGCAATCACGGTCTGCACGTCGGCAACCGTGAGTATCGCCGTTGCGTCGGTGCAGTTGCCCGAGCACGGTACCGGCGCCGCCGCAACCCCGACTTCGCTCCCCCCGGAGCCGCCGCCGCACCCGGCAATCAGCAGTGTGGCAAGCACTCCGGTCCGGGTAAGGACCCCAAGCCGCCTCGATCCCGTCATCTCGCTGAACCTCCCGGCACCGCGTCGAGCACGGCGTTCATCGACCCGAAGGCCGAAGGGTGAAACTCGTGACACTGCACGCACTGCAGGGTGACCAGGTCGGGCACCGATGGGTCCCCGTGGCACTGGGTGCAGTTGTCTATGTCCGGCATCAAGAGGTCCTGGCTGGTGCCCGACGTCTTTGCCGCATGACAGCTCAGGCAGGCTTCGTCACCGGTCCGGTTCTCCTGCGTGAGGTGGCTGCTGTGATCGAACCGGGCCGACTCGAAGTAGTCCCGGACCAGCCGCACGGGGTGGACCTGGAAACGGCTGTAGATGTCGGACGCCCCGTTGTCGGAAACGGTGTGACAGGTCACACAGCCCCGGACCTGGAACTGATTCATCACTTCCTGCGTGGTGAGACGTTCCGCGCAGACCGGAGGAGCATCGGTGCAGCGGCGCGAATCCGATGCGCGGTCGGGTCGACGACGCCGTGGCGCTTCGGGCTGGTCCGCGGTCGGGTTGAGAAACTTCCGGGAGAAATAACCCTCGATGGCAAAGGCCACTTCCCTCGGCTGCCCGTGCGGCAGCTGGCGGTCCGGCGCGGTGACGTCGAAGGTGAGCTCGTGACAGGCCGAGCAGTGCGCTTCCATGCCGATCGGACGGAAGTGCTCGCGATCCTCGGAAAGCGCGTGGCAGTCCGCACACCCCAGCGGACTGCTGTCGTTCGGATTCCTCACCTTCACCTCGTCCAGGTGAATGTCGTGAGGGAACACAAGATTCGACTCTTCCCTCGCCCCCGCGATCGATTCTACGTGATAGCGCCAGCTAAAGGAAAAGCCGGTTCCGGCTTCAGAGACTTCCGGCTTCAGCAGCCGCGCCTGGAACGGTGGGTGAGCGGTTTCGCTGAAGCCGCTCACCGCAGCGACGGCGAGCGGTCGGGCGAAGGCATCGTGGTCGGCATGGCAATCGGTGCACTGGCCATCGGCGAGAATCACCAGGTGCTCCGGCTCGTTGTGCTCGCGGTGGCAGCTCGCACAGCGCTGGTGCGCCAGCTCGAGCTCGGAGGCCCTTGGGTCCGGCACGTGATCCGCCAGGGCATCGTGACAGGCCCGGCAGTCTTCGTCCTGCACCCGCTGAAACAGCTGCGAATGACAGGCCCCGCAGTCGTTGCCCAGGGCCAGATCGTGAACCGGATGGAGGGGGCCGGACGTCCACAGCACGTCTGGTGGCAGCCCGCTGCGACGCGTCTCGGGCTCGCCGTCGACGAGCAGCACGTAGCCAAGCGGAAGCCCGAGCGTCACGGCGAGCACGACGACCAGCAGCGTCCACGCCGGACCGCGGCGCGACAACCAGGTCTGGTCGAGATCGGTTCTGAACGATGCTTCGTAGGCGCTGCTGCTGACCTCCGGATTGGGCACGAGCGCCAGCGCGAGATCGAATCCCGCCGGCGGGTCGATGATGGTGAGCTCGTGGCCGGCAACCTCCAGCACGTCGCCCCGGTCGAGCACCGCCGAGCGAGTGCTCTTGCCGTTGACGTTGACCCGGGCGCCGCGCCGGCATCGCACTGCCAGCCTCGAACCGGACGACCGCAGCAGCGCGTGCTCGGGAAGCACGTCGGCGCCAAGCAGCTGAATCTGCTGATCGGGGGCGCTGCCCAGAGTGAACGTATCTCCGCTGAGCTCGGTGTCCCTGTGGGTCTCCAGCCCTCTGGACTCACCAAGCGTTTCGCGGAGCAGGATGTCCACGGCGCTACCAGTAGAAGAACGTGGTGAGGATGTGCACGGCAAGCGCCCCCAGCAGCGCCACCGTCAGAGGCACGTGAACGTACAGCCAGACCTTCAGCCAGCCCTGCAGGCGGATGTCCTCGCGCAACCGACGCAGGATCGTCTGCCTGCGGCAGAGCAGGGTTACCAGTGCCTGCAGGTTTGCAGCCTCGGAAGCCTTGTCGGCGCGCGGCACCCGGCGGCCGACCAGATCGATCACCGGCTGCTGATCCTGATTGTGCTCGGTGGCACCTCCAGCGCCGGTCATCTTCGATGCGTCCCGACCCAGCAGCTGCTGCAGCGGGCCGCCACCCACCATGGTGCGCTGAATGGCGCTCTTCACCGCGGACTGAACCTCTGGATCGCAGTAGCCGGCCATCTCCTGGCCCTGACGGTCCAGCTCGAACAGCTCCGCAAACAGCTCCTCCCGGGTGGCGCCGGCCCGGTTGCGCGACAGCAGGCGCGGATAGGCGAGATAGAAATAGGCGCCGAACAGGCCGCTGAGGATGACCACACACATCAGAACGTACGCGAGGGTATGAACGTTCCAGTTCATCTGCGCCGCGCTGTGCAGCGTTCCGACCACGAGCAGCACGGTGCCCAGATAAACGTGCGCGGAAACCCAGCCCTGCACGCTTCCCATGGTGGACCGGTAGCTGCGCTTGCGCACCCCGAGCAGCGACAGCCACACGATCAGCAGCGCCCCGATGGTGCCGAGCACATAGCCCTGCCAGGTGCCGCCGTTCGGCGGCTGGCGGTCACCCTGGGTAACGAACAGCGCCAGGCACAGCGCGAGCAGCGCCAGCGACCACCACAGATACCGGCCACCGGCATGCTTGAGCAGGCTCTGATGAATCACGAAAAACGCCCACCAACCAGGTCGATGTACTGCTCCGGGCCGATGCGGAGGGCTGCGCCGGTCGGGCAGGCCGTAACGCAGGCCGGCCCGGACGCCACGCCGACACAGGCATCGCACTTCTTCGCCTTCTTGCCCTTCTCCCGCGCCACCGGCTCCGGCTCGAACCCTTCCGCTTCGCCTGGGCCGGTGCCCCGGCCGAACAGCAGCCAGCTCAGCAACGACGGCTTGCCGGGTGCCTCGTAGCTCATCTTGATGACGTCGTAGGGGCAGTTCGCTTCGCAGTTGCCGCAGCCGATACAGGAATCGTCGATGTACACCTCGCCGGTCGCGCTCCGATGAATGGCGTTGGGCGGACAGTCCTTCATGCAGTGCGGCTGCTCGCAGTGCCGGCAGGACACCGGGATATGGACATTGGCAAACGTGGGTCCGGACTCCCGATCGAGCCGGGAGATGCCGTTGTGGGTCTCCGCGCAGGCCTTCTCGCAGTTGTCGCAACCGATGCAGAGATCGGCGTCGATGATCAGCACGTTGGTCGCCTCGCCGAGGCCTTCCTGCATCAGGAAGTCCACCACGGATCCGGTCTCGGGGCGAACCGCCATGACTGCGTTCTCGATCACCCGCCGCGAAACCGATTGCTGAAGCGGTTCGATCTTGCTCTCCCCGAGGTCGACGAGCTCGAGGAATTCCCTGCGCCCGATCTCGATGACCTCCAGCGCCACCGCCGCGACCGCGCTCTCGCGTCGGATCGGATCCCCCATCAGTGCCATCTCGCCGATCAGCTCGCCGGAGCGGACCTGTGCCACCAGCATCTCGCGATCGCCCTGCCGCCGCAGCAGCTTGACCGCGCCGGAGCGCACCAGATACATGCATTCGCCGCTGTCGCCCTGGCTGAAGACGCTGTCGCCGGCCTTGTACTGGCGGATCGTCACCCGGTCCGCGATGTCGCCAAGCTCCTTGAACGCGGCATGGGGCGCGAAGCTGCGCTGCAGCTCGCGTATCACGAACATCCAGTCGATGCCGGCGCGCACCTCGTCGTTCGAGTTCATGAGCTTGAGCATCGTGCGCCGCGGCGTTTCCACCAGCACGCAGCCAGGGCCCGCGGTCGCCCGTTCCAGCCGCGGGCGCCCCGAGAGCAGGCTCAGCTCGCCGAAGAACTGACCGCGCCCCAGATGGTTCGTCAGCCCCGTGTCGGGGTCTTCGAGCCGCACCTCGCCGTCGACGATCGTGAAGAAGGAGGTGCCGAACTCGCCCACGTCGAAGACGACTTCGCCTTCCCGGATCACCCGGGGCGTCCGCGGGGCCGGGGACAGGTGAGCGAGCGACCGCTCGAGCTCCTCGACCCCGGCGGCGGCATCTTTGTAGAGCTCACCATCCGGGTAGGCGACCAGAATGTTGCTCTCGATCACCAGCTCGCGAAAGGCCAGGGCATTCAGCTCGCTGAACATCGGCACCCGGCGCTGAAACATCTCGATGACGTCGTCGACCGACCGGCTGTAGGGCAGGGCACGGAACTGATACTCGAGCAGGGGATGATCAGCGGGCTCAACGTCGTTGCCGTTGATGAACTCGACCACATCGTAGCCCTGATTCATCGCCTGCTTGATCAGGGGGTAGCCGGCAAGCGATCCGACCACGTACACGCCATCGACGTTGCTCTCGTACTGTCGTGACAGCTCAGGTAACGCGGTGGGCTTGTCGTTGGGAAACTCGATCCCGATGCCCTCGACGAAGCGCCTAGGCGGAACCGCGCCGAGCCGGGCGATGATCCGGTCGCACGCGATGTCCTGCTCGCCCTCCGGCGTTTCCACCGTCAGCAACAGCGGCTTCGCCTCGTTCGGCGTCTCCACGACGCGCTTGGGCGAAGTGCCGTACAGACAGGAGAACTCCCGGCGCGGATCGCTGATCGCCGACAGCACCAGCATCAGGTTGCCTTCCTTCGCCCGGCTGAACTCGTCGCGCCGGTTGAGGATGATCACCTTGTTCTGCTCGGCGAGGCCGAGCGCATTCTCGATCGCTGAATCACCCGCGCCGACTACCACGATGGTCTCGTCGGAGAAGGCCTTGGGATCCTCGAGATGATATTGCACCCGGGCCAGGTCCTCGCCGGGGACGCCGAGCTTGCGCGGGTTCCCCTCCAGGCCGATCGCCAGCACGACGTGCTCGGCCGTCAGCGGCTCGCCGCGGGCGAGGTCGATGCGGAACTCGCCCTTGCTGCCGGAGATCCCGACGACCTCGCAGCCGTAGCGCACGTTCACCCCGAGCTGCTCGAGATCGTCGCTCCAGGATTGCAGTATCGCTTCGCGCTTACCTTCCTCGAACCGGCAGTCGCTGCGCAGATCGAGATAGCCAGGTTGTGCCATGACGTGCTTGCCCAGCTGATACCGCTGGATGGTCTTGGCGGGGAGGTCGTAGGCTTCCAGCAGCACGTGCTGGGGCGTGCTCGCACCGGACTCACGGTCACGGGCAGCGGCCCGCCCACCGGCGCTCAGGCCCCCCGGGCCGGACCCTATGATGGCGATGCGGAAGTGCTCCGCCAATTCAACCTCCGCCTTCTTCTGCGCTGCCGGACGCCGCCCGCGCCCGGCCGCGTGCGTTTTAGACCGTGACCCAGCCGTCAGTTGTTCGGCAGGAAGTCACGGTGGCCGCTTCGGATTCGCCATTCGCCAGGGTCACGGTCTGTTTCGTCGTGAAACACTCGGAAGCCATCTCGACATCTACCTCGGCGACGTCCTCGGTCGGGACGCTCTCGGCCGGCCGGGGTGCTTCGGCCAGCCTTTCGCCCGGCGGCGGGACCCACCGCTCCAGCAGGTCGCCGTACACGTAGCCGATGCCGACGCTGTCCCGGCCCACCAGGAACCAGTCCGCGTCCCGGACCTTGCCGATCGCCCGAACGCGCTCGTTCTCGTTGAGCCGATCCACCACCTCGTAGTCGGTACTCGGGCCCCCGCGGACATTCGCGCCGCCCTCGGCGTCCACGACCATCGCTTCGCCGACCGCGTCCATCAGGGGCAGGCTCTCCAGACGGTCGCGTTTGACCTTCACCGGCGTGGGAGCCGGCGGGCGCGGCTCAGCCGGCGCAGACGACACCTCGCCGAACGCGCCGGTCTGGGGATTCCGCCAGACCTGGTCCTCGCCGGTGGCGATCGAACGCTCGCGCGCCTCGTTGATCTCGCGCACGTCCGACTGGGTGAGCTGCTCTATGAAGGCTTCAGTGAAGCCGGACATGGCGACGATGGTGACATTGCGGCACAGGACGTTGCCGGGCGAGCACATCGAATCCGCCGTGTCCCGGACCATCCGCACGGAAGCCGTGCCAGCCGCGGTGTCGATGACATCGCCGAAGACCCTGCCGAAGTCGCCCATGGCGCCCTCCGGCAGCGACTCGCAGCCGCCAAGCGACAGCAACCCGACCACACAGCCTGCAAGCGTGACATGTCGCCGCATGCTTTCCTTCCCCCTGAAGCCGCTTCATCGTAACCAAGGACCTGCCCACCGACAAGCGACTTACGGCGACTAGGTGACCTCGTCAGCTCTCTGGACCTGACGGTCGAAGCCGTTGCTGGTGCAGTAGGTGCGGACCTGCTCGCGGGTGGTTCCGGCAACGGTGATCGACTCTTGGACGTCGAGCAGATATGGGCAGGTCTCGTTGTCCAGCCGGCGAGGGTTCTGAATCGTGATCGAACCCTCCGCCTCGCCGCGGCGCCACAGCTGGGGCGCCGCCGCAGCCTTGAGCTCGGAGAGCAGGGACGGCAACGAGCTGCAGCTCGTGGCCCGGCAGTCATCGAATCGGGTCTTGATGCTCGTGTACTGGAGCATGGCGCCGGCGATCTGGTCACGGCGGAACGTCTGCACGTTCCTGGACAGCGCCATGCCATCGAGAATCCGCTCCTCGTCGAGGGGGTCCACCGTATCCGCCGCTTCCTCAGCCGGCACGTCGGCCACGGGCTGCACGGGGGCCTCGTCCACGGGGGCGGGCGCCGGATCCACAGCGTCGGCGGGCTCGACGTCGGTGCCGTCGGAGCCAGCAACGGCCGGGTCGGTTTCGGGGGTATCAGCCGGTCGGGCGTCTGGGCCAGCGGCCGGCCCCTGTGGGGCGGAGGATTCGGAGATCGGCTCCGCCGCCTCGCGGCCAGTCGCTCCCTGGGGCGTCAAGACGCCCCAGTAATAAAGCCCGATGGCGGCAGCCGCAACGCTGAGGACGGCAACCCCGAGCAGCGGAACCCAGCGGCGGGGGCGCGCCGTTTCCTGGGCCGGCGCCCGGCGTTGAATTACCGTGGCATCCGCTTCCGCAGGCCGCGGCGGCGGCTCGAAGCCGAGGTCCTCGAGGAACTCGCGGGCGTCCTGCGGCCGCTCGGCGATGTCCATGGAGAGCGCTCGGTCCAGGGCCTGCAGCAGCCGCTTGCCGTACCTGCCGGCACCCACTTCCATCGCCGGTTTCAACGGCGCGCCCTGCTGCCGCGCGATGGCGTCCGTCGGAGGGTTCCCGGAGATCGCCCGGTACATCGTGCCGGCCATGGCATAGAGATCCGACCAGGGCCCCTGGCGATCGCCGCTGCCGTACTGCTCGAACGGCGAGTACCCCGCCGAGATGATGCTGGTGAGCCGCGAAGCCGC
>JBFISC010000154.1:0-8534 GCA_041608775.1 Pseudomonadales bacterium | reverse complement strand
CCGCGAACTCGGCGCGCAGCGCCGCGCGCACCGCCGCGGCGTCCGGGCCCGGGCGCCGATCCGGGGAGACGCCCGGTGGCAGCACCTCGAAACGCGAATCCGGGGTCCGGTAGAAGCGCTGAAAGCTGGACCGCTGCGCGGGCGTGATCAGTAGCACCCGGGTGCCCGCGGCCGGATCGAATACGGCCTGCTCGAATGCCGAAAACACCCGGTAGCGGCGCGTCAGCCGGTACAGACCGCGGCGCTGCTCCCGGGCTTTCTCCTCGAAGCAGGGATCCGCAGCGTAGTAGACGTCCAGACCCGGCAGTTTGTTGAACCCGACCACGCAGGCCGCCGGCCGCCAGGCCAGATCCGCTGCCACCCAGGCGGCAAAGCGCCGGTAGCGGACGGGATTGGTGAGCGCCTGCACCGGAACCTCGACCAACGCCATGTTCTCGGGAATCGGTCCCTGCCAGGACAGCGTGTACACGCGAACCGCCATGCCCCGCGCCTGACAGGCCAGCGCTACCCGCAGGAAATCGCGCTGCAGGCCGCCGTAGGGAAAGTACTTGAACAGCTCGAAGGCAACCAGAGGACGCCGCTCGGCGGCAAAGCCCTCGAGCAGATCCACCGCCGTGTCGGCCAGGCGATAGATGCTGGGGTCGCCGGCCAGCGCCATCCCGTTGCGTTGCCAGCAGGGGCGCCGTGGCGACGTGAGCAGCTCGACCAGCTGGGCGTTGAAGCGCTGCTGGTCGAACGGCGCCGCCGCGATCAGGCCGGCGTCCGCGCGCTCCAGATAACCGGCGTAGCCGCAGTTCGCCGTCACCAGCGCCGGCAGACCGGCGATCATGGCTTCCAGGATCACCATGCCGGCGTTCTCGTCGTAGGCCGGCAGCACCAGCCCATCGGCGCCCAGCAGGAATCGCGGCACGTCGTCGCGACCCTCGAAGAACCCCACCCGGGACTCGATGCCCAGGCGCCGGGCCATCCGCCGGAACGGCTCGGCATTGTCGTGGCCGACGACGAACAGCCGGGTCTCGGCGGCCAGCTCCGGCGGCAGCGCGTGGACGGCGAGCAGAACCCGGTCGAGACCTTTCTTGATGAACCCGGAGCCGAGAAACAGCAGCAGCCGCTCCCCCTCGCCGACGCCGAACTCGCGGCGGAAGTCCGCGCGCAGCGCCGCCCGCTGGGTCTCGCCCGGGGCCCGACGGTCGGGATCGATGCCCGGCGGCAACGGGTGGAAGCGCCCGGGCGGCGTACGGTAGTGCTTGCGGAAGTGCGGGACCTCGACATCGGAGATGGTGAGGATTCGGGTGGCAACGCCGGGATCGAACACCGCCCGTTCGAACCGCGCGAAGTGGCGGTAGCGGGGCAGCATCCGGTACAGCAGGCTGCGCTGGGTACGCGCTTTCTCCTCGTAGCAGGAATCGCCGGCGTAGTAGACGTCGAGACCGGGCATCTTGTTCATCCCCACCACCAGACTCACCGGCCGTCGCCGCAGATCCTCCAGCACCCACGATGCGAACCGCTGGTAGCGACTGTGGTTGGTCAGCGCCTTGGCCGGGACCTCCACCAGCTCGACCTGCGCCGGTGGCTCGGCCAGCCAGCGGCCGGCATAGACCCGCACCCGGTGACCCCGGTCCAGGCACTCCCGCACCAGCTTCATCAGGTCCCGGGAAATACCGCCGTGGGGAAAGTATTTAAAGATGCAGAACGCGATCTGCATGCAGCATCTCCTCCGCAGCCCGCCAGACCGCGTGCGGCGGCAGGGTCGAGTAGCAGGCGGGCACCACGACCTGGTCCTGCCACGACTGCGCTGGCCCCCGATACCCGCACTCGCGCGTGAGGCACGGCGAGCACGGGAAGTCGGCCTGCAGGTTGCGGGCCGCGGGCCCTCGGCACCCCGTGAGATCGCTGTCGGTGCTGCCGTAGATCACCAGGGTCGGGACCCCGAGGGCTGCCCCCAGGTGCGAAAGCCCCGAGTCGACGCCGATGATCAGACGTGCGGCAGCAAGCTCGTCCATGAGACCCCCGAGCGGCAGCCGGTCGAGCACCCGGGCCGGGGCTTCGGCAGCGATCCGGGTGGCCCGTGCCCGCTCCACGGCATCACCCCAGGGCACCAGCACCTCGAACCCCGCCGCCGCCGCCAGGCCTGCCAGCGCTCCCCAGAACGGCTCGGGCCAGTGCTTGCTGGCCCAGGTGGTGCCGTGCAGCAACACCACCCGATCGGCCCCGGCAGCGGCCGCGGCGCCCAGCCCGAAGTCCGGGTCGGTGTCGGGCGTCGGGTAGCCGAGCGCCCCCGCGAACAGGGCGCGAATCCTGTCGACCGCGTGGCGGCCCCGGGGCACCGCCACGTGCCGCCGGTAGAACAGCGCCGCGGCGCCTTCCCGGGCGGACCGCCGCGCCAGGCCGACCCGCACGCCGCCCCGGGCCAGAGCCGCGACGGCGGCGCTCTTGAGCAGCCCCTGGGCGTCGAGAATCAGATCGTAGCGCCGGGCCCGCAGGCGATTGCGGAACGCCGCCAGTGCCGCGCGATTGCCCCGCAGATCCCGACGCCAGCGGCGCCAGGCGATGGGCAGAACCTGATCGACGCCCGGGTGGCGAGCCGGGATGTCCGCGAACGCCTCTTCCACCACCCAGTCGAAGCGCACGCCCTCCGCCCCGAGCGCCGCGACCGCATCGCTGACCCCGGGCAGGGCATGCACCACGTCACCGAGGGAGCTCATCTTGACCAGCAGCACCCGCATCAGAGCAAGCCGACGACCCGCTCGGGGGTCAGGTCCTCGAGACAGCGCCGATGCCTCAGCGGGCACGTGCGCTGGAAGCACGGGCTGCAGGGGAGATCGAGGCGCACGACGTTGGCGCCATCACCCAAGGGTGGGGTGAAGTCCGGCGAGGTGGACCCGAACACCGCCACCACCCGGCTCCCCACCGCGCCGGCGACGTGCATCAGCCCGGAGTCGTTGCTGACGACGGTGTCTGCGCTCGACAGCAGATCGACGGCATCGAGCAGACGGGTGCGTCCCGCCAGGTTCATCGCGTCGGGTGCCAGCGCGGCGATGCCTTCGCAGGCCTCCCGGTCAGCGTGGGAACCGAGCAGCCACACCTGTCGGCCACGGGCCGCCGCCTCGCGTGCCACCGCCGCATAGTGCGCGGCCGGCCAGCGCTTCGCCGGGCCGAACTCCGCGCCCGGGCAAAGCGCCACTACCCCGCCGTCGCATCGCAGCCCCAGCTCCGTCAGCAGGCGCTGCCGGTTCGCCTGGTCTACGGTAAGGACAGGCACCGGGTACGGGGTCGGCAGATCTTCGCCGGGCGGCAGCCCGAGGGCCATGAAGCGTTCGATCATCAGCGGGTAGCGGTCGGGGTCCAGGCGGCGGCGGTCGTTCAGCACCAGCATCCGGGATTCCCCCTGCCAGCCGGTCCGCACCGGGATCCGCGCCCACCAGGGGACCAGCGCCGACTTGAAGGTATTGGGGAGAACGATGGCCTGGTCATAGCCATCGCGGACCAGCGACCGGCCCAGGCTGCGACGGCGTCCCAGACCGAGCTCGCCATGCCCGACCTCCAGCACCCGCACGCTCGCTACGCCCTCCATCCGCTCCCCGAGCGGGGCGGTCGCCGGCGGCGCCAGCACGTCGACGGTAGCCCGGGGGTGACGTGCCTGAAGCAGCTGCACCAGGGTATGCGCCATCACCATGTCTCCGACCCAGGCAGGCGCAACCAGCAGGATCCTCATCGCCGGTCAGAGCCGGGCTTCAGCTGACCGGCGCATGCCACTCCGGAAAGGCGCTGCGCTTGCCGCGGACCTGGTCGAAGTAGATCGACTGCAGCCGTTCGGTCACGGGCCCCCGACCACCGCTGCCGATGCGCCTGCCATCCAGCTCCCGGATCGGCAGCACCTCGGCGGCCGTGCCGGTGAAGAACGCCTCGTCCGCGATGTAGACCTCATCCCGGGTGATTCGCCGCTCCCGCACCTCGATGGCCTGCTCCGCGGCGAGATGGAGGATGGTGTCGCGGGTTATGCCGTTCAGGCAGGAAGTGAGTTCCGGCGTGTGCAGCACGCCATCCTTCACCAGGAACACGTTCTCGCCGGTGCCCTCGGCGACGTAGCCTTCCGGGTCGAGCAGCAACGCCTCGTCGCAACCGCAGTCGACAGCCTCGTGCAGTGCCAGAATCGAATTGATGTAGTTGCCGTTCGCCTTCGCCTTGCACATGGTGATGTTGACGTGGTGGCGGGTGTAGGACGAGGTCCTCACCTTGATCCCTCTGTCCCGCGCGTCCGCGTCCATGTAGTCGGGCCACGGCCACGCGGCAATGCACAGGTTCACCGACAGGCCCTTGGCACGCAGCCCCATGCCCTCCGAGCCCAGATAGACCATGGGGCGAAGATACCCCTCAGTGAGCCCGTTGGCGCGGAACACCTCGCGTTGGGCCTCGTTCACCTGATCCGGCGTGTAGGGGATCTTCAACCCGAGGATGTGGGCCGAGTCGAAAAGCCGGGCGGTATGGTCGTGGAGGCGGAAGATGCACGGACCGTTCGGGGTGTCGTAGGCGCGAACGCCCTCGAACACGCCGACGCCGTAGTGCAGGGTGTGCGTCAGCACATGTATTTTTGCCTCGCGCCAGGGGATCAGCCCCCCGTTCTGCCAGATCCAGCCATCGCGGTCGGCGAAATTCTCATCGCTCATCAGTCAGCTCTCATCATCCGTTGCTGCGTCGTGCCTGCTGTCACCCTGGTTCTCACCTTGTGGCTCTAGCGGCTCGGCCTCGCCGAACACCTGGACCCAGGCCTCGCGAACCCGGTCGCGGTGACTGGCCAGCACTTCGGACGCGCGGTCGGTGTCCGGGAGGTCGAGCACGCTGCGATGCCACTCGGAACGCAATGCCAGATAGGCCTCGCGCAGGCTCGCAGCCAGGCGGGCGGGTAGCAGTTCCAGCCGTTCGGCAGTTTCGAGAATCCGGATGTTGTCGGAAAACACCGTCAGCTCCGGATGCTCGTGAGCATGGGCAAGAACCAGATATTGGACCATAAACTCGATATCCACGATACCGCCGCTGCCGCGCTTCAGGCCCTCCTCGTCGCCGTGATGGTCGGCCATCCGTCGCCGCATACCGAGCACCTCGGCCCGCAGCTGCTGCGCCTCCCGGGGCTGGCACAACACCTCCCGGCGGACCCGCTCGAAGCGCTCCAGCAGACCGGCGTCGCCGGCCACGCCCCGCGCCCTGACCAGCGCCTGATGCTCCCACACCCAGGCTTCCTGAAGCTGATAGTCACGGAACGCCTCGAGGCTCGACACCATGGTCCCGGCGCCCCCCGACGGCCGCAGCCGCATGTCCACCTCGTAGAGCGAGCCAAGATAGGTCGGCACGGTGAGCGTGTGCAGCAGGCGCCGGACCAGCCGGTGCAGGAACTGCCCCGCGTCCCCGGGCAGGTCATGGAGAAACACGATGTCCAGATCCGAGTCCGGTCCCAGCTCGATGCCGCCGAGCTTGCCGTAGCCGACGATGATGAACGGGCGCGGGCCGGAGGCGAAAGCCGGGAAGCGGTCGGCGTTCTCCCGCCAGGCCAGATCCAGCGACGCTTCGAGCACGGTCTCGGCGAGAAACGTCAGGTAATCGCTGGCGTTCATCAGCGGCAGGGTGCCGCGGACCTCGGCCAGCGCGACGTTGAAGACGTGGTGCTCCTTGTATTCCCGAAGCACGTCGAGTATCCGTTCCTGGCCGGCAGGCTCGGCGCGGGCGATCTGCTCGCGCAGCTCCTCGGCCAGGGTCGCGCGATCCGGCAGCGCGCCCAGATGGTTCTGCGCCAGCAACGCGTCGAAGAATGCCGGATGCCGGGCCAGCTCCTCGGCCAACCAGCGGCTCCGCGACGCCAGCTGCAGGAAATGCGCGAGCGTTGCGGGGTTCTCCTGAAGCAACGCCAGGTAGGCGGAGCGCCGCATCACCGCCTTCAGCACCGGGACCACCCGTCCCAGCGCCAGCGCCGGGCGCTCCAGCTGACGCACCTGGTCGAGCAAACGGGGCATCAGCCGGTCGAGGCGTTCCCGACCGACGCTGCCGACCGAAGAGCGGTCCCTGGCGGTCACCAGAGCATCGAGGAGACCGGCAGCAGCCTCGGGGTCTTCGAAACCGAACGCCTCGATCAGCGACCGGTCGTCCGGATGCAGCCACAGCCGCAGGCCCTCGCTGTCCGCGCTGTCCGGCTCGTCGATGAGCTGATCGAAGATCGTCTCCACCGCCTGCCGGTGGTCATCCAGCACGTCGAGGAACTGCTGGTAGTCGCCGAATCCCAGCGACCGGGCCAGACGCGCGCGGGACAGGGCCTGCGCCGGCAGGGTCTGGGTCTGCTGATCGCCTTCCGCCTGGAGGCTGTGCTCGACGTCGCGAAGGAACCGATAGGCGTCGGTCAGCCGGGCCACCGCGGGGGCCTCGAGGTGACCGAAGTCGACCAGCCGCGGCAGCACCTCCAGCAGCCGGGTTTCCTGAAGCTCCGGCTGCCGCCCGCCCCAGACCAGCTGCTGGACCTGAACCGTGAACTCCACGTCGCGGATGCCGCCCGGCCCGAGCTTGACGTCATCCGGATCGTGGCGCTCCGCGTACAGCCGCGCCTTCATGTCGCGCAGCGCGTCCAGCGCGCCGAAATCCAGGTAGCGGCGGTAGACGAACGGGCGCAGGCTCTCGAGCAGCTGGCCGCCGGCATCGGCGTCGCCGGCGCACGGGCGCGCCTTGATCATCGCGTACCGTTCCCAGTCGCGGCCGTGGGCGACGTAGTAGTCCTCCATCGCATCGAAGTGCATGGCCAGCGGCCCGCTGCCGCCGAAGGGTCGCAGCCGCATGTCGACGCGAAACGCGAAGCCGTCCGCGGTCACCGTATCGAGAGCGGCTATGAGCTGCTGGCCGAGGCGCACGAAGAACTGCTGGTTGGTGAGGCCCTGTTCGGTCCGACCCGGTTCCGGGTAGGCGAAAATCAGGTCGACGTCCGACGACAGGTTAAGCTCCCGCGCCCCGAGCTTGCCCAGCCCCAGCACCACCAGACGCTGCTGCCGGCCGTGCGCGTCCGCGGGGACCCCGTGGCGCCCACAGGCCCAGCCGTAGACCACCTCCAGAGCCGCGTCGATGAGCACGTCGGCCAGCGCCGAGAGCGCCGCCGTGGTCTCTTCGAGGGGTGCCCGCCGCGCCAGATGACGCCACACGATCCACAGCTGAAACCGGTTGCGCAGCCGCCGCAGCGCCTGCTGGAGCAACTCCATCGACTCGGCTCCGGCCAGCTCCTCGGCGACCTCGGCCAGCAGGTCGGTCCGACTGGGCGGCTGTTCGAAGCGACCGCGCAGACCATCGCCGGTCAGCCACTCCGGCCGCTGCAGCGCCAGGCTGGCAGCGAAGTCGCTGAGCGCCGCGACGTAGCGGAGCTCCGGATCCGGCGGCTGACCCAGGGCCGCCTCGAGCCGGGGCGCCAGCTGAGCGGCCTTGTCCGCCAGCGCGCCGGTCAGGGTGTATTCGGGCACGTCATACCGGTGTTCCTGGGGATGGTTCAGTATACGTCCCCCGCGGCGCGGCTGCCGCCGTGAAGCGGTCGCCGTGAAGCGGTCGCCGCGACGCGGTCCGCGCGGCTGCCGGCGAGACCGGCGTCGCTGCCGGTCACAGCAGCTCCGGGCGGATCAGCTCTGCGGCAGCGACGCGAGGAACTCTTCGCCGGTCTGACGCGGATGGTCGCCGCTGAACGCGTAGCCCGGCGGCTTGGCGTCGATGTAGATCTCACCTGCCAGCGCGAACGCCGACTGGTCGTCGAACGCGCCCATGCACATCATGTAGCTGTCCGCCGGCTTCAGGTGATAGAAGAGATTCGAACCGCAGCGCCCGCAGAACCCCCTCGCGGCCCACTCCGATGAGTCATAGCGGACGATGTGCTGCTCGCCGCCGAAGCGCACGCTGGCCACGCTGGCGGCGAGCATCGGCGCGCCGGACCACGCCCGGCACATGCCGCAGTGGCAGGCGTGAACCTGGGTCTCGACCCCTTCGGCGGTGAACGTGACCGCGCCGCACAGGCATTTTCCCGTTGCCGACATGCTTCTTTCCCGATCGCGTAAGGGAACGCCATGATAATGGACGCCGCAGTCGTTACGGCGGGGTCAGTCTTCCGACGCCGGAGCGACCCGCAGCACCTCGGCAATGGTGGTGAGGCCGGCGCCAACCTTCTGCGCTCCGGACAGGCGCAGCGTGCGCATGCCCTCCTTCATGCCCTGGCGGCGGATTGCGCGGATGTCGCAGTCGCCACTGACCAGCGCCTTCACCGCGTCAGTCATCGGCAGCAGCTCGTAGATGCCTACCCGACCGAGGTAGCCGGTATCACGACACTCCAGGCAGCCGCGGGGCCAGTAGACGCGGGTAGGTGGCTTGGCCCGGAACGGCTGGGTGAGCAGTTCCCAGGCTTCCAGGTCCACCTCGTCTTCCACCTTGCAGTGGGGGCAGAGGGTGCGCACCAGGCGCTGGGCCATGACCCCGAGCACCGTGGCCTTGATCATGTAGGAGGGCACGCCCAGATCGAGCATCCGGGT
>JBFISC010000153.1:0-8570 GCA_041608775.1 Pseudomonadales bacterium | reverse complement strand
GGTCCTGCAACAACTGACGCAACGGCGCACGGTGCTCTTTCGACAGCTCGATCAGCGGGAGCCGGATGCCGCGATCGATCTTGCCCATCTCGTAAAGGGCCCACTTCGTCGGCGTAGGGCTAGACTCGACGAACAGCATCCGGTGCAGAGGCTGCATGATCTCATCCAGCTCTACCGCCTTCTCGCGGTTGCCGTCGAGATAGGCCGAGCAGAATTCGGACATCATCTTCGGCAGCACGTTGGCGGTCACCGAGATCGTGCCGACCGCGCCGAGATCGAGCATTCGCAGCGTCTGCGCGTCCTCACCTGAGAGCACGAAGAAGTCCTCCGGCACCAGGCCACGGATCGCGGCCACCCGCTCGGGATCACCACAGGCCTCCTTGATGCCGACGATGTTGTCGATCGCCGCCAGTCGCGCCACCGTCTCGGCCTTCATGTCGCAGGCCGTGCGTGGCGGCACGTTGTAGAGCACGAGCGGGATGTCCGTGACTTCGGCAATGGCCTGATAGTGACGGAACAGCCCTTCCTGAGTCGGGCGGTTGTAATAGGGGGTGACCAGCAGGCACGCGTCAGCACCAAGCCGGGTCGCTTCCTGGGTCTGGTGAATCGCCTCCGCGGTGGCGTTCGACCCGGTCCCGGCCACGACCGGTACCCGTCCGTCCACAACCTCGACGGTCCGCCGGATGACCACGATGTGCTCAGGGGTGTCGACGGTAGCGGACTCGCCCGTGGTGCCCATGGGAACGATGCCGTGAGTGCCTTCGGCGATGTGCCACTCGATCAGCGCCTCCAGCGCCTCGAAGTCGACGGCTCCGTCCGCCTTCATGGGCGTGACCAGGGCGACGATGCTTCCCCTCAACATGACTGGCGGACGGCCCCGTTCAGAAACCGCGCAATGGTACTTGAGCGATCCCGGCCATCACAACCTCAGCGCCGCCCGGCATCGGCGGCGACGGCGCGCCGGCTCCCGGATTCCGCACCTGATTCCGTCTCGCTCCCGTCAGCAGCCGCAGCGCCAGCTGCGGCGCCAGCAACGGCATCGACGCCATAGGATTCCACATCGGTCCTTGGCCAGGCGTTGTAGATGGCCTTGACCAGCGTCGCCAGGGGAATCGCAAAGAATATTCCCCAGAAGCCCCACAGGCCCCCGAACACCAGGATGGCCAGGATGATCGTGATGGGATGAAGGTCGTTGGCTTCCGAGAACAGCAGCGGCACCAGCACGTTGCCGTCCAGGGCCTGGATGACGCCGTAGGCCACCATCACCCAGGCGAAATCCCACGACCAGCCAAACTGAATCACGCCAACGGCCGCCACGGGCAGGGTCACGACCGCGGCGCCGATGAAGGGGATCAGCACGGAAAAGCCCACCAGCAACCCGAGCAGCGCAGCGTAATTGAGCCCGAGCAGCGAGAAGGTAACGAACGTCGTGCTGCCGACGATGAGGATCTCCACGGCCTTGCCGCGCACGTAGTTGGCGAGCTGCCGGCTCATCTCGTTGCCTACCTGGTCGAGCATGGGCCGTTGGCTGGGAAGCAGCGAGAGAAACCAGGCGAGCATCCGGGCCCGGTCCTTGAGAAAGAAGAACACCGAAATCGGAACCAGCACCGCGTAGATCAGCAGCGCCACCAGCGATGGCAGGTTACCCACCAGCGCCTCCAGCGCCGTCCCCGAGAGCGATCCGACCTCGTTGGTCGCAGCGGCGATCCACTGATCGATCTGCTGCTGGGTGATCAGATCCGGAAATCGCTCGGCCAGATCGCGGCCGATCTCGCGCAGCCTGCCCATGACCTCCGGCAGCACCCCCAGCATCGCCCGCAGCTGCTGCCACACCAGCGGCACGATGAACCCGAGGAAAGTGATCATGGTGCCGACGAACAGGGTGAACGTCAGGTACACGGCCGCCAGCTCCGGAACCCTCCAGTTCATTAGCCGGCGCACCACGCCCTGAAGCAGGAAGGCCAGGACCAGGCCGGTGAGGATCGGCGCCAGCACCCCGCCGAGCACGAACAGCACCAGGAAGCCGAGCACCAGCATCACCACCAGATAGATGGCTTCCTCATGCGAGAAGTAACGGTTGATCCAGCCGCTGATGACCTCGAGAAACCGCATCAGCGGACCTTCTTTCGCAGCAGGTATCGGTAAGTGTCGCCGTCGCGCCCGGACTCCAGCAGCGCGTTCCCACTCTGCTGGCAGAACACCTCGAAGTCCCGGACCGAGCCGGGGTCGGTGGCGAGAACCTCGAGCAGCGCCCCGGCCGCCAGGCCGTTCAGCGCTTTCTTGGCCTTGAGCAGCGGCATGGGGCAGTTGAGGCCGGTGACGTCCAGCACCTGCACCTCGTCCGCACGATCCGCCGCGTCGCCGCTGTGCCTCTCGCTCATGGCGGGCAGAATATAGTCCCGTCACCTACCACGGCAACGGAACTTTTCACATAAGGCTAGCGTCCATCGATTATCATGCCGAACATGTACAGGCTGAACGCCAACTGCCGGGGCCGGACGCGCCACATCGCCTGCGTGACCGTGGTGCTTGCCCTGGTTGCGGCACCCCTGCGCGCCGGCGTGGGCACCGAGGACCTGCCGGTGCTGGGGGATGCGTCTTCCAGTCTGATTTCCCCGGAAATGGAACGCCAGATCGGCAGTCAGTTCCTGAAGCAGCTGCATGCGGCGCTGCCGACCATCGACGACCCCATCCTCAAGTACTGGGTGAGCAATCAGATCGGCGACATCGCCCAGTACTCGCAGCTGCGCGACAACCTGATGCAGGTGGTGCTGATCGACAACGACCAGATCAACGCGTTCGCCGCCCCCGGCGGCGTGGTCGGGATCAACCTGGGCCTGCTGCTGGCCGCCGAGGACGTGCACGAGTACACCTCGGTCGTTGCCCACGAGCTCGCCCACCTGAGCCAGCGGCACTTCGCCCGTGGCGTGGAGGAGCAGCGCGCCAACGCCCTGCCCACCATCGCCTCGCTGATTGCCGCCATCATGGTCGGCGCCATGGGTGGTGGCGACGCGGGTCTGGCGGCGATCTCGGCAGCGCAGGCCGCCTCGCAGTCGAACCAGCTGCGCTACAGTCGTACCCGGGAGCAGGAAGCCGACCGGATCGGCCTGAATACCCTCGTTCGGGCAGACATGGACCCCGCCGGCATGTCCCGCATGTTCGAACGCATGCAGCAGGCCTACCGCTTCAGCCGCCGGCCGCCGGAATTTCTGCTCACCCACCCGTTGTCGGAGTCCCGCATCGCCGATGCCCGCCAGCAGGTGCAGGCGTACCCGAAGAAGCAGTACGAGGATTCTCCCGACTACGCCCTGATGCGCACCCGGGCCATCGTCTACTACGCGGACACGCCCCAGGCGGCCGTCAAGCGGTTCGAAAAGGAGGTCCGGGATCGGCCCGATTCCGCCGCCGCCCGCTATGGCCTGGCGTTGGCGCTGTCGAAGGCCGGCGAGCACGAGCAGGCCATCGCGCTCGGTGACGGGCTGTTCACCGCAGACCCGCGCAGCATTCTCTACGTGGCCGCCTACGCCGAGCTGCTGATCAAAGGCGGCAAGCACGATCAGGCGGAAGGGCTGCTGGAGCGAAACCTGGCGTTGAATCCGGACAACGCTCCGCTGTCCATGCTCTACGCCGAAGCGCTCGCCAAACAGGAAAAGTACCGCGAGGCCGCCGACGTGCTGAGAAGGCAGAGCCGGTTGCGTCGCGACGACGTCGACGTCTGGTACGACCTGGCTGAAGTTTCCGGGCAGGCCGGCGACATCATCGCCGTGCACCGGGCGCGCGCCGAGTACTTCGGCCTGCACGGCGCCTACCAGAAGGCCATCGCCCACCTGGAGTATGCCCGCCGTCTGGCGGACCGCAGCGACACCCAGCTGATTGCGCGCCTGGATCAGCGCATCGACGACTTCCGCATCGCCCTCAGAACCGCCCAGTCCTGATCAGACTTTGAAATCCAGCATCCGCTGCAGCGGGACCATGGCCCGGCGGCCGATCTCCGGGTCCACGAGGACCTCGTTCGCCGCCATGAGCTCGTCGCTCTCCAGGCAGGCGGCGAGCTGGCTCAGTTCGTTCATCGCCATCCAGGGACAATGGGCGCAGCTCCGGCAGGTGGCGCCCTCGCCCGCCGTCGGCGCCTCGATGAAGCGCTTGTCCGGATTGCGCTGACGCAGCTTGTGGAAGATGCCGCGATCGGTGGCGACGATGAACATCTTGTGCGGCAGCTCCCCGGCGGCGCGAATGATCTGACTGGTGGAACCAACGGCGTCGGCGATGTCGATGACCGCGGCCGGCGACTCCGGATGAACCAGCACGCCGGCGTCCGGGTACACCGCCTTGAGATCGAACAGCGCCTTGGCCTTGAACTCCTCGTGAACCACGCAGGCGCCGTTCCAGAGCAGCATGTCGGCGCCGGTCTGGGTCTGAATCCAGTGGCCAAGGTGTTTGTCCGGCGCCCACAGCACCTTCTTACCCTGATCGTGCAGGCGCTCCACGATGGGCAGCGCCACGCTGCTGGTCACCACCCAGTCGGACAGCGCTTTGACCCTGGCCGAGGTATTGGCGTAAACCACCACCGTGCGATCGGAGTGCTCGCGGCAGAACGCCTCGAACTCATCCGGCGGACAGCCCAGATCGAGCGAGCACTCGGCCTCCAGCGTGGGCATGACTACGCGCTTTTCCGGAGACAGGATCTTGGCCGTCTCACCCATGAACCGCACCCCGGCGACAACCAGGGTGGACGCTGGGTGGTTCTTGCCGAAGCGCGCCATCTCCAGGGAGTCCGAGACGCACCCGCCGGTTTCCTCTGCGAGATCCTGAACGTCCGCATCCACGTAATAGTGAGCCACCAGCACGGCGCCGCGCTTTTCCAGCTGAGCCTTGACCCGATTGCGCAGGTCCACCTTCTCCATGGGATCGAGGTGCTCGGGCTCGTAGAGCGGAATGCGCTCGGCCGGCAGCGTGTGATCGGGAATCTCGGTCGGTGCGTTCATCAGAATCCTTGAGCGGCGCGCCCCCGTCGGGCAACGCCATGCGTTCGCGGAAGCCACCGCAAAACCATGGTCTACTGGGTACTTTATGGGCCCTGCGCCAGAAGGTTTCAATGGTGTAGGCTGGTTTTTTGACTATTGTTCTGCGGATCGAATCATCGAATGCCCCATATCGCCTTTCTCCTGGGCGACACTCGCCTGGCGCGCCACGACAACCATCGCCGACTTCCGCGCGCCTTCAGGCTGGCCGGCTGGCAGGTTTCCGAGGTGCCCCAGGCGGCCATCACCCTGACGCCGGCCGGCGTGCACCTGGGGAACGCGGCTGCCGACCGCTTCGACCTGATCTGGCCGCTCGGTATGGGCCGCCAGGAGACCTTCCTCGACCGCATGCAGCTGCTGCACCTGCTGCCCCAGCAATGTTTCGTGGTGCCGGTGGACGCGCTGACCTACTGGCACGCGAAGTACGCCTGGTGGCCGCACATGCCGGAGACCTTCGCCAGCAGCGACCCGGGCCCGCTCAAGGCCGAGCTGGCCCGCGGCGGCGACTGGGTGGTGAAGCCCGGCGCCGGCAGCTACGGGCGCGACGTGCTGCGTATCCGCGCCGACGCCGCGGGCAATGCCGCCATCGACCGGCTGACCGACGGGGGGCGCCGCTACTGCCTGCTGCAGCGCTACGTGACGGAGATCGAGCAGGGCGAGAAGCGAACGCTGGTCGCCGGGGGGCGTATCGTCGGCAGCTACCTGCGACGCAGCGAGGGCGACCCGCGGACCAACCTGGCCTCCGGGGCGTCCGCTCACCCGACCTCCCTGAGCCCGGCAGAGGTCGAGCTGGTCATGGCCCTGATCGGGAGTCTGAACGAACGCGGCGTGGGGTTCGCCGCCGTGGATATGGCCTACCCGTACCTGATGGAAGTGAATCTGGTCAATCCCGGAGGTCTGGCCACCCTCGAAGATCTGTACCGGCGCGATGCCACCCCGGACGTCGTGCGTGCCGTCATCGAGTGGGCCGGGGATTGAGCCGCACCCGGCCGGAGGGTCAGTGCCGGGTGTTGTCGCCGTCGCCCCGCTGGGCCAGGAGCATGGCGCGCAGGTGTTCCAACGCGTCCTGACGGTCGTCCAGGGTTCGCACGTGCCAGCGGATGATCTCGTTGCGGTCCGGATGCTGGGACAGCCGGTAGGTTTCCAGCGACTCCTTGAGACGACGGATCTCTCGTTCGAGCAGCGCGATCACGTCGTCGAGCGACCGGTTCAGATGATCTTCGTAATCGCTCCTGTCGTTCACTTGGCCACCCGTCTCCCACGCCTGGCTACCCGTTTCCACAACCCGCTCATCGCCTCCCCGATCAGAACGTCACCCATACGAAAGAGCTTAGGCGACAATTGCCTCCGCGTCCGCGCAATCTTGGACCGCGCCGATAAAGCGTTTACTCCATCACGCCCCACGGGCGACAGGGCCCGCGACTCCCGGGCGGGCCGCGGAGCTCGGGGGCGAGCTTGCGTTTGCCCGATCAGATCGTAGACTGCCAGGTTTGTCCGCACAAACCGACCGAACACAAGGTCCGCACGAGAGGGAGAATGCTATGGGAATGCTCGACGGCAAAGTCGCCATCGTAACCGGTGCCGGGGGCGGTATCGGCCGCGCTCATGCGCTGCTGCTGGCGAAGGAAGGTGCCGCGGTGGTGGTCAACGACCTCGGGGGGGCCCGGGACGGCACCGGCGCGTCGCACAACATGGCCGATCATGTGGTCGAGGAGATCAAGGCAGCAGGCGGGAAGGCCGTCGCCAACTACGGGTCGGTCACCGAGAAGGCGGACGCCCAGGCGATGGTGGACCAGGCGGTCAAGGAGTTCGGCAAGCTCGACATCCTCATCGCCAACGCCGGGATTCTGCGCGACAAGTCGTTCAAGAACATGGACGACGGCATGTGGGATGCGGTGGTGAACGTGCACCTGCGGGGCACCTACCTGACGGCCAAGGCGGCCTACGACCGCATGATCGAGCAGGGCAGCGGTGGTCGGATCATCATGACCAGCTCGACCTCCGGGCTGCTCGGCAACTTCGGCCAGACCAACTACGGCGCCGCCAAAGCCGGTATCGCCGGCTTCATGCGCTGCCTGTGGCTCGAAGGGCTGAAGTACGGCATCACCGTGAACGTGCTTGCCCCCACAGCCATGTCGCGGATGACCGAAGACATCCTGCCGGAGGGCGTTCAGGACAAGTTCCCACCGGAGAACGTGTCCCCGGCCATCGTGTTCCTGTGCACGGACGACGCCAAGGACATATCCGGGCGTCAGTTCCTGATCGGCGGCAACAGCGTGCAGCTGCTGTCCTGGCAGCTCACCCCCATCGCCAACCGGCCGCTGGAGGAAGGCCCCTGGGAGGTAGCCGACATCGGCGAGAAAATCCTCGCCAGCAGGGACGACTGGCCCGCCATCAACCCCCTCCGCGGCGCCTGAGCCCGGGCGACCCAGGAGGCGGCAGACCATGGCGGGCCCACTGGACGGGTTCCGCGTCCTCGACCTGTCGGCGGTGGTCTCCGGTCCCCTGACCGGGGCCCTGCTCGCGGATCAGGGCGCAGACGTCATCAAGATCGAGCGCACCGGCGCCGGCGATATCCAGCGGCACGTCGGCAGCCGGCGCAATGGTTTCTCGGGGTTTTTCCACGTGCTCAACCGGGGCAAGCGGTCGCTGGCCGCGGACCTCGGGACCGACGAGGGGGTCGACATCGTCCGTCGCCTCGCCCGCAGCGCCGACGTGGTGATTCAGAACTTCCGTCCCGGCGTGGTGGAGCGGCTCGGCATCGGCTACGCCGAGCTGTCCGCCGACAATCCGGGGCTCGTCTACCTTTCCATCAGCGGCTTCGGGCAGACCGGACCGCGCGCCCGCGAGCGCGCCTACGACCCCATCATCCAGTGCTACTCGGGCATGACCGACATGCAGGGCCGCATCCATGCCGAGCACCCCGACCGGCCGGAGCAGGTGAACATGCTGCTGCTGGACAAGCTCACGGCCGCCACCGGCTGCCAGGCCATTACCGCCGCCCTGCTGGTGCGGTCCAAGACCGGCTCGGGTCAGCACATCGAGCTGTCCATGCTCGACACCGCCATCGCCTTCGCCTGGAGCGACGCGGCCTCGGATCTGATCCTCCAGGGTGACGGCATAGACCAGCGCCCGCCGGTCGGCGCATCCGGCACCGTGACTCGGTTTCAGGACGGCTGGGGCGCCACCATGACCCTGTCCCAGGACGAGTTCGAGGGCATGTGCCGGGCCTACGGCCTCGAGCACATCCCCAGGGACCCGCGCTTCGCCACCCTCGAGGCCCGCATGAACCATCGCGAGGCGCTGCGCAGCGTGCTCGCCGACGAGATTCCCGCCGTAGCGGCGACCCTGTCCGTGGAGGAGGTCGGGCGCCGCATGGCCGCCGAGCAGGTACCCTTCGCCCGGGTGCGGCGACTTGCCGAACTGCACGAGGACACGCAGATCCGCCACAACCAGGTGTTCCGCGAGCTCGACCACCCGGTGGCGGGCCGGCTGCGCGACGCCCGCCCGGCACCGCGCTTCTCCACCACCCCGGCGGCAGCCGGGGCG
>JBFISC010000152.1:0-8604 GCA_041608775.1 Pseudomonadales bacterium | reverse complement strand
TGGCCGATGTCATGCCGAAAATACCGGTCGCGCCAGTGAATGCGCGCCACGCCCGCATACGCGCGCTGCTGCGCGGCGGCGACGTCGGCGCCGAGACCCACCACGCACAGCACCCGACCGCCATTGGTGAGAACCCGACCGTCCTCGCTCCGAGTCCCGGCGTGAAAGACCTTGAGGTCCTCGGCATCGAGCCCGTCCAGCCCTTCGATCAGATCGCCTTTGTCGTAGCCGGCCGGGTAGCCGCCGGCGGCCATCACCACCCCGAGCGCGACCCGGGGATCAAAGTCGAGGGTCACGTCGGCCAGCCCACCGTCCAGGGCCCGACGACACACCGCTACCAGATCCGAGCGCAGGCGCATCATCACCGGCTGGGCCTCCGGATCACCGAAGCGGCAGTTGAACTCGATCACCTTGGGCGTGCCGTCAGCCATGATCATCAGGCCGGCGTAGAGAAAGCCGACGTAGGGGTGTCCATCCGCCGCCATGCCTGCGACCGTGGGCTCGATGACCTCGCGCATGATCCTGGCGTGGACCGCCGGCGTCACTACCGGGGCGGGCGAGTAGGCACCCATACCGCCGGTGTTCGGCCCGGTGTCACCGTCGTCGCGGGCCTTGTGATCCTGAGAGCTGGCGAACGGCACCGCACGCACGCCGTCGCACAGGCAGATGAAGCTCGCCTCCTCGCCGTCGAGGAACTCCTCGACCACGACCCGGCTGCCGGCGGCGCCGAACGCGTTGCCGGAGAGCATCGAGCGCACCGCGCCGACGGCCTCTTCCACCGTGGCGGCGACGATGACGCCTTTGCCCGCGGCCAGCCCGTCGGCCTTGACCACGATCGGCGCCCCGCGCTCGCGCACGTAGGCCTCCGCCGCGGCCACGTCGTCGAAAGTCCGGTACGCGGCGGTTGGAATGCCGTGCCGGGCGAGGAAGTCCTTGCTGAAAGCCTTGGAGCCCTCGAGCTGGGCGGCTGCCCGGGACGGCCCGAAACAGGGCAGCCCGGCGGCGTCGAAGTAGTCGCGAACGCCACCCACCAGCGGGGCCTCTGGACCGACGATCGTCAGCGCCACGGCCTCCCGTTGCGCCAGCGCCGCGAGCGCCGGGAAATCGTCTACGGCCACGTCCACGTTGCGCAGCCGGGGCTCCCGCAGGGTACCGGCGTTGCCCGGGGCCACCAGCACTTCCTCGATCCCGGGCGCCTGGGAGGCCTTCCAGGCCAGAGCATGCTCGCGACCACCGTTGCCAATCACCAGGATCTTCATCGGGGAGTCCTCATGGCTGCCGTCAATGGCGGAAGTGGCGGACGCCGGTGAACAGCATGGCCATGTCGTGCTCGTCGGCGGCGGCGATCACCTCGTCGTCGCGAACCGAGCCCCCTGGCTGGACGACCGCGCGGATGCCGGCCGCGGCAGCGGCGTCGATGCCGTCCCGGAACGGAAAGAATGCGTCCGACGCCATCACCGAGCCCGGTACGTCCAGGCCGGCTTCCTCGGCTTTGAGGCCCGCGATCTTCGCGCTCACCACCCGGCTCATCTGGCCGGCGCCGACACCCACGGTCTGGCCATCGCGGGCATAAACGATGGCATTGGATTTGACGAACCAGGCGACCTTCCAGGCGAACAGCAGGTCGGCCATCTCCGCCTCGCTGGGCTGGCGCCGGCTCACCACCCTGAGCGCCTTCTCGTCCAGACACAGCTCATCGGCGCTCTGCACCAGCAGACCACCGCCCACCCGTTTGTATTCCAGCCCCCGCCCCGCGCCGGTGAGCGGTCCGCACTCGAGCAGCCGGACGTTCTTCCTGCGACCGGCAACCGCCATCGCCGCCTCGCTCACCTCGGGCGCGACCACCACCTCGACGAACTGCTGCTCGAGTACGACCTCCAGCGTGTCGCCATCCAGGGGCCGGTTGAAGGCGATGATGCCGCCGAACGCGGAGGTGGGATCGGTGACAAACGCGCGTCGGTAAGCCTCCAGCGGCCCGTCGCCGGCCGCGACGCCGCAGGGGTTTGCGTGCTTGACGATGACGCAGGCGCATTCGCTGAACACCTTGACGCACTCCAGCGCGGCATCGGTGTCGGCCACGTTGTTGTAGGACAGCGCCTTGCCCTGAAGCTGACGCAGGGAGGCCACGGTACCCGTGGTCGGCGGGCCGGGACGGACTTCCCGGTAGAAGGCCGCCACCTGATGGGGGTTCTCGCCATAGCGCATGTCCGAGAGCTTGTCGAAAGGCAGCGTCAGCGAGTCCGGCAGCGGCTCCGCAGCACCGAGGTAGGCCGCTACCAGCGCGTCGTAGCGGGCCGTGTGACGAAACGCCCTCACCGCCAGCTCACGTCGCAGCGCCAGATCCGTGCCGCCCTGCTCCAGCGCCTCGATCACCCGGCCGTAGTCCCCGGGATTTACCACCACCGCCACGTCGGCATGGTTCTTCGCTGCGGACCGCACCATGGCAGGGCCGCCGATGTCGATGTTCTCGATCGCCATCTCCTGGGTGCAATCGTCGCCGGCCACGGTCGCTTCGAACGGGTACAGGTTCACCACCACCAGATCTATGGGCGCGATGCCGTGCTCGGCCATCACCGTCTCGTCGGTGCCGCGACGGCCGAGAATGCCGCCATGGATCTTCGGATGCAGGGTCTTCACCCGGCCGTCCATCATCTCGGGGAAACCGGTGTGTGCCGAGACCTCGACCACCGGCACCCCGGCCGCCTGCAGCGCACGATGGGTGCCGCCGGTGGAAAGCAGCTCCACGCCGTGGCGTGCCAGGCCTCGGGCAAGATCGACCAGGCCGGTCTTGTCCGAGACGCTGAGCAGGGCCCGCGCCGGCTTGCGCTTATCTGACGTCATAAAATTCCGTGCGCGTTCAGGTCGTAGAGGTCACCGGGACCCTCGCCGTCGAGCACGGCGAAACACCGATCCAGCCGGGTTTCCCTCTGCCCGCCCAGACCGGGTGAAAGTCCCGACTGGTGCCGGGTTCCACGCTCGCCGCTACCCCGCCTCACGCAACCGCCTCGAGGCCCATGGCGTCGAGCCAGCCGAGCTGCGCGCCGGCATCCTCCAGGCGGTTGAACGCCCGGGCCGGGGACTCGTCGCGGGGGAAGCCGAGCCGCTCCAGATACCACTGTACATGCTTGCGGGCAACCTTCAGGCCCCGATCGGGACCGTAGAACTCGTGCATGGCAGCCACGTGCCGCGACATGATCTGCCACTTCTCGGCCACCGTCGGCTCGCACCGGAGCGGGTCAGCGATCATGCCGAGCAGCCAGGGTGCGCCCAGTGCCGCCCGGCCGACCATCACCCCGTCTACGCCGGTGCGCGCCACCAGCGCCCGGGCCTGCGCCGGGGTACGGATGTCGCCATTGGCGAACACCGGTATCCGCAGGCGTCGCTTGGCGGCCGCAACCGTGTGGTGCTCGGCCTCGCCCGCAAAGCGGCAGGCGCGGGTTCGACCATGCATGGCCAGCGCGGCCACCCCCGCTTCCTGAAGCCGATGCGCGATCTCGACACCGTTGCGCCGATCGGGCGCGAACCCGGTGCGCATCTTCACAGTTACCGGGACGTCGACCGCGGCCACCGCGGCTGCGGCGATCTCCACCACCAGATCGGGCTCCGCCAGCAGTTGGGAGCCTGCCGCCTTACGGCAGACCTTTTTGGCCGGACAGCCGAAGTTGATGTCGATGATCTGCGCGCCGTCGTCCACGTGGCGACGCGCCGCATCCGCGACCATCTGCGGATCACCACCGGCGATCTGCACAGCCCGAGGCTCGATGCCGGACACCGGAGCCCGCCGCAACCGGGACTTCTCCGTGTCCCACAGCGATGCCCGCGAGGCGAGCATCTCCGAGACCACGTAGCCGGCGCCGAACTGCCAGGCGAGCTCGCGGAACGGCGCGTCCGTGATGCCGGCCATGGGCGCGAGCAGAACCGGATTGCGCAACTTGTACGGGCCGATGCAAACCACGTGTGCTGACGGGGCGTCCTGCGGGGGAGGGGCGACATGATACGCCTTCGCCCGCCGAGCTCAACGCCGCGTAGCTGGAAACCCGAAAGACCCGGCAACCTCAGAGAAAACGCAGGAAGTAGTTGACCGCTTCCGGGCCGGGGTCATCGATGGTGAGCTCGATCTGAACCGGCGTCTTCGGGGGCACCAGGCTCATCCCCACGGCGTCTCCCGCCAGGTACTCATCGGGCTGGAACCGACGCCCGGCCACCAGCATCCCGCGCACCGTGGTGAACCGCAGCTCGAGCACCGGGAACGGCTGCGCGAAGTCGGCATCGTTGACGATGATCGCGTTCACCAGCAGGGTGCCAGGCTCGTTCGGATGGCTCCGCACCGCCAGGTTGCGGGTGGACAGCAGCGACGGATCGCGCTGCTGCGGCAACTCGCAGCCGAGCACCGCACACAGCGGCGAGTACACGGCCCGCCAGCCCGGATCTTTCCCCCACTCGTCGAACTGGTACCAGAGCACCTGGACTCCCAGCAGCAAAACACCGACGGCGATCCCGACCCAGATCAGCGGACGGCGCTCGGTTGCCTCGCCGAACCGCACCAGCTCGGCGTCCACGACTTCCGGCAACCTCGCCGCCGCGCTCGCATCAGGGCGTGTCCCGGCCGTGGCGGCCTTCGCTGGGGCAGCGGCCGGTGACGCAGCGGCGGCGGGGGCCGCCGGTGGCTTCCCGGCACTCCCGGCGGGGACCGACGCCGGCGGCTGCCGAGCGTGGACATCGCGGTCGCCGATGACGTGGAACGAGTAATCCACGTCGGGCTCGGCATCGGCAACCGCCGGAGACCGGGGCGGCTCATCGTCACCTTCGTCCGCTGCCGCGGGCAGGGCCAGCGCCTCCGGCGTTAACTCGCTCCCACCCTCGCCATCGCCATCGCCATCGTCATCGTCCTCGTAGCCGGAAAAGATCGGCGCCCGCGGCCCGTTTCTCGGGAGCGTCGGCGCGGATGCCGGACCCGCCGGCCCGGCGGCACCTTCTCCGGCGAGCTCGTCGAGCACGTCATCCAGCACCTGGCGCGCCTGATCGTCGTTCGGCAACAGCTCCGCCGACTCCAGGGTCAAGTGCTCGACCCCGTTGAATATCGCCAGGCAGGCCCCGCAGCGCACCTTGCCCCGGGCGCGCTGAAGCTGGGTCAGCGAGACGCGAAACCGGGTTAGGCAGCTGGGACACTCGGTAATCAACGGCTCCAGCTCTTCCTCGGCGGAGCGCGCCGGTCCCGGCTCTGATGTTTCTCTGATCTCTCTGCTCATGGACTCACAGGGAACCTCGGCGGCCATCCAGGCGGATCCATTCGGCCTGGTGAGCTGGGGGCTCGAACGCCACCGTCGGGTAGGCCTCGACGATCATGCGTTCCTGACCGTCGAGCAGCCCCGACAGCATCAAACGGCCCCCCTGGGCGGTCAGCGCGGTGAGCCTCGGCGCCAGGTCCACCAGCGGCTTGGCGAGGATGTTGGCCACCACCACGTCGAACGCCTCGAGCGCCAGGGCCGGGTCGTCCAGGGCCGCCGGTGTAACGACCTCGAGCCGGCCTTCGCCGATGGCATTGTAGGTCGCGTTGTCGCGGGTCGCGACCAGCGCCTGCGGGTCGTGGTCGACGGCCACCACCCGATCAGCGCCCAGCAGGCAGGCCGCCAGCGCGAGAACTCCCGACCCGCAGCCGAAGTCGAGCACGCGGGCGCCTTCGAGCGGCAGTGCCACCAGCCCGGCCAGGCAAAGCCGGGTCGTGGGATGGGATCCGGAGCCGAACGCGAGCCCCGGATCGAGGCGCATCACCGCGGGCGCCCGCCGCGGGCCGGTCGATCCCGCTGCGACGGGAGGGTCGAACGGCTCGTCGCGGGGCACGAGCCACAGGCGGCCGCCGAAGCAGGCCCGGACCGCATGGTCGCGCCAGCGCTGCTGCCACGCCGACTCGGCAACGAAGTTCACGTCCAGCAGCCGCGCACCCGCCCCCTCCAGCGCGGCACGAACCGCCTTCAGGTCGACGTCGGGGTGCATCAGGGCATCGAGCCGCACCCGATCCCACAGCGGCTGCTGCCCCGGCAGCGGCTCGAGCAGCTGCTCTTCGTCGGCGCCGGACAGGGACACCGCCACCGCACCCTGCCCGGACAGCAGCTCGCCGACGGGGTCCGCGTGGTCGCGGGCGACCGCCACGCTGAGCTGCAGCCAGGCCATGCAGGTCAGGAAATTCTGAACAGGGTGTCGCCGGCATTGACCGGCTGGCCGTTGCCCACGGTCACCGCCACGCAGGTGCCGCTTCGATCGGCCCTGATCTCGTTCATCATCTTCATGCTTTCGATGATGCAGAGGATGTCACCGGCGGCCACCTGCTGACCCTCACGCACATACGCTTCGGCGCCCGGCTCCGGCGCGACGTAGAACGTACCCGCCATGGGCGCCCGCACCGGCCAGCCGCGATCCTGCGCCGTTGCCGCGGACGTCCGCGCCGGCTCCACCGCCGCCGCAGCCCCGGCGGCCAGCGGCCGGACGATGCGCACGCGCTCATCGCCTGTCGTCACTTCGAGCTCCGAGATCCCCGACGACTCCACCAGCTCCATGAGTTTCTTGATCTTGCGCAGGTCCATGCGCTTTCCTCCGCCTCAGCCGACCCTGGCCATCGCCGCTTGCAGCGCCAGCTCATAGCCGTGGGCGCCGAGGCCGGTGATCACGCCCACCGCCACGTCGCTCAGATAGGATTGCTGCCGGAACGGCTCACGGGCATGCACGTTCGAGAGGTGCACCTCGATGAATGGAACGACCACGCCCAGCAAGGCATCGCGCAGGGCGATGCTGGTATGGGTGAAGGCGCCGGGGTTGAGCAGGATGAAATCGACGCCGTCGGTCTTGGCCCCGTGCACCGCGTCCACCAGCTCGTGCTCGGCGTTGCTCTGCAGGCACGTCAGCGTGTGCCCCGCCTGCTGCGCCAGCTTCATCAGCCGGGCATCGATGTCTGCCAGAGTATCGTGGCCGTAAACCTCCGGTTCCCGGCTGCCGAGCAGATTCAGGTTGGGCCCGTGCAGGACCAGCAGACGCGCCATATCGGTTCTCCGGCACACGGCGCGGATTCTGCCAGAACCCGCGGACCGGGGCGATGGCCAGCGGCGCGCCGCAGGCTAAAGGCTCGCGAGCGCTTCCTGCTGCCGGTCCAGAACCGCCTGCAGATGCCGGGCCAGGCGCTCGGCGCCGATTTCGCCCTGCACCCGGACGTCCGACAGCTCGCGGCCCTCCGGCGAGAAGAACACCAGGCTGGGCGGACCAAACAGGCCGAACTCGTTCAGCAACGCCTTGTCGTCGGCGTCGTTTTCCGTGACGTCGGCGCGCAGCAGGCGGAACTGACGCAGCCGGCCGTCCACCTCCGGGCGCGGGAACACCGATCGCTCCATCACCTTGCAGGAGATGCACCAGTCGGCGTAGAGGTCGAGCAGCGCCATCTGGCCGGCATCTTCTGCCCGGGCCAACTCCATCCGCAGCTCGTCGAGGTTGGCTACGGCGTGCCAGCGCGTTGCCTCGCCTGCCGGCCCCTCGGCGGACGTGACGCTGGCGACACCGATCCCCGCCAGCGGCTTCAGCGGATCCTCGGCACCGCTGGCCGCGCCGATGAGCAGCAGCACGCCGTAGATGAAGCTGAACGCCCCCCCGGCCTTCCACAGCTGCTGCCACCCCTGGCGCGGGGAGAAATCCAGCGCGCCCAGATAGACGCCGCTACCGATGGCGAGCGCGGCCCACAGCCCGAGGGTCACCGGGGCAGAAACCACCCGCTCGAGCAGCCACACCGCCACCGCCAGCAGGCCCACGCCGAACACGGCTTTCACCCCGTTCATCCAGGCACCCGCGCGGGGCAGCAGATGGCCGCCGCTGGCGCCGATCAGCAGCAACGGCACGCCCATACCCAGACCCAGCGCCAGCAGCGCGCCGCCGCCCAGCGCCGCATCGCCCGTGGTGCTGAGATAGATCAGCGCCCCTGCCAGCGGCGCCGACACGCAGGGGGAGACGACCAGCGCCGACAGCGAACCCATGACCAGCACGCTCAGGTGCCTGCCGCCGCCGACCCGGTTGCCGACGCTGCTGAGCGCGTTCTGCCAGCGCGCGGGCAGCTGCAGCTCGTAGAAGCCGAACATGGACAGCGACAGCAGCACGAACACCGCGGCGAAGAACACCAGCACCGGCGGCGACTGCAGCGCCGCCTGCAGGTTGAGGCTGGCGCCGAACAGGCCGACCAGGGTGCCGACGGCGGCGTAGGTGAAAGCCATGCCGAGGACATAGGCCAGGGACAGGGAAAAAGCCCGGCCCCGGGTAATCTGCTCCGACTGGCCGACGATGATGCTGGACAGAATGGGAACCATCGGCAGAACGCAGGGCGTGAACGCCAGCGCCAGCCCGCCGACGAAGAACAGCGCCAGGGCGGTGAGGAGACTGCCGCTGCCGAGCAGAGACGCCAGCGCCTGTTCTTCGGTGGCGGGCACCCTGGAAGCCGGCGCCCCGGCGGCCGGCGCCCCGGCGGCCGGCATCGATGCGACGCCCGCAGAGCCGGCAACCGTGGACGGGCCGCCGCCGGCGCCGCGAGTGAAGGCCAGCCACTTGGTCTCCGGCGGATAGCACAGGCCCGCG
>JBFISC010000151.1:0-8609 GCA_041608775.1 Pseudomonadales bacterium | reverse complement strand
TCTGCTTGAGGAACTTGCCGTCGCGGCTGAAAACGAGGATGTGGCGGTCATCGCGGCCGTTGCCGCCGATCCAGACGTTGTCCTTGGGGTCGAGGGTCAGGCCGTGGTTGGAGTCCGGCCAGTCGTAGCCTTCGCCCGGGCCGCCCCAGGAGTTCACCAGGTTTCCCTCGGGATCGAACTCGAGAATGTTCGGTGCGGGCACACAGCATTCGCCCGTTGGCGGATCCATGGCCGCACCGATCTCGGTTCGGGGGTCGAAGCTGTTGCGGCGATGGATCACGAACACGTGATCGCGGGAATCCACCCCCACGCCGATGGCGGATCCGAGCACCCAGTGATTGGGCAGGGGCTTGGGCCAGAACGGGTCCACCTCGAACTGCGGCGCACGGTTTGCCGAGGCGGCGTCCGCCTCGCTCTGCAGGACGCGCTGGGTGAAGCCGAGCACCGCGATGGCGCCAATCAGCGCGGCGCCGAAGAGAATGTTCCTTTGCCTGGTCATGGTGCTATCGCCCTCCCCGATGGTTCTCTGCCGCGGTCCGCATGCGTGCCGGAGCCCGGGCGGGAGACAGTATACTCACCTCATCCGAACTTTCCTGGCCATCACCCGTGAGACTCCTGGCCCGACCTTCTCGCCGTTTCGGCGCGCAGCATCTGCGCCTTTGCGGTGCGTTGATGTTGCTCTTTGCCGGCGCCGCAGCCTGGAGCCACGAGCTGCCGGAGCGGGTGCAGGTGAGCGTGTTCGTCAAGCCCGACGGCAACACGCTGCGGGTGCTGGTTCGCGTGCCGCTGGAGGCGATGCGCGATCAGACGATCCCCACCCGGGGACCGGGCTATCTGGATCTGGCCGCCGCCGACCCGGTCATCCGGGACGCGGCCACGCTCTGGCTCGGCGACGAGATGCGCTTCTTCGAAGACGGCCGCGAGCTGGAGCCGCCGCGGCTGGTGGCCGCGCGGGTGTCGCTGCCGTCGAGCCGCGCATTCGGCGACTACGCCAGCGCGCTGGCTCACGTCACCGGCGAGCCGCTGGCCGAGGACACCGAGCTCTACTGGGAGCAGGGTTTGCTCGATGCGCTGTTCGAAGCCGACATCGGTGCCGCCGACGCTGACTTCGCCACGGACCTGGACTTCGCGCAGCTCGGGGGGCGCACCGTGACCGTGCTGCGCTTTCTCGGCGCTGATGGCGGCGAGCGGATGTTCCGCTACGAGGGCGATCCGGGTCGGGTCGCCCTGGACCCGGGCTGGCTGCAGGCGGGGGCGCGGTTCGTGGGCCTCGGCTTTCGGCATGTGCTCCAGGGCATCGACCATCTGCTCTTCGTTTTCTGCCTGGTGATCCCGTTCCGCCGGTTCAGGCCGCTGGTGGTGCTGGTGACCGCGTTCACCCTGGCGCACTCCCTGACCCTGACTGCCGCCGCGCTCGGGATGGCGCCGCAGGGTGGGTGGTTTCCGCCTCTCGTCGAGGCCCTGATCGCGGTGTCTATCGTCTACCTGGCGTTGGAGAACCTGCTGGGTCCGCTGGGCTGGCCTGCGCCCACCGTCCGCCGCCGCTGGCTGGCCGCGTTCGGTTTCGGCCTGGTGCACGGGTTCGGCTTCGCCTTCGTCCTCGGCGACAGTGTGCAGACGGATCTGCAGGGGAGCCTGCAGTTCGCCGGATCGCATCTGCTCGTCTCCCTCACTGCTTTCAACGTCGGCATCGAGCTCGGCCAGCTGCTGGTGGTGGCCGCCGCGCTGGGCCTGCTGGCCCTGGTGTTCCGGGGCGGCGTGCCGGAGGGACTCGTCATCATCGTCGCCTCGGTGCTCGTGGCCCACACCGCCTGGCACTGGATGCTGGAGCGCTCCGCGGACTTCCTCGCCTACTCATGGACCTGGCCCAGCCTCGACGCCGCCTGGTGGGCCGGCGCGCTGCGCTGGCTGATGCTGCTGCTGGTTGCCGTGGGCATGCTCTGGCTGCTCAATCTCGGCGCGCGCCGCTGGCTGGGTGAAGATGCCGAGGCGTGCGCAGGTAAGCTATGATCGCTCGCGCTCTTGTTGAGCTTTTCCGCGATCGGGATATGGGGGGAGACCGATGAACGACCGGCGATGGATGCAGGCCGGCCTGGTGGCCGTGGCGCTGACTCTGCTGACGGGCGCCAGCCAGCAGTGTGTGGACAATCCTTATCTGGTCTATCCAGGCTGGGGTGAACTGCCCGACGACCGCCCCTGGGGTGCTACCAGCGCCATCTACCCGGCCAATGACGGCAAGCACATGTGGGTGGCTGAACGCTGCGGCGCCAACCTCTGCGTGGGCAGCGATGTCGATCCCGTGCTGCTGTTCGACCTGGACGGCAATCTGGTGAAGAGTTTCGGGGCCGGTCTGATCGCCTGGCCCCACGGCATCTTCGTCGACGCCGAGGACAACGTCTGGATCGCCGATGCGGTGGGCTACGTGCCGGTCCCCGAAGGCTGGGGCCACGTGGTCTACAAGTTCAGCGCGGACGGCGAGCTGCTCATGACCCTCGGCAGGAAGGGCGTGGCCGGAAACGGCAAGGACACTTTCCGCAAGCCCAACGACGTGGTGGTGGCGCCGAACGGCAACATTTTCGTTGCCGACGGGCACGGGTCCGGCCCCGGCGAGCCGGTGAACAACCGTATCGTCAAGTTCGCCCCGGACGGCACCTATCTGATGGAGTTCGGCACGGCGGGCAGCGGTGCCGGCGAGATCAACGAGCCCCACGCTCTGGCCATGGACTCCCAGGGCCGGCTGTTCGTCGGCGATCGCGCCAACAGCCGGGTGCAGATCTTCGACCAGGACGGTAACCACCTGCAGACCTGGACCCAGTTCGGGCGCCCCAGCGGCCTCTACATCGACGCCAACGACGTCCTCTACGTGGCGGATTCCGAGTCGAACTACCGGCGTAATCCCGGCTGGAAGCGCGGCATCCGCATCGGCAGCGTGAGCGATGGGTTCGTCGATGCGTTCATTCCCGACCCGGAGCAGAACCAGGACGAATCGGGCACCAGCGGCGCCGAAGGGGTGGCCGTGGACGGTGCCGGCAACGTCTACGGCGCCGAGGTGGGGCCCCGCCAGGTAGTCAAGTACGTGCCGACCCGCTGAGCCCGCGCGGGCTCCCGGCAGCGCGGTTCAGGGCTGCAGCCGCTCGACGCGCCAGCCGGCGTCAGCGCGCTGGTAGCGGAACCGGTCGTGGAGCCGGCCTTCGCGCCCCTGCCAGAACTCGTAGCTGTCGGGCTGCAGGCGGTAGCCGCCCCAGTCCCGGGGGCGCGGTACCGCGCCGTCCGGGTGTTGGCGCTTCAGCTCCGCCACCTTCGCCGCCAGCTCGTGCCGGCTGGCGATGGGCGCCGATTGCTCTGAGGCGGCCGCGGAGAAGCGGCTCTGGGCCGGGCGGCTGGCGAAGTACGCGTCCGCCTCGGCGGCGCCGAGCCTGGTCACCGGGCCGCGGATCCGCACTTGACGCTCGAACTCCCGCCAGTGGAACACGCAGGCGGCAACGGGGTTTTCCGTCAGGTCCCGGCCTTTGGCGCTGCGGTAATCCGTGTACCAGCAGAAACCGTCGGCATCGAAGTGCTTGAGCAGCACGATGCGCAACCCGGGGGTGCCGTCGCGGGCGGCGGTCGCCAGGGCCATGGCGGTCGCATCCTTCACGTCAGCGCTCACGGCGGCGCGGAACCAGCGCTCGAACTGCACCAGCGGATCGTCGGCCAGGTCGCTGCGGCGCAGCCCCGGGGCATCGTACTCGCGGCGGTTGTCGCGTTGGTCCTTCACGTGGCTCCCTGCTGAAAGGCGATCGAGCTCCCGCTGGCGCGCCCTGGGCAGCAGGCCGCGCGCCGGGAGCGCAGAGTAAACCGTGGTGCCACCGCGGGCCAGGGGCCAGCCGCTGCCGGCGCCGCTCCCGAGCTGCCCCGAATTCGGTGCAGGCCGCCGGCTTCCGCCCGGAGTCGAGCCTGGGCGAAGCTGATTCGACGGCTCTGGCGGCAGCGCGCCTACACCCGCTGGGTCGACCGCTATTGCACCCAGCTCACGGTGAGCGGTCGGCAGCACCTGGAGCGCCTGGACGGCCCGTGCATCATCATCGCCAAACATCAGAGTCACATGGACACGCTGGTGCTGTTCGAAGCCGTGCCCGAGCGCGTCCGGCGGCGTCTGTTCTTCGGCGCCGCGCAGGATCGCTGGTACGTCAAGGGTCGCAAGAAGCTCGTGCTGCAGCCCTGGTACCAGTCGCTGGTGCTCGGTCGGGCCCGTCGCCGACGCCACAGGCACTACCCCCCGTCCGGAGCTGGATCGGGCCGCCTGACGGCGTTCGTTGAGGCGCTGGCCGGTAGGGCCCACAGCAGCGCCGGCGTAGCGTCCGCGTCGATCCAGAGGATCGCGTTCTGCCGGAAGGACCGGGCGAGTCGCAGGGCCGCGTTGCGGCGGATACCAAGCACCAGCAGCCCCGGCTCGGCGGGCCAACGGCCATCGGGATCCAGCGCCTCGCTCGCGAGATGGCTGAGCCCGGCGGCGTCCACCGTCTCGATCAGCGCGCGCTGCGCGGCCTCGTTGCGCGCCGGGTCGGCGACCCGACTCCCCGGATTGCAGGCGGTGATCAGGGCAGCGGTCTCCACCCCTTTTCGCGCCAGCAGGGCGGCGAGCGCGGGGTCCTGCTGATCGACGCGGAGCTCGAGCTCAGCGTGATTGCCGCTGATGCGATAGTGGGCCCGGCGGTAGGCTCGGTCCAGATCCGGATCGAGATAGATCAGTGGCGGCACGCTGGATTCTGATGGCTCCGCGCGGGGCGGCGACAGGTTCGATTGTACCGCCCGCGGCCCCTTATGATGCCGGACGATGAACGCTACGAAGACACGGTGGCAACGCATCGACGGCGTGCTGCGTCCTCAGGGCCACGTGTACTACGGCTGGTGGATCGTGCTTGCCGCCGCCGGCGTTCAGTATCTGGCCAGCGTGCTGTTGATGCAGTCCTACGGCGCGTACGCCGTGCTGCTGGAGGACGAGTTCGGCTGGAGCAAGACGGTGCTGGCCGGCGCGTTCGCCATGACCCGGGTAGAGAGCGGCATACTCGGCCCGCTCCAGGGCTGGCTGGCGGACCGCTTCGGCCCGCGCCTCATTCTGCGAGTGGGTACGCTGCTGTTCGGCGTCGGTTTTCTCCTGTTCAGTCAGGTGAACAGCCTGCTCGGGTTCTACCTGACGTTTCTGATCATCGCGCTGGGGTCGAGCCTCGGCGGCTTCGCCACGCTGATGGTCTCACTGGTCAACTTTTTCGACCGTCACCGTGCGAAGGCGGTGGCCATCTCGCAGATGGGGTTTGCGCTCGGCGGGTTCTCGGTGCCGCTGGTGGTGGTGCTGCTGGAACGCTACGGCTGGCGCACCACGGCGCTGATCTCCGGCATCGTCGTCATCACCGTCGGCCTGCCGCTGGTCGGCCGCGTTCGCCACCGGCCGTCGGAGATCGGTCTGCTCCCCGACGGCGGCGCAGCGGCGCCGCCGGAGGAGGCGCGGACCGTGCCGGTCACCCGCGACTTCACCGCTCGGGAAGCCATGCGTACCCGCGCGTTCTGGCTGATCTCCGCCGGTCACGCCCTGGCCCTGCTCACGGTGTCTGCCGTGATGGTTCACCTGGCGCTGCACCTCACCGAGGGGCTCGGGTACTCCCTGGCCGCCGCCGGCGGGGTGGTGGCGCTGCTCACGGTCTTTCAGATGGCCGGGCAGCTGTCGGGCGGGTATCTGGGCGACCTGCTCGACAAGCGCCTGATCTGCGCCGTCTGCATGTTCGCCCACGCGGCCGGCCTGTTGTTGGTGACCTTTGCGAGCCACTGGTGGATGGTGCTCGCGTTCGCCGTGCTGCACGGCCTCGCCTGGGGATCCCGGGCGCCCCTCATGGTTGCCATGCGCGCCGACTACTTCGGCCCCTCGTCCTTCGGCACCATCATGGGATTCTCGTCCCTGGTTGCCATGCTCGGCATGTCCAGCGGGCCGCTCATCGCTGGCTATCTGGCCGACGTGTCCGGCGACTACCGCAGCGGTCTGGCGCTGCTGGCGTGTCTGTCGCTGCTGGGGTCGGTGGCGTTTCTGCTCGCGACGCCGCCGCCTTACCCGGCGCGGGTGACGCAGGCCGACGCCGCTGGCGCCGACGGCTGAGCCGCATGCTATGCTCGGCGGCCGGACCGGAGCTGGGTTTCTCATGGCTTTTTCGAGAGGGATCTGTCGAATGCTGAAGTCGTCAATGGCGGTCGCGTTTGCGTGCGTGATTCTGTTACTCGCGGCTTGTGGGGGCTCGGAGTCCGGCGGCACGGGACCTGCCCGGGTGGTGAATTTCTACAACTGGTCGGATTACATCGACGAAGAAACGCTGCCGGCATTCGAAGCCGAGACCGGCATCGACGTACGCTACGACGTGTACGACTCGAACGACGTGCTCGAAGGCAAGCTGCTCGCCGGCAACACGGGTTACGACATCGTCGTGCCTACCGGCAATTTCTTCGAGGTGCAGCGCAAGGCCGGCCTGTTTCAGCCCCTGGACAGGTCCAAGCTGACGAACTACGGCAATCTCGATCCGGGAATATTGGCGAAGATCGAGCCGCTGGACCCGGGCAACCAGTATGCCGTGCCCTACTCGGTAGGCACCAACGGCCTCGGCATCAACCTGGATCAGGTCAGGGCCAGGATCGAGAACCCGCCGCTCGACTCCTGGGCGCTGCTGTTCAACCCCGAACACGCGAGCAAGCTGGCTGGCTGCGGCGTTACGCTGCTCGATGCTGCCGACGAGGTGAACGAGATCGCCCTGAATTACCTCGGCTACCCGCCGGGCTCGAGCGATCTCAAGCAGCTCGAAGAAGCCATGGCCATGGTGGCGAAGATCCGGCCCTATGTCCGTTACTTCCATTCCTCCCAGTACATCGACGACTTTGCCAACGGAGAGGTCTGCCTGGTGCTGGGCTGGTCCGGGGATCTGTACCAGGCGATGGACGACGCGCGCGAGGGCCTGAACCTTGATTACGTGATCCCGAAGGAGGGCAGCATCATCTGGTTCGACCTGCTGGCGATTCCCGCCGATGCCCCGCACCCGGATAACGCCCACGCGCTGATCGACTACCTGCTGCGACCGGAGGTGGCGGCGCGAATCACCAATCACACGTTTTTCGCCAACGGCAATCGCGCTTCCTTCGAGCTGCTGGATCCGGAGATCGCCAACGACCCCTCCATCTACCCGCCGCCGGCCGTGATGCAGCGGCTGTTTCCCAATCCGGTGAAAGCGCAGGATTACGTGCGCGCCCGCAACCGGCTCTGGACCCAGCTGAAGACCGGCATGTAGCCGAACATGGCCGCGCGCAAACCCGTCGTTCTGATCCCGTGCGACGTCAAGCAGATCGGTATTCATCCCTTCCACTGCGTTGGCGAGAAGTACCTCAACGCGGTGGCCCACGGCGCCGACGTCTGGCCGCTGCTGGTGCCCGCCTTCGGGCCCGGCGAGGATCTCGTCGCCCTCGGCGATCACATGGATCTGGATGCGTTGCTGGCAATGGCCGACGGGGTGTTTCTCCCCGGCAGCGTGAGCAACGTGGCGCCGCCGGCGTACGGCGCGCCGGACGATCCCGGCATCCTCCACGACACCCAGCGCGACGCGCTGGCGCTGCCGCTGATCCGTCGGACCATGGCGCTGCGGATTCCGCTGTTCGCCGTGTGCCGCGGACTTCAGGAGCTGAATGTGACTCTGGGCGGAACCCTGCATCCGCGGCTTTACGAGGTCGAAGGGCTGATGGATCATCGCGAGGATCCGGACGCGCCGCGGGCCGACCAGTACCGGCCGGCCCACCCGGTGAGGCTGCGCGAGGGCGGGCTGTTCCAGCGCCTGCTCGGTACCGACGAGATCCGGGTGAACTCGCTGCACGGTCAGGGCATCCACGAGCTGGCGCCCGGCCTGGCCGTCGAAGGCACGGCGCCGGACGGGGTGGTGGAAGCGGTCAGCTGCCCGGACCACGACGCCTTTCTGATCGGCGTGCAGTGGCATCCGGAGTGGCGCTACGCCGAGGATCCTACCTCCACGGCGTTGTTCCGCGCCTTCGGCGAGGCCGCTGCCGCGAGGATGCGGCAGCGCTGATGGCGTCGCCGTCGTTGCCCGTCTACTTGATCAGGCGCAGCGCCACGGGGTAGCGGTAGGCGACGCCCTGATTGGCCTTGATGGCCGCGATCACCGTGAAGACCAGCGCCGCGATGCCCACGATCGGCAGCAGCAGCGCACCGATCAGAATCACCATCAGCACGATGCAGGCGAGCACGGCCAGGGAGACGGTGATCTGGAAGTTCAGGGATTCCTTACCCTGATCGGCGACGAAGGGCATGGTGTCTTTCTTCATCTGCCAGACCACCAGCGGGCCGATCAGGTTGCCGAACGGGATGATGAATCCTACCAGCGCGGCCAGATGGGCGAACATGCCCCACTGGCGCTCGTCGCCGCTGACATCGCCGGCAGGCGGCGTGGCGTCCGCCGGCCCGGGCTGCTCTCCGGTTTCGCTCATGACGTTCCTCCTCCTGGGTCCGACGCACTGTCGGCTGCCGGGGGAAGGCTTGTCAAGGTCCGAGCTACGCTCGGAATAGACCAGCTACGCTGTTCGTCCGGGCT
>JBFISC010000150.1:0-8783 GCA_041608775.1 Pseudomonadales bacterium | reverse complement strand
GCGCGCCAGGGCGCGGTGCTCCGGGCGGTCGTCGCTGCGCTCCGGCTGCGCCTGTGGCTCCGCGAAGCGGCCGCTGCGGGCGATGAGTCGGAGCATCCGTCGCGCCGCGTCGTCGATGTCGCTCTCGGCCACGCGACCCTCGCGCACGGCGGCTTCCAGAGCCGCGCCGCGGGTGCGCGTGGGCCCGGGCATCTCCAGATCGAGGCCGCCGTTCAGATTGGCTTCGGTTTCCAGCGCAGCGCCCCAGTCGCTGATCACCACGCCGTCGAACCCCCATTCGCCTTTCAGCACGTCACGCAGCAGCTCGCGATGAGAGCTCGCGTAGGTGCCGTTGACGCGGTTGTAGGAAGACATCACGGTCCACGGCCCGGCATGCCGCACGGCCAGCTCGAAGGGCGTCAGGTACAGCTCCCTGAGGGTACGCTCGTCCACGTCGCTGGAAATCGTGTGACGCTCGAACTCCGAGTCGTTGCAGACGAAGTGCTTGATGCAGGCGCCCACGGACTCGGCCTGCACGCCGTCGATGAACGCGCAGGCGATGTGGCCCGACAGGTAAGGGTCTTCGGAGTAGCACTCGAAGTTGCGCCCGCCGAGGGGCGTGCGGTGCAGGTTTACCGTGGGCCCGAGCAGCACCTGGGCGTTCTTGGATCTCGCTTCCTGGCCGAGGGCGCGGCCCACGTCCCTGATCAGTCCGGTGTTCCAGCTGCTGGCCAGAGCGCTGCCCACTGGAAACGACGCCGCGCTGGCGCCGGAGGCCCCGGAGCCCCGGGCGCCGTTGGGCCCGTCGGTGACCTTGATGGCCGGGATGCCGAGGCGCGGAATCGCGACCGTAACCCACATGCCGCGGCCCGCGAGCAGCGCCACCTTCTCGCTCAGCGTGAGCTCGGCAAGCAACGCGTTCAGGTCCGGTGCGCCGGCTGGTTCGGATCGCTGCATGGTTTCCCCCGTGATATTCTTGCGCGCTTTTCCCTAGTGTACTCACAGCAGGCCGAACTATGACCAGCGACTCGCGGGACCGGAGGTCCACCGACGCCAGCAGCCCCTTCGACAGCATCGAGGATGCGCTGACGGCCATTGCCGCTGGAGACATGGTGGTAGTGGTCGACGACGACGATCGGGAGAACGAGGGCGACCTGATCATGGCTGCGAGCAAGGCCACGCCGGAGAAGGTGGCGTTCATGATCCGCCACACCAGCGGCATTCTCTGCACGCCTATCCTCGAGGACCATGCCAAGCGGCTGCACCTCGAACCCATGGTGGCGCGCAACGATGCGCCGATGAGCACCGCGTTCACGGTCTCCATCGACTACAGCAAGGGCCTCACGACCGGCATTTCCGCGGAGGAGCGGGCGGCAACAGCCCAGGCGCTCACCAGCAACAACGTCGGCCCGGACGAGTTCGTGCGTCCCGGCCACATCTTCCCGCTGGTAGGTCGCCGCGGTGGCGTGCTGGTGCGCTCGGGGCACACCGAGGCCGGCATCGATCTGTCGGTGCTGGCCGGCTGCCCGCCGGTGGGCCTGCTCGCCGAGCTGGTGAACGACGACGGCACCGTGCAGCGGCTGCCTCAGCTGATCGAGTTCGCGAAGGGCCACGGTCTCAGGATCATCTCCATTGCCGACCTGATCGCTTACCGCCAGCGCCGCGAGCATCTGGTGGAGAAGACCATGGAGTTCCGGGTGAAGACCCGAATCGGCGAGGCCCAGGCCCATGCTTACCGTACCAAGTTCGAGGAAGCCGAGCACCTGGCGCTGGTGTTCGGCGACATCCACAAGCTGGATTCGGTTCCGGTGCGAATCCACCGGGAGAAGCTCATCGACGACCTGTTCGGGCCGCAGAGCGATCACGATGAGAGTCTGCTCGATGCATCGTTGGATCGGATCGAGAAGCTCGGTGCCGGGGTTCTCATCTATCTGCGTTCGGGGTTCGTCGGCGTGCCGCTGGACAAGCTCACCAGCCAGACTAGGGAAGACGCCCGCAAGGCGCAGTGGCTCGAGATCGGCGTCGGCGCGCAGATCCTCCGGGAGCTCGGGCTGGAGAAGATCCGTCTGATCGCCGGCCGCGAGGTGGACTACGTGGGGGTCAAGGGCTTCGGGCTGACCCTGGAAGCAACGGAGCTGCTGTAGCCCGGCACGCCGCAGGCCGGCCGGTCGATCGGTTCCCACCGCGAAACGGCGGCGGTCAGGTCAGCCTTTCGGGCCGAACAGCAGCCACAGCAGCAGCCCGAGCACCGGCAGCACCAAGATGACCACCACCCAGAGCACCTTGGCGCCGGTGCCCGCCGGGCTCTGGATCGTCTTGATGATTGCCCAGACGTCGAGCACCAGAATGATCAGGCCGAACAGGCCGCCGACTTCGATTCCCATGGTGTATGTCTCCGCCTGTGTGACGCCGATGATAGCGCGCGGGGCCGGCGGCGTTCACGCCTGGCCGGACTGGCGGTGGCCTTTGTTCCGGCTATCCTGCTTCCGCGCCCTTCCGCGCCCTTCCGCGCCCTTCCGCGCCCTTCCGCGCCCTTCGGCCGCCGGTGTCAGCGTCGGTAGTGAAAGGACGCCGGTCGGTCCTCGGGCCCGACGTAAACCACCCGCACGTCGCGGGTGCGGCGGCGACAGCCCTGGCAGCGCACGCGCCGGCGCAGATCGGCGACGGTGGCGCTCTCCCCCAGGCGGGCCACGGCGGCGCGCAGGTCCACCGGCTCCATGCGTCCGCAGGGCACGCAAAGGGCGTAGACTTTGAATTTCTCCACCAGCTCGTTCAGGCGTTGCATGCGACTGGATGAATATACAGTTCCGGGCCTATGTTACCGCTCGGCGTGACGCTCGGCGACCCCGCCGGCATCGGTCCGGAAATCGCCGCCCGGATTGTGGCCGGCCGGATTCTCGCCAGCGCTACCGCGTCTCCCCGGCCGCTGCTGCTGGTGGGCACGGCCTGGGCGCTGGAGCGGGGCGCGGCGGCCGCCGGTGTGAGCCTGCGGCCGGTCCAGGCGGTGACCGCGCCGGAGCAGGTCGAGGGCCCGCTGGCGCTGCTGGATGTCGGCATCGAAGCGCCGGGCTTCCGCTTCGGCCGTGTGGATGCCGTCTGCGGTGAGGTCGCGGTCAGGTCCGTGGAGACCGCAGCTCGGGCGTGCCTCGACGGGACCCTGGCCGGCATGGTCACCTGCCCGATTCACAAAGAAGCCATTCACGCTGCCGGCTACGTCGACGACATCGGCCATCAGGAGATTCTCGGCCGCCTGACGGGCAGCGAGGGGACGGCGACGATGCTGATGACGCCGGGGCTCCGGGTGGTGCATCTGTCCACCCACAAGCCTCTGATCGAGGCCGCCCGCTACGTCACCCGTGCCAATGTGCTGGATAAGCTGCGGCTCACCGCGGCGACCCTGGACCGCTGGGGGCTGCCGGGTGCCCGCATCGCGGTGGCGGCGCTGAACCCCCACGGCGGCGAAGGCGGGCTGCTGGGGCGGGAGGAGATCGACGAGCTGGCTCCGGCCGTGGCCGATGCGCGGGCTCTCGGACTCGACGCCTCGGGGCCCTGGCCGGCGGACTCGGTGTTCACCCGGGCCATCGACGGCGAGTTCGACGTGGTGCTGGCCCTCTATCACGACCAGGGCCACATCGCCATCAAGGTCCACGACTTCCACGCCAGCACCACGGCTACCCTGGGCATCCCGTTCGTGCGAACCTCCGTCGATCACGGAACCGCCTTCGACATTGCCGGTCACGGTCGCGCCGACCCGCGCAGCCTGGTGGCCGCCATCGCAGCTGCCGAGGCCCTCATCGACCGTCGCCTTGCGCAGCTCTAGCGCGCTGGGGCACACTCCGGAGCTTCACACATTCGGGGGAGCACCATGAAAGCAGCCGTATTCCGTGAGGTGAATCAGCCCATGGAGATCGAGGAGATCGAGGTTTCCAAGCCTGGCCCGCGCGAGGTGCTGATCCGGACGGTGGCCGCCGGCGTGTGTCATTCCGATCTGCATTTCTTCAACGGCACCTACCCGGGCCAGCTGCCGATGGTGCTCGGCCACGAGAGCGCCGGGATCGTGGAGCAGGTCGGCTCCGACGTGCACTACGTGAAGCCCGGCGACCACGTCATCACCTGTCTGTCGGTGTTCTGCGGTCACTGCGAGTACTGCCTCACGGGCCGCATGACCCTGTGCCAGGAGCCCGAGACCCGGCGCGGGCCGGATCAGGAGGCGCGCATTTCCCACGGCGGCAAGCCGCTGACCCAGTTCGCCAACCTCGGCTCCTTCGCGGAGCACATGCTGGTGCACGAGCACGCGGTGGCGAAGATCCGCGAGGACATGCCCCTGGACCGGGCCGCCCTGATCGGCTGCGGGGTGACCACCGGCGTCGGCGCCGTGATCCACACCGCGAAGGTGGAGCCCGGCTCCACGGTGGCCGTGATCGGCTGCGGCGGCGTGGGACTGTCCTGCGTCAACGGCGCCGCCATCGCCGGCGCCAGCCGGGTGATCGCCGTCGACGCGGTGGCCTCGAAGCTCGACCTTGCGCGCAAGTTCGGCGCCACGGACGTGGTGAACGCCAAGGAGACCGACGCCGTCGAGGCGGTGAAAGAGCTGACCGGCGGCGGTGCCCACTACACCTTCGAGGCCATCGGCCTGAAGGTCACCGCCGAGCAGGCGTTCAACATGCTGCGCAACGGGGGCACGGCGACGATCATCGGCATGATTCCCCCGGGCGACATGGTGTCGCTGCACGGTGTCGACTTCCTGTTCGAGAAGAAGATCCAGGGCTCGTTCATGGGCTCCAACCGGTTCCGCGTCGACATGCCGCGCTTCGTGGATCTTTACCTGCAGGGCAAGCTGCACCTCGACGACATGATCTCGAGCCACATCAAGCTCGAGGACATCAACGACGCCATGAAGCAGCTCGAGACCGGCGAGATTGCCCGCAACGTCATCATGTTCGAGTAGCGCCCATGCGCTGGCTGTCGTTTCTGCAGGACCAGTCGCCCTCGTTCGGATACCTGACCCGCGACGGCAGCGGCGTGGTGGACGTGGGTCGGCGCGGCAAGTTCGCGGACCTGAAGTCGGCGATCGCCGCGGACGCGCTGGCCGAGCTCGCGCGGGTCTGCGGTGACGAGGCGGATCTGGCGCTGGCGGACGTGAGCTACCTGCCGACGCTGCCGAACCCGGACAAGATTCTCTGCGTCGGCCTCAACTACAAGGCCCACCAGGAGGAGACCGGGCGCGGCGGCGAAGGCTTCCCGACCATCTTCGTCCGGTTCGCCAGCGCCCAGATGGGTCACGAGCAGCCCATGGTGCGACCGAAGGAATCGAAGACGCTGGATTACGAAGGCGAGATCGCGCTGGTGATCGGCAAGTCCGGTCGGCGCATCGCCAAGGCCGATGCCCTCGATCATGTGGCCGGCTACAGCGTCTACAACGACGGCAGCGTGCGCGAGTACCAGCGCCAGACCAGCCAGTTCACGCCGGGCAAGAATTTCCCCGCCACCGGCGGCTTCGGGCCGTGGATGATGACGCCCGACGAGGTGGGGGACGTGTCGAAGATGGAGATCACCACGCGCCTGAACGGCAAGGTGATGCAGAACGCCACCGCCGACCTGCTGGTGTTCGACTTCGGCGACATCATCGCCTACTGCTCCACGTTCACCGAGCTGCTGCCGGGCGACGTGATCGTCACCGGCACGCCGGGGGGCGTCGGCGCCGCCCGCACGCCGCCGGTGTTCATGGATGAGGGCGACGTGATCGAGGTTGAGGTCAAACCCATCGGCACCCTGCGCCACCGGGTCACGGTAGGCTAGCGCATCGGGCAGTGGCCTGGCCCGGCGCCTAGGCGTTTCTGCAGAACTCCGCGATCATGGCGGCGGCTTCGCGGCTGATGTCGGGGCAGGCCAGGGGAAATATCTCCGTGCCGTGAATCGTGCCCATGACCTGCCGGCAGCGGGCGGTCACGCCGGCGCGCAGCAGGCGACGGTAGAAGTCGATGCCTTCGTCGCGCAGCGGGTCACACTCGTTGACGCTGATCACCGTTGGCACCAGTCCCTGCAGGTCCGCCTCGCTGGCGAAGCCCGGCCACGCCAGCGGGTTGCGGCGCTCGAACTCCGCGATCCCGTAGGCGAGCGCGCCCTGGTCGTTGTGCAGATTGAGCAGGATGCCCTCGTTCTCGGTGGAGGAAGGAAACTCGTCGCGGGGCCAGCTGCCGGCGATGTAGGGACACAGCGCGTACAGGCCGCGAATGAGCCCGAGGTCGCCGTCCTGCTTCAGCTTCAGCCCCGTTGCCAGGGTCAGGTTGCCGCCGCCGCTCTCGCCGGCGACGATGACGTGACCGGCATCCACCCCGAGCTCGTCCGCGTGCGCGATCAGCCACCTGAGCCCTGACACACAGTCGTTCAGCCCGGCCGGAAACGGTGCAATCTCCGGCACCGACGAGGGCGACAGCGCGTTGCGGAAGTCCACCATCGCCACGGCGACCCCTTGGGCGGCGATCAGTCGACCCCAGGCCCGGTAGTTGCCGTCGTAGCAGGACATCACCTGCATGCCGCCCCCATGGATGTAGTAGACGCACGGCAGGCGGGCACCGCCCTCGGGTCGGATGAAGCGGACGTTGATGGTGTTGCCGTCCGGCTCGGAGACGATCTGATGCTCGCTGACCGCGAGGCCGTGTGACGGTGCGATCTCCTCCGTGTCGCAGAGCTCGAGGAACGCCTTCATGCCCTCCCGCTGCTCGACCGCCGAATCGCTGCCGGCCCGGGCCAGCATCTCCTCGCGGCTCCGCGCCGGTTCGCTCGACCCGCCCGTGAAGTCGGCCATGGGTGCGAACAGGGCCTTGATGCGCGGGTCGATGCGGGGGTCGTCGGCGATGGGGTGGGCGCTCATGGGCGGCTCGCTTCGATGGTGGCAGATGGCGGCAAGCTTACCACCGTGCCTGCTGGCGGCAGCGTTCCGCGCTCTCGTATACTCGAGCGATGCCTGTGTTGCCGCGAGCCAGCCTCGGAAACTCAGCTCCGTCGTGAAGTTCGGTATCGGACAGAGCGTGCCGCGTACCGAAGATCCGCGTCTGATCACGGGCGCCGCGCGATTTACCGATGATGTGAACCTCCCCGGCCAGCTCCACGCCGCGTTTTTGCGCTCGCCGTACAGTCACGGCGAGATTCGCGTGCTCGAGGTAAGCGGCGCCCGCGGGTCGGACGGTGTGGTCGCCGTGTACACCAGCGAGGATCTCAGCAGCCTCGGCGCGCTGCCCTGCCGGGCGCGGATCCAGGGTGTGGATGGCGCGCCGGCGTTCATCCCCGAACGCCCCGTGCTCGCCCGGCACCGGGTACGATTCGTCGGCGAGCCGCTGGTTGCCGTGGTGGCGAGGTCCCGCGCCCAGGCGCTGGCGGCGCTCGATCACGTCGAGCTCGACGTCGCCGATCTGGCGCCCGTAGTCGATCTCCGCCAGGCGGACGGTCCGGACGCGCCGGTCCTGCATCCCGAGCGGGGCAGCAATCTCTGCGTCCACTACGAGAACGGTGACCCGGCGGCCACGGATGCGGCCTTCCTTGCCGCCCCGCACCGCGTGATCCTCGACCTGGTGAACAACCGGGTCGCGCCGACGCCGCTGGAGCCCCGGGCCTGCGTCGCGGCCTTCGAGGAAGGCCGGTTCACGCTCTACAACCCGAGTCAGGGTGCCTACGGCCAGCAGGGCGTGCTGGCCAGGGCGATCTTCGGCGTCCCGCCGGAGCAGGTGCGGGTGATCAGCGGCGCCACCGGCGGCGGCTTTGGAATTCGCGGCGAGGTCTATCCCGAGGCGTGCGTCTGTCTGTTCGCCGCCCGGGAGCTCGGCCGGCCGGTGAAGTGGCGGGGCGATCGCGGCGAGATGTTTCTTTCGGATTCCCACGGCCGCGACAACCTCACCCGCTGCGAGCTCGCGCTGGACGAAGCGGGCGTCGTGCTCGGGCTGCGGGTGGTGACGCTGGCGAACCTGGGCGCCTACTGCTCCGCGGTGGGGCCGCTGGTTCCGACCATGGCCGGCGGGCGCGTGGTCGGCACCGTCTACCGGATCCCGGCCCTGCATCACTCGGTGCGCTGCCTGTTCACCAACGTGATGCCGGTGGCCGCCTATCGCGGTGCCGGCCGCCCGGAAGCGTGCTACGTGATGGAACGGCTGATGGATGCCGCCGCCGAGCAGCTCGGCCTGCCCCGGGAGGAGATCAGGCGGCGCAACTTCATCCGGCCCGAGGACCTGCCGTACACCAATCATTCTGGCGTCACGATGCGCAGCGGTGAGTTCGCGGTCACCATGGACATGGCCATGGCGCGCGCCGACTGGGCGGGGTTTGAGACCCGCCGCGCCGCGGAGCGGCAGGAAGGACGGCTGCTCGGGGTCGGTCTCGGGTACTACGTGGAATCCTCCGGCGGCGGGCCGGAAGAGGAGGCGCGGGTCACGGTGCACGCCGACGGCAGCGCCGACGTGGTTGTGGGTACCTATTCCCACGGGCAGGGTCACGAGACCGCCTACGCGCAGATTCTGAGCGAGTCCCTGGGGCTGGATTTTGAGCGCATCCGCATCATCCAGGGGGATACCGGGTTCGTGAAGTTCGGCGGCGGCACCGGCGGTTCGCGTTCGTCCCAGATGGGTGGCATCGCGGTGCTCCGTGCCGGGCGGGCGGTGGTGGAGAAGGGCATTGCCATCGCCGCCGACCTGCTGCAGGCGGCGCCCGGGCAGGTCCGGTTCGAGGCCGGCGCCTACCGGGTCGCAGACGGTTCTCGGGAGGTGAGCCTGGGCGAGGTGGCGCGGGCTGCGGGCGACGAGCAGTTCGGCGGC
>JBFISC010000149.1:0-8946 GCA_041608775.1 Pseudomonadales bacterium | reverse complement strand
TCGACGGTCGAATTACCTTGACCAACTCTGAAGACGAGGCCCTGGCGCTGCAGATCGATGCCGCAGCAAGCGACCTGGCCTGGCGCGTGGACCTGGCTCGGGACGCGATCACGGTGCCCCCCGGCACGACGGCATCGGTCGCCGTGACCGCCGTGGCGCCCGTCGATGCCCGCGCGGACAAGCCGGTTCGTATCGGCATTCGTGCACGGGCCGCGAATCGAGGCTTCATCAGCGCTCATGCGGACATAACGGTCGATCCCGACGCCGATCCGGTGGCACCCGTTCGAACCTGGGATATCCCGGTCTCCCTGCAGGGCGGTCTCGACGTCGCCCACCGCCGCTACGGTGCTTCGCTGGCCGCAGAGCCCGAGCCGAGAGGCGATACGGAGCGCCAGCTCGAAGCCCTCATCGACGGCAGGTCCGCCCGGGGCAGCGGTGCCTCGTTCGACGCGCGAAGAGACCGCCCGCTCGAGCTGACCATCGATCTGGCGGGATCGGAAGCCGTACCGGTGGCGGGGTTCGCGTTGAACCCGCTCGGCCGGATCGGCGTCAATTACGCACCTTCCGAGGTTACGCTGCAGCTCTCGGCCGACGGCTCCACGTTCGAATCGGTCGCGACCGGCATGGTGGTCCCGGTCGCAACCGATCAGTACTTCACCCTCGACGCGCCGGTTCCGGCCACTCATGCGCGACTGCTGCTGGAGGGCGCGTGGATCGGCGAGATCGGTCGGCGGCTGGCGCTGGGCGAGGTCAAGGTGATCGCCGAGCCGGGCTGGGCGCCGAGCGGGGTGGGCGAGCTGAACATAGCCGCGCCTGACAACGGCGGCCACGTGGTCTGGTCCAACCCACCGATCGGCGCCCGCTGGGATCAGGCCATCCTGACCGACGCCGCAGATGCCTCGTACTACGGCGTGCCGGCCCAGCAAGGGCCTCAGTGGGTTCTTGGTTTCCACCACAACCGCGCTGCCGAGATCGAACGCATCAGCTGGCGCGAAACCGACGACGACAACACCAAGCTCACCGAGTTGACGCTGTCGGCCAGTCTCGATTCACCGGTGGGTCCCTGGCAGACCGTCGCCCGGTGGGACCGGGCGGAAGACGGCAACGAGCTCGTTCTGGCGCCAGCGGTCCGGGCGCGCTTTCTCAGGTTCTCGGCGCCAGCCGCGACGGAAGACCGGACCGTCGACCCACCGGAGCGCCTCGCGGTCTACGAACGCCAGACGGGCGATCAGTATCGCTCCGTCGTCAGTGAGTGGGGATTCCGCAGTCAACGTGGCTGGTACGAGTTCACTCAGCCGCTGGCGGAGACCGCGATTTCCGCCAAGCGCGGCAACCGGACGCCCGATAGCGCGGACGCTCTGGAGGTTGGCGTGGTGGCGGCAGGCAGCGTGCGCCTCGGTCAGGTCTCGCACTGGTATCGGCCGGTGCTCCCGCGGGGCCACAACGGCTTGCGCCTCGAGCTGACCGGCGATCCGACCGTACGCGCCGAGTTATCGCTGACCGATACGTCCGGGGAACCGATCGCATTACGCAAGCTGCCCCGTCAGAGCACGCCGCAACGCCATGTCTACGATGCCTACGTCGACGACGGGCGCGTGCCGCTTTTGGAAGTGCGGGAGCCGCCGAGAAACGTTCTGTTCCTGTGGGACACCAGCGGCAGCGTGGAGGCTTTCCGGCCGATGATCGTCAATTCAATGACGACATACGCCGAAGACCTGGTACCCGGGCGCGACATGGCCAATCTGCAGCCCTTCGGCTCGGGCGCACCCATCCTGGAGGCGTGGGTCGACGAGCCCTACCTGATGCAGATGATCCTGAACGACTACCGGCAATTCTCGGACAGCAGCGCGGCCGAGGACAGCCAGAGATCGGCCGCGATCCATCTCGCGAATCGCCCTGGGACCAAAGCCATAGTGATCGTCACCGATGCCGAAACACCGCGCGAACCGAGGGTCTGGGAAGCGTTCCAGCAGGTTCGGCCGCGGGTGTTTTCCCTGAACGTCGGCGAGCAGGAGCAATCCCAGGACCTGATGCAGGACTGGGCAAGCGTCAACGACGGCCACTACGCCTTCATCCAGCAGGAGGGCGACATGGAGATCGCCTTCGAACGTGTCGCTGCCATGTTGCGAAAGCCGGCCGGATACACGTTGTCGATGGCCACCGACGAGCGGGCCGCACCCGGACCCGGCCTTCTCCGCGTCGTCTCCGGCAACGACACCCCGGCGCGCGCCGCGGTCGAACTCATCCTCGATGCGTCCGGCTCCATGCTGCAGCGAATGGAGGGCCGGCGGCGCATCGATATCGCCAAGGAGGTACTGACTACCGCGATCCGGGAGCACATACCCAGCGGGACACCCACGGCGCTGCGGGTCTTTGGCCATCGCATTGCGAACGCCTGCGAGACCGACCTGGAGATCCCGCTTGCGCCCCTCGATGCGGGTGCGGCTACAGACCGGATCGCCGGCATTCAGGCGAAGAACCTCGCCCGCACGCCGATTGCGGATTCGCTTGCCGCGGTAGTCCAGGACCTCAGGAACGCGAGCGGTCCTGGCCTGATCGTGCTGGTGACCGATGGAGAAGAGACCTGCGACGGCGACCCGGCCGCCGTGATCGCGACGCTCCGGGAATCGGGCGTCGACGTCAGCCTGAACATCGTTGGATTCGCGATCGACGATCAGGCGCTGGTGGATGAATTCACGGCATGGTCCGAGGCAGGCGGCGGCCGCTATCTGGCAGCAAGCGACACGAATTCGCTGGCGGACTCGGTGAGGGAGGCTCTCGCGACCAGCTTCACGGTTTTCGACTCGAACGCGGACCGCGTGGCCGAGGGCTACGTCGACGGCGCTCCGGTCCCCCTGGAACCGGGCAACTATCGCATCGTCGTCGATACCAGACCGGTCGGCGTCGCGAACGCCACCGTCAGCCAGGAACTGACCACGGAAGTAACGGCGCCCGACTAGCGGCGAAGCGCCCTGACCCTGGCGACGGCTGCGTCATGCCGGCCGTGCGGAGCGGCGCAGCGCCGTCGGCAGCGCCGCCACCACGGCAAGCACGAGCCCGGCTGCCACCTGCGTGCCACGCACCGTACCCGTGAGTTCCGGCAGGATCGGCGGCAGCGCGACCAGTACGCCACCCACCACAAGCAGCAGCCGCTGCAGGCCGTTCCAGCGGGTTCCCAGCCACGGCACGTACGCCTGAATCCCGCACACGACCAGCCAGATACCGGCGAATGCCTCCGCCAAACCGAGCACCAGATCGATAGCGGAGTCGTGGAGGATCAGCGCCGGGTTCAACACGAACATGAACGGGATGAAGTAGATCACGCTGCCGAGGCGCATGGCGGCTATGCCCGTGGCCAGCGGCCGCGCCTGAGCGATCGACGCCGCCGCATACGCGCCGAGAGCCACCGGCGGGGTTATGAACGAGAGCATGGCCCAATAGAGGATGAACAGGTGCACGGCCATGGGATCGAGGCCGCCTTGAATCAGCGCCGGCGCCAGCACGATAGCGAGAAAGATGTACGCGGCGGTCACGGTCATGCCGATGCCGAGCACGAAGCTGGTGAGCGCGCCCATCAGCAGCAGCAGCCACACAGAGTCACCGGCGAGGTAGAGCAGATCGTTCACCAGGGTACCGGACAGGCCGGTCAGCGAGAGCGCGCCAACGATCAGCCCCACCCCCGCCAACACCGCCACCAGCTCGGCCAGCAGCCGGCCGGTGGCGAACAGGAAGTCAATGGCTTCGGCCACGCCCCAGCGGTGCTCCCGGGAGAACTGGTTGAGCACCAGCAGCAGTCCGGTGGCGATATAGGGCGCTACCGACTCCCGCTGCATCACCACCAGCAGGAACACCAGCGCGACGAAGGCGCCGAGGTAGTACCAGCCCGCCTTCAGGGTCGGCCAGACCCCGGGCAGATCGCGGCGATCCAGACCTTCGAGGCCACTGGCTGCGGCATGGGCGTCCACCTGCAGAAACAGGCCGGTGAAGTACAGCAGCGACGGCACCGCGGCAGCCAGCGCCACCTCGTAGTAAGGCACCTCCAGAAACGTCGCCATGACGAAGGCCGTGGAACCCATGATCGGCGGCAGCAGCACGCCGCCGGTGGAGGCGCAGGCCTCCACGCCGCCGGCGACCTCCGGCTTCATGCCGGTGGCTTTCATCGCCGGGATGGTGAGCTGGCCGGTGGTGAGCACGTTGGTCACCACGCTGCCGCTCATGGACCCCATGAGGCCGCTGGAAACGATGGCCACCTTGGCGGCGCCCCCACGGACGTGGCCGAGTAGGCCGAACGCGAGGTCGAGGAAGAACCGGCCGCCGCCGGTCTGCTGCAGCGCCAGGCCGAACAGCACGAAGCCGATGACCAGCTCTGCGAACGCCCGGAACGGCAGCCCGAAGATGCTCTCGATGCTGAGCACGTGATAGGCCGCGGTCTGGGGCAGATCCGCCGGCAGCCCGGCGAACGGCGCCGGCAGGCTGTCGGCCACCATGGGCATCAGCGAGAACGCGGCGGTGATCGCGAACAGCGCCCAGCCGCCGGCGCGGCGCACCGCCTCGAGCAAGAGCAGCCACAGCGCGACCGCCAGCCCGGTGGCCACCGGCGGGGCGCCGAACTCCCAGCCGAGATCGACGATGTCTTCGGCGTGCTGGAAGAAGTACGCGCAGCAGCTCACCACCGCCACGGCGAGGAGCAGATCCAGCGGCAGCCAGCGGGCGAACACCAGATACACCAGCGGCAGCAGAGCGCCGAGCAGCGCGAAGTAGTAGTGGGTCTCGAGTCGAATCCAGGCGGACAGCAGCGGATCACCACCGAACAGGCGCAGGGTGTCCATCGCCAGCAGCAGCGTCACCGCCGCCGCCAGCGCCACCCCGTAGCGCAGCGCGTCGAACTCACCCGACGCTGAGGCGGCGTCGCTCAACGGGATTGCGGGTTCGTCCAGACGGGATCGAAGCCGGCGGCTTCCAGGGCCTGCACCCGGGCCGCGAGCCAGGCGTCGGTAAACGCCTGATCCGAGTCGAACGAGCGCGCCTTCACCGTCCGCCACGCTTCACCCAGCACCCGCTGACGCTCCAGCAGGCGCCGGTTGTGCGCCTCGAAGGCGTCGCTCCAGACCCCGATCTTGCGGAAGTATCTAACCGCCCCTTCGTGGTAGGGCACGACCCAGTCGAACCGCTGGCGGTCCATGGCCCAGCCGACGGCGCCTGGATCGGCGTTCTTGAACTCGTCGTAATGGTGGTGGATGACTTCCGCCACGGCGTGGACCATGTCCGCATCGGTGCTGTCCAGACCGATCAGCAGCGGGTACGGATAGGTGGCGCCTTCATGCGGCTGCGACGCGCTGATGCCCGCGCCCCGGGTGGCCACGTGCTTGATGAAGTACGGCGCGACCCGCTCGATGCCAGCCCAGCACGCAGCATCCCCATGGCGGGCCGGGGGCCAGCGGATTCCCCGCGGCGACGCTTCCAGCTTGCGCGTCGGTCCGGAGACCGTAGTGGCATAGGCCGCGTCCACCTGCCCGTTGACGATGCCGGTCCACATGGCCCCGTAGCCGGGAAACTCGACCCGCTCGACGTCGTTCCAGGAAAGCCCCCCGCAGGCCAGGAAGGCCTCCGTCGAGACGTTCAGCGACGGCGCGCCGCGCACGTAGGGCACCCGGCGCCCGCGCAGCTGATCGAAGGAGCTGATGCCGGTGTCGGCGGCGACCGCCAGCGCCTGGTTGCTGTCGCCGTTCGACACCATCACCAGTCGCAGCGGCAGCGGCCCCCAGTTCGGATCAGCGAACTGGAACGCACCCTCCTGGGCGAAGTAGGTGGCGACGCCGTTGGCCGAGAGCTGAACCCGGCCGCGCACCAGCGGCAGCAGCCGGGAAACGTCGTTCTTGCCGGGCAGCACCCGCAGGGTGACGTTGTAGTTGTCCTTCAGCACCTTGCCGATGGCGACGGCCTGGTTGTAGCCCGTGGTGCCCAGATTGTAGGCGCTCCAGGCCATGGCCCGGGGCAGCCCTTGCGGAGCGGCCGCTGCCGTCTGCGCCAGTGCCACCACCAGCACCAGGCCGGTCGTTCGTAATCCCAACGGCTTCATGCGCTCCCCCCGATCGATGCAGCCGCCAGTCTACAAGACATCGCCAGGGCCTGGGCGGGCCGGACAAAGTCAGGTGCGTCCAGGAGGCCGGGCGGTTACCCTTTCGGCTCGGGAAACAGGAGGGAAATCGTGACCATCGCCGAAACCACCCACGGCCCGGTTCAGGGCCGCAGCAAGGACGGCGTGCTGCTGTTCGCCGGAATTCCCTACGCGGCGCCGCCCACCGGCGTCAATCGCTTCCGCGCGCCTCAACCCCTCGAGCCCTGGCAGCAGACCCGGCCGGCGACCCGCTTCGGTCCAGCGGCCCCCCAGGTTCCCAGCGGCGGCCTCACGGACAGCGCATCGGTGCGCTGGGACGAAAACTGTCTGACCCTCAACGTGACGACACCGGCGCTGGACGACGGTCGCCGCCCGGTGCTGTTCTGGATTCACGGCGGCGGCTATCGGACCGGCCAGGGCGCCATTCCCTGGTACAACGGTGCGCGTTTCGCCGGCAACGGCGACGTCGTGGTGGTCAGCATCAACTACCGGCTCGGCGCTCTCGGGTTCACCGACCTGTCGGCGTTCGGCGACGACTTCGCCACGTCCGGCGCGAACGGCCTGCTGGACCAGATCCGGGCGCTCGAGTGGGTGCGCGACAACATCGCGCGCTTCGGCGGCGACCCGGCGAAGGTCACCATCGCCGGGGAATCGGCAGGCGCGTTCAGCGTCGGCACGCTGCTGGCAAGCCCGCTGGCGGAGGGCCTGTTCCGAGGCGCCATCGCCCAGAGCGGCGGCGCCCACCACACCCTGCCCGCCGAGGCCGGGCGCCTGGTGGCCGGGCGGCTGCTGGAAGCGCTGGGCGCGGACAGCATCGAGGCGCTGCAGGCCGTGGAGACCCAGGCGATCCTCGATGCCCAGGGCAGGATCATCAAGGACATCGGCGACGGAGCCCGCACCGTCGAGGTACTCGGCGTGGCGGTGTCGCCGTTCTACCCGGTACAGGGCAACCGGGTGGTGCCCGCCGATCCGCTGGAGGCGATCCGCGCCGGCGCGTCCCGGGGAATCCCGGTCCTCACCGGAACCAATCGTCACGAGACCACGCTCTGGGGTTACGGCGACACCGACGACGCCAAGCTCACGCGGCTGGCCGGCCGCTACGGCGCTGAAACCACCCTCGCCGCGTACCGGCGCAACCGCCCCGGCGCCCGGGCCGAGGACATTCAAATCGCCTTCACCACCGACCACATGTTCCGCATCCCGGCCGTGCGCCTCGCGGAGGCGCGTGACGGTCAGCCGGACACGCCGACCTGGATGTACTGGTTCTGCTGGGAGTCCCGCGCCTTCGAAGGACGGCTCGGCGCGACCCACGCGCTGGAGATTCCGTTCGCCTTCGACAACCTCGACAAGCCCGGCGTCGACATCTTTCTCGGCCCCGGCGAGCGGCCGCAGGACCTCGCCAGCTACATGCACCAGGCCTGGACCCGGTTCCTCCACGATCTCGACCCGGGCTGGGACCGCTATGAGCCCGAACGCCGTGCCACGATGAAGTTCGACGTCACCAGCGAGCTGGTCCTCGACCCGGACGGCGCCGAGCGGGAAGCCTGGACCGGTCTGCGCTGAGCGAACCGGAGCCGCCCGATGTCGGTCACCGGACCCGCTGAGTCAAGCTGGAAGTCTGCTACGTGAAGGCGGGCAACCCATGACCGGCTCCGTGTCAGCGTGACCGGCTGATGGCGCGCCTTCGCGAGATCGTGATCGACAGCGCGAACCCGCCGCGCCTGGCCCGATTCTGGGCACAGGTGCTCGACGGCTTCGAGCTGCGGCCCTACGACGAAACCGAGATCGCCCGGCTGGCCGCGCAGGGCCTGGACCCGGAGACGGACCCGAGCGTCGCCGTCGACGGGCCGGGAGTGACCCTGTGGTTCCAGCGGCGGGACAACCCGAAGACCGGCCGCAACCGCGTGCATCTCGATGTCGACACGCCCGCCCGGGCCCTCGAGGTGGCGCGACTCACCGGCCTCGGCGCGACGGTGCGGGACGAGCATGACGGGTTCACCGTAATGCTCGATCCCGAGGGCAACGAGTTCTGCATTCAGGATCGCCAACGCCGACGCCGCCGCGACGACGACCACGTGCCGCTGCCGGCAGCGGCTTCCGTCGCCGGGCTCGCCGCGGTGGCGCTCGCCCTGCTGGTGCCCGTCGTCGGCGGCTGGCAGACCCCGGGGTTCAGCCACACCGCCCAGTACATCAGCGAGCTCGGCGCCATTGGCGCGCCCCACGGGCGGCTGGTGAGCCTCGGCGGGTTCCTGACCATTGGCCTGCTGGTGGCAGCGTTCATCGGGCTCGGCTGGCGCGCGCTGGCCCGCTCGCCGGGCTCGGCCGTGGGCTGCCTGCTGTTTCTCGGCGTTGCCGCCGGCTACCTGCTGGCCGCGTTCGCGCCCTGCGACGCCGGTTGCCCGGCAGAGGGGTCGGCGCGCCAGGCAGCTCACAACCTGGGCGGCCTGCTCGAGTATCTCGGCGGCGGCGCCGGAATGCTGCTGATCGGCGCCGCACTGGCCCGCCGTCATCCGCTGCGTCAGCTCGGCATGACCACCATCCTGCTTGGGCTGTTGGTGCTCGGCGTGTTCTACTGGATGGGCTCGAACCCGGACGGCGCGTTCCGCGGTGCCTGGCAGCGGGTGACCGAAGCGGCCCTGTTCGGCTGGATCGCCATCGTCTCGGTGGGCCGGCTGCGCCCGGATCAGGAACCCGAGCCGTCCTCCGAACCAACCTCGCCGGCATTCGTGCCGCCGTCCGACTCGTAAATCACCCAGATCTTGGTGTAGCCGTCGGTCTCCCAGACCCCGGTCCACTCCCTGGGAATGGTCACCGCCTCGCCCGCTTCG
>JBFISC010000148.1:0-9048 GCA_041608775.1 Pseudomonadales bacterium | reverse complement strand
CGTCACCCTGGCGCTCGCCGCCGGCGACGTGCCGGTGACCTTCGAAGGCGACCTGGGATGGCTGACGCCGCCACCGGCGAGCGCCGGCGCGGCCATCGATCCCGACCGGGCCGCCCGGGTGCTGGGCCTCACCGCTGCCGACCTGGATCCCGAGCTGGACCCCCAGGTCGTACGCTGCGGCCCGACCTTCGCCATCATCGGCGTGCGCACCATCGAAGCGCTGAAGCGCATCCGCGTCGACCTCCAGGTGCAGCGTGACCTCGGCATCGAAGGGTTTCTCTTCGCGGTCTGCGCCGGCGGCTACTCGGCGGACGCCGACTACGCGGCGCGGATGCAGTTCTTCGACGGCACCGGCGTGCGCGAGGACCCGGCCACTGGTTCCGCCAATGCGGCATTCGCAGCGTACCTCAGGGATCGGGGCATGGTCGGCTCGAAGATCGTCGAGCAGGGCTTCGAGATCCGACGCCCGTCACGCATCCATCTACGCATCGGCGCCGAACTGGCCGTCGGCGGTCGCGTCCAGCTGGTCGCCCGCGGCGATCTCGCCGGCTGAGCCGCCCGGGCCCGGCTCAGGCTCCGGTCCCGCGGCGTCGATCAGCGGTCACCCAGAGCGCCAGCGCCAATGCCGCAGCCAGGTATCGTATGGTCATTCGGTTCCTTCCGTGTTGCGCTGCGGCGTTCCTGACCCCGCCGCCGTCCCGGACCCGTGCTGCCACTGCAAACGCCCAGCGCGGCTGTTCGGCCCATGGCCGTCACTGAGAAGCTTAGTTCAGCGGTGAGAAATTCAAGGCGCGCCGCAACAGGCGCATCGACACAGTGCCGGAAGGTCGGAAGATGGCGCGCCCGGAGAGACTCGAACTCCCGACACCCAGGTTCGAAGCCTGGTGCTCTATCCAGCTGAGCTACGGGCGCATGGCCGCCGCCGGAGGCGGCGGCTTGGCAGTTGCTTCGCAACCGGCTGTCGCAGAGCGACAGCTTGGCAGTTGCTTCGCAACTGCGCGGGCTCGGCGACAGCCGCGGGGGCATGGTTACATCGCCGTGCCGGGGTCGGCAAGTGCCGGCCGGCACTCATGCCGGTCGACGATCGGAGCTGGCGACGGTCGCCTCAGCTCTGGAACAGCTTCTCCAGCCGGTCCAGGTCGTTGATGACCCGCCAGCGGCCGCCGCTCTGCTCGACCCGCTGCTGCCAGGCGGCCAGCCGGCCCAAGTATTCCCGAGGATCGACGTTGTCTGAGCGCAGCTTGGTCACGTTCAGCGCCACCACGTCCACGTCGGTGAAAGTGAGCGGGAAGTCACGCACATAACCCTCGTCCAGATCTTCCTTGAGATCGGAGAAGATGAGGATCGTGCGGCGACCGGGATCCTTCTCGTTCAGGAACTCCAGCGCCTGCAGCAGGCCACCGGAGATGTCGGTGTAGGCAGAGGGCTGCACCTCGCCGACGAACGCGTTCACCTCGGTCTGAAAGCGCCGCTTCTGGGTGTTCGCGGTGCTGGGACGACCATCGAAGGTCGCCTTGGCGACTATGTCCTTCTCGCTGAAGCTCGCCGTGTCGATCCGCGCCACCGCGAACGAGTCTCCGGGCTCCAGCCGCGTGAGCGTGAAGTTGATTATCTGCCGGGCCTTGTCGATCTCCTCGGTGTAGGTGCCCGAGGTATCCAGCAGCATGTACACGCCGACGGCGCGGCTGGGGCGCGGTTCGCCGCAGCCGGCCAGGATCAGGCTCAGCAGCAGAATCGTCAGGGCTCTCATACCGTTGCCTCCCCGTAGCCGTCAAAGCGGCCGCCCATGGTGGGATCGCTTCCTTCGCGGCGCGACTCGGCTTCGCGCTGCAGCTGGGCGTCGATCTGCCGGGCCCTGCCCTCCCGCTCCGCGGCGCGTTCGGCACGTCTTTCAGCGCCCGCGGCCAGGCGGCCGGCCACCCACAGGGGCGCGAAGATGAACACGTCGTAAAGATGCTGCAGCAACACACCGGACTGCCGAACCAGATTGCCGATGATGCGCAGAGCCAGAGCGGTCAGACGCAGCGCCAGAATGGCCAGCATGCCGAGCACGTGACGCAGGGTCTGAACGAAGGTCTCGAGCGGAATCGCAACGAAAGTCAGCGCGAACGGCAGGATGAAGCCCATGCCCATCTGCGCCGCCGTAGTGATCCACAACGCCTCGCTGGTCATGGTTGCACCCGCCTCCCCGCGCAGCAGCGAGGCGGTAGCAAGCTCGTCCTGCAGCAGGATCTCGCGCATGTAGGCGAGACCGGCTTCCACGCTGGCCAGGGTTGTGAGCACGGTCAGCGTGAACGCCACCATGTACACCCGGGTCCGATCCGGGAGCGCGGCGATCACCGGGAACAGCCGGGTGATGCGCAGCGACTCCATCAGGAACAGGCCCATGGAGATCTCCACCAGAATGATCACCAGCGCCGCGATGTCGGCCGTCTGGAACGCGCCGATGTAGCTGGTGCCGCCCACCATCTCGGCCATGGGCCGGGCGATCAGTGAGAAGTTGATGATCGCGCCGCCGATGGCCACGGCGATCACCAGCGCCGACACGCCGAATTGAACCAACGCCGACGTGGACAGGGTCTGCACCGCGCGATCCGTGCCCGCCAGGATCTCGCGATACTCGTCCATGTGCCGGTCGATGGAGCGGGAGCGCTCGAGAATGGAAGCAACCGACGCTTCCATACGCTTCAAAGTGCCCTGGATGTTCCGCCAGCGCGGCATCATCCGCGACAGCAGCCGGTGCCGCTGTCGGCTCGCCTCCCGGTACGCAGTCAGTGCCCGGGCCTGTGCCCGCTCCATGGATTCATGAATGGCCTCGAGCACGTCGCGAACGCTGGGATCGGATTTGTCCGCGGCGTCCGCCACGGCCTTCACGGCCCGGCTCCAGCCCGGGACCTGGGGCGGTACCTCCGCGGTCCCCTGATGATCCTCGTCGATGCGCTGGATGGTCTCGGTGAGGTTCCGCTGGATCTCCGGGTAGCGCCCGAGATCCCGGTCGACGGTGGCGCTGATGCGTTCGAACTCGCGGCTGACCATGCGCTCCTTGGCCTCCCGGCCGGCAGCCAGCAGAACCTCGCGATTGCGCGACTCGAGGTGCTGCTCCGCGCGCCGGAGGCCGAACGCCGCCACGCGCAGCGCGTTGTGCAGCATCCGCGCCAGGGTAGTGATGCTCTGGCGGGCCTGATCCCGCCCGAGATACATGACAGTCATGATCAGCACCGCCCAGATCAGGGCGGAGGTCACGACGCTGTCTGTCAGCATGAACAGGTCCTGCATGATGCTCTCCCCCGTCCCTTGAGGCTCCCGGTGAGTGCGGGGCCAGTTTGCGGAAGATCGTGGGCCCGGACTGTGAATTGGCTTACAAAGCTGGACGAACCATGGAGGCGGACGGATCTGTGACCGGATTCCAGGACCGATCTGCTACCGGACACCACCGAGAGCCGGCCGGGGATGAAGATCAGACCCGGCGATCTGCGGAATCGCCCCAGCGCAGCCAGCGGCCATGCGGGTTGACCCTCGCGAGTTCCCGGGTCTCGCGCTCGCCGGCACGAAAGACGTGCTGAGCCAGCTGCGAGTCGCCCTCGCCCGTGGACTCCATAGTGATCAGGTCCAGCCGGCGTGCCGAACGGCGGGAATCGTCCCGCAGAGCCTCGAACAGCGCCTTCTGTGCCTCCCGGGACAGCTGATAGAGCACGTGGGTCGCGTACACGACCACCGCCGCGTCACCGGGCGCACGCGCCAGCAGCCCTGGCAGCCCGGCCACCGCATCGCCCCGCAGCAGCTCGGGTCGATGTCGTCGGGCGATCTCGACCGCGGCCAGCAACCGTGCGTGACGCTCCACGTGCTCGGGCCAGATCAGCGATCGCAACCACAGCAGCTGATCGGCATCGTCGATATCCACGGGATGAATGTCGATGCCGACCCGCCACGTCACCGGGATCGTTTGCGGCAGCGTCGACCAGTTACCGCCACGAACCACGCTGGTCACCAGCACGGGCGCATCCGCCCGCCCCCAGGAGTCTACGGATGACCCGTCGGCATCGACGTAGTCGCAACGGTAGCGATCCCAGTTCAGGTTCAGCCCGGCGCTCGGACCGAGCTCGATCAGGGCCAGCGCCCGCGCCCGCTCCCGCCACACGTGGGCGAACGCCGGCAGCAGGCACGCGCAGCGCTGGATCTCGTTGGTCTGGGTGAGCCTGGTCTGCAGCAGCCCAACGATGGCAGCCCGGTGCTCCAGGCAGAACGCACGGAAGGCCGGGAAGGCGGCGACCGGCGGCCTCGGCTCTCCGGTCAGGGCGGGGTAATGCTGACGCAGCTCGTGCTCGTTGCCGGACAGCAGCAGATACTGCACCGCGGCGAACAGCATGTTGGGCGGAGGCTGTCCCGGCCGGGTTCGCGCCGCCAGCGCCAGCAGCTCCGGGTCCTGGGAGATGCCGTAGGACAGCTCGGCGTACATGGGCGAATCCAGCTGAGGTGCCTCGAAGCGACCGAACCGGTGGAACACGCCGGCGAGCGCCGCCGGATCCGAACCGCGGTCGGCGCCCGCGTCGCCCGCTTCAGTCTCCGCCGCCACCGCGCTGACGCCTGCTGACCCGGCGCCCGGCCGAGCGGTCCGCATGGCCGTCGCCACCACGCATCAACGCAGACCCTGCTCGACCAGCAGCGCGTCCGGCGTGGCGTCGCGGCCCCGGAAACGCCGGTACACCTCGGCTGCAGGCAGGCTGCCGCCCAGTCCCAGCACGGTCTCGCGGAAGCGTTCGGCCACGCCGCGCAGGGCTTCCGGGTCGTCCAGGCCCGCTTCCTTGAACGCGGCAAAGGCGTCGGCCGCCAGCACCTCGGCCCACTTGTACGAGTAGTAGCCGGCCGCGTAGCCACCGGCAAACAAGTGACCGAACGACGGCAGCTGGGACTCGTCCGGCAGGCGTGGCGTCACCAGCGTCTTTTCGGCAATCTCCCGCTCGATGTCGAAGGGCGAGCGGCCATCGTCCTGGCCGCCGACGCCGTAGTGCTGGTGCAGGGCCAGATCGGTCCGGGCAAACTGAAGCTGGCGCAGGGTGCCGATGCCGACCATGAAGTTGCGGCTGGCGATGATCCGGTCGAGGGTCTCGTCGTCGAGGGGCTCACCGGTCTCCACGTGGGCGGTCAGCCCGCGCAGAAAGCTCTTGTGATCCATCCAGTACTCGTTGAACTGGCTGGCGAGCTCCACCGCGTCCCACTCCACCAGGTTCATCCCCGAGGCACCGCCCTCCTCAACCTCGGTGAACATGTGCTGGGTCGCGTGACCGAACTCGTGAAACAGCGTTCGGACCTCCTCCAGCGACATCAGCGCCGGCCGCTCTGCTTCCGGTGGCCGCGCGTTCATCACGAACAGCGCCACCGGCAGCGATGACGAGCGGCCGCTGCCGGCAAGCACGCGGCTGCGGTCGACGACGGTGTTCATCCAGGCGCCCCCGCGCTTCTGGCCCGGACGCGCGTACGGATCGACGAAGAAGCCGGCGATGACCGTTCCATCCCGGGAGACCTCGTAGAACTCCACGCTCGGATCCCAGACGGGCACCGCGCCGTCCTCCACCCGCCGGATCTCCACGGCGTAGAGGTTGCGGATCAGCGCGAACAGCCCGTCCATGACCCGCGGCATCTGGAAGTAGTCGCGGAGCCGTTCGCTGTCGTAGGCATACTCGGCCTCGCGAAGCTTTTCCGCGTAGAAGGCCACATCCCACGGCTGCAGGGCGGCGAGATCAGCATCGCCCTGCCGCCGGCGGACGAAGGCCTCCAGGGTCGCGAGCTCCCGCTCCGCCGCGGGACGCGCGGCGGCCTCCAGCTCATCGAGCAGCGTCCAGACGGCATCCACCGACGGCGCCATCTTGGCGTCGATGCTGCGCTCCGCGAACGACGCGAACCCCACCAGAGCCGATTGCTCCTGGCGCAGCCGCAGCATCTCCTCCACGACCGGGCGGTTGTCCAGCCCTTCGGCGCAACCCCTGGCGCGGAACGCCCGGTAGAACTGCTCGCGCGTCGCGCGGTCCTCGGCGTGCTCGATGATCGCCTGGTAGTTCACGCCGTTTACGACGAAATGCCACGGGCCACGTTCCGCGCCGGCGTCGGTCACGCCATCGTCGACGGCGGTCTGCACCGCCATGGCGAGAACGGGCGCGGGCACGCCGCGCACCCGCTGCCGGTCACTCACCTTGACCCGCGCGGTCTTCTCCTCCTTGACCAGGTTGGTCTGGAAACGGTTGCCGAGGTCCGAGAGCCGTTCCTGAATCTCCTGGTAGCGCTGTCGGGCCGCGCCCTCGAGGTGGACGCCCGAGCGCTCCATGATGCGGATGGCTTCGTCGACGATGCGCCGCTGCGCCTGATCGAGACCGCCGGCGGCGGTGTCGCGCAGCGTCACCATCCCCTGATAGACCGGCACGCTCTGACTGATCCTGCTGCCCAGCGCGACATAGCGCGGTCGCACCGCGTCATAGGCCGCCTGCAGCTCGTCCGTGTACTTCACGCTGGTCAGGTGCATGACCGCGCCGAACACGCGCCCCAGCCGATCCTGAAGCGCCTCGAGCGGCAGCATCAGGCCGTCCCAGGTGGGCTCGTGGCTGGCCTCGAGCGCCTCGAAGGCCGCCTCGGACTCCTCGAGCAGGGCGTTCAGACCCGCCTCGACACGATCCGGCCGAACTTTCTCCCACACCGGCAGGTGCGTGATCACACCATAGCCGGCGGTCGCCGATATCTGCTCCAGGTCGTCGCGCCCGGCCGGCGCTTGCGCTGTGGACACGTCCGTCTCCGTTGGTTCAGGCGCGCGCATTGTACCGCGGCGCGGGCGCGCTAGTGATCGCCGGCAAACAACGGCCGACCGGCATCGCGCAGCTCGCGCCGCAGCGCGCCGGCAACCAGAGCCCGATAGGCCCGCTGCCGCAGCCCGCGCGGCTGCGCCAGGCCGAGCCGATCCAGTGCCGGCTCGAGCCAGGGCTCCGCGCCAGCCCCGCGGCCGGCCAGGATCCGGCTCACCAGCCCGCGCACGTTGCCACGCTGCTCGCCGAGCGCAGCCATCGCCACCGCGATACCGGCCTCGACGTCGCTCAGGTCGGTGCCGAGCGGGAACCAGGGCAGCGCGCTGAGGCCGCCGCCCTGCTCCAGCGCGGCCCGCAGCGCCTGGGGCGTGTTGTTGCGGAACCGTGCCGGGATGCGATAGCGCCCCGGCAGCTTGCCGGCGGCCACCGCCCGTCGTCGCAGCGACTCCTGAAAGCGGGAGTCGGCCAGGTTGAGCATCGCGGCTATGGCATCCTGATCCTCCGCGCCGCGCAGATCGGCTACCCCATATTCGGTCACCACCAGATCGCGAAGGTGTCGAGGAATTGTCACGTGGCCGTAGTTCCAGACTATGTTGGAGAACACGGCGCCTTTCGTGGTGCGGGTGGCGGGGAGCGCCAGCACCGAGCGTCCATCGGCCAGGGCATGTCCCATGGCGACGAAGTTGTACTGCCCGCCCACGCCGCTGACGACCCGACCGTCTTCCAGGGCGTCCGACACCGCGGCGCCGAGCAGGCTCATCATCATCGCGCTGTTGACGAACCGGGCATGGCGCCGCTGCCGGCGTTTTTCCTCCTCGTTGCCGAACAACTCGTTGGTGAAGCTGATCGGGCCCATGCGGATACCGTGGAGGGCGGCGGCGTCGAGGGAGCGCAGCCGCTGATAAAAGGCTGCCGAGCCGAGAAAGAACCCGGCGTGGAGGAACACGCCGTCGTCCACGGTTCGTCTCAGCACGCCGAGCCGGTGCAGCTCCAGAAAGCCCTCCACGAACAGCTCGCTGCAGCCGTAGAGCCCCTCCGGCAGATCGTCCAGCTCAGCGGCGGGCGCGCCCGCGCCGAGCGCGCCGAGCAGCGCGCGAAAGCGCCCGTTGTCCCGGCGCCGCGTGACCAGCGCCGCGACCAGCGCGTCGCCGAGGCCGCCGATCCCGATCTGCAGGGTACCGCCGTCGCGCACCAGCGCCGCCGCCCTGAGCCCGATGGCATGTTCCGCCAGGCTCACCGGCCGGTTCGGTACCGGAAACAGGTCGTAGCCCACGCCCGGACCTTCCAGCAGCAGGTCGAACTGCGCGGCTTCGCGCTCCACCGCCGCGCCGGGCAGGTAAGGCAGCGCCGGGTTTGCCTCGCCAACGAGCAGTGGCGCTGGCGACCGACGGCGTGCCAGCGCCGCCAGCAGATCGGCGGTGAGGTCCGGATTGCAGCTCAGGCTGTAGCGACGGCCGGCGTAGGAGGCCGGGGCCACCATCTGGGCGATGACATTGACGCCGCGCGCCGCGAGGTCCCGGGCAGCATGGGTGTAATTGCTGCTCGCGTAGCTCTGCTGCGCAACGGAGATGCCGAGCGCGGCGCCGGGGCGGAAGTAGAACTCGTGCAGCCGGACGTTGTCGGGCAACGTGCCCCGGCGCTGATCCGCCACGTAGTCCAGGGCCGGCACGCGGCCGTACAGGCGCGCCAGCAGCGGATCGAGGAACCGCGCCTCGAGCTCGGAGCCGGGCCGGGGCGCCGCCAGCGACAGCGCCGTGAAGACGTCGAGGGAGATCTCTGGGCGTTCCCGCGCCAGCTGATAGAGAGCGTTCACCAGCAGCAGCGGCTTGCCGATCCCGAGCGGCAGCGCCAGGCGGACCCGACCACCCAGGCGTTCGATCAGCGCGTTGGCGCAGGCTGCGGCGTCGGCAAATCGCTCCGGTCGGGTCACGGCGTCGGCACGCCCTCAGCCGGACCGGTCTCCGGCTTTACCGGCTCCATCTCGATCATCAAGCCCGGCAAGTCCATCCCCTCCGCAACGCCTCCAAGCTCTCCTAGCTAACCATGATAGGCATCGGGCCACGAGAACGCTCGACCGCGGCCGCACGCCCGTGCACCATTTGCCGCATGCGCGATGTCCTCGAGCACAACCGCGAAGCCTGGAACCGGCAATCCCGCTCCGGCAACTGCCGCTGGAGCGACCCCGTGGACGCGGCCACCATCGCCGCGGCGCGACGCGGCCAATGGCAGGTGATCCTGACGCCCAACCTGCCGGTGCCCG
>JBFISC010000147.1:0-9059 GCA_041608775.1 Pseudomonadales bacterium | reverse complement strand
GACGGGATGCCGATTCAGGTGGTGGATACCGCGGGCCTGCGGGAGTCCGAGGACCCGGTGGAGCGCGAAGGCGTCCGCCGGGCCCGGGCCCAGGCGGCGCGGGCCGACCTGGTGCTGGTGCTCGAAGACGACCGGGAGCCGGTTCCCTTCGACACGATGGCCGAACTGGAGGCGCTGGGGATCGCGGCAGAGCGGTTGCTGCTGGTGCGAAACAAGGTGGATCTGAGCGGTGCAGAGGCCGGCCGGGTGGAACCCGCTGGCGATGGCGTTGCCATGGTGCGGTTGTCGGCACTGACTGGTGCCGGCATCGGCGCGCTGGTCCAGCTGATCGAGGAACGGGTCGGGTTTGCCGCTGAGGGAACTACCTACACGGCCAGGCGCCGCCACATCGACGCGCTGAGGACCGGTCGGGACGCGCTCGAGCGTGCCGAGGAGCTGCTGGCAGCGGACGCGCCGGCGGAACTGGTGGCCGAGGAGCTGCGCGCGGTCCACCTGGCCCTCGGCAGCATCGTTGGCGCCGTGTCCGCGGACGACCTGCTCGGCGAGATCTTCGCCAGCTTCTGCATCGGCAAGTAGACGCCGCGGCCTGAGGACTTATACTTGCCGCCCCTCGGCAACCGGCCCCAAGGCGGCCGGCGTTGGCAAACGATCATGAGACATCCGGACAGCTTCGACGTCATCGTAATTGGCGCCGGCCACGCGGGCTGCGAAGCGGCGGCGGCCGCTGCGCGGCTGGGCGCGCGCACCCTGCTGCTGACCCAGAGCCTCGAGACCATCGGCGCCATGTCCTGCAATCCGGCCATCGGCGGCATCGGCAAGAGCCACCTCGTGCGGGAGATCGATGCCCTCGACGGGCTCATGGCCAGGGCGGCGGATCGAGCCGGCATTCACTTCCGGGTGCTCAACGCCAGTAAAGGGCCGGCCGTCCGCGCAACCCGGGCGCAGGCGGATCGGGCGCTGTACCGTCAGGCGGTACGGTCGCTGCTCGAGGGCCAGGACAACCTGTCGCTGTTCCAGCAGGCGGTGGTGGATCTGGTGGTCGACTGTGACCGGGTAGTCGGGGTCAGGACCCAGATGGGGCTCGAGTTTCGCTCCGGAGCCGTGGTGCTGACCACCGGAACGTTCCTCGGCGGGCGTATCCACATCGGCCTGGACAATCACGCCGGTGGCCGTGCGGGTGACGCGCCCTCCAACGCCCTGGCCGAGCGGCTGCGGGCGCTGCCGTTCCGGGTGGGCAGGCTCAAGACCGGCACGCCGCCGCGCATTGACGGGCGCAGCGTGGATTTCTCCGGCCTCGAGGCTCAGCAGGGCGATGATCCGCTGCCGTGCATGTCGCTGCTCGGCAGCGCGGACGAGCATCCGGCCCAGGTGTCCTGCCACATCACCTACACCAACGAGCGCACCCACGACATCATTCGCGCGGGGCTGGATCGCTCGCCGCTGTATTCCGGGGTCATCGAAGGCACCGGGCCACGTTACTGCCCCAGCATCGAGGACAAGGTGGTCCGCTTCGCCGAGCGCGCGGCCCACCAGATCTTCGTTGAGCCCGAGGGTCTGGACTCTCACGAGCTGTATCCCAACGGCATTTCCACCAGCCTGCCGTTCGACGTTCAGCTGGCTCTGGTCCGGAGCATCGGCGGCTTCGAGCGCGCCCACGTGACCCGCCCGGGGTATGCCATCGAGTACGACTTCTTCGATCCCCGGGACCTTGAGTACTCGCTGGAGACCCGGGCGCTGGAAGCTCTGTTCTTTGCCGGTCAGATCAACGGCACCACGGGTTACGAGGAGGCGGCCGCCCAGGGGCTGCTGGCGGGCATCAACGCGGCGCGCAAAGTCGCCGGTCTGCCGGCTTGGTGGCCGCGTCGGGATGAGGCTTACCTCGGCGTGCTGGTGGACGATCTGGTGAACCTCGGCACCAACGAGCCATATCGGATGTTCACCAGCCGGGCCGAGTACCGGCTGCGGCTGCGCGAAGACAACGCCGATCACCGGCTCACCGCCATCGGCCGCGAGCTTGGCGTGGTTGGCGAGGAGCGCTGGCAGGCCTTCGCGCGTAAACGCAGGGCCGTGGCGGCGCTGGCCGGACGTCTCGGCGGCGTGCTGCTGCGGCCGGGCAGCGAGCAGGCGCGCAGACTCGGCGATGCGACCGGTGAGACCATCGCCCGCGAGGTGACCCTGAGCAGCTTCCTGAAACGCCCGGGCGTCACGCTGGACGCGGTCGCCGGGGTCATAGACCTCGGCGAGCCGGACGCGCTGGTGCGCCAGCAGGTAGAGATCGAGATCAAGTACGAGGGCTACATCCGCCGCCAGGACGACGAGATTGCCCGGGTGCGGCGTCACGAGAGCATCGAGCTGCCCGCCGGGCTCGAGTACTCGGAGATCCCCGGCCTGTCCAGCGAGCTGCGTCAGAAGCTCGAAGGAGCACGTCCAGCGACCCTGGCCCGTGCCGCGCGCATACCGGGCATGACGCCGGCGGCGCTGTCGCTGCTGCTGGTCCACGCGCGGCGTCTCCAGCCCGCCGCGGGCAGACCGGAGGATGATACCCCCGGCACCGCGGCCCGTGCCTGAGGTCGATCCCGGGCGGCTTGCCGGTGGGGCTGAGACCCTGGGGGTTCAACTGGCGCCACGCCAGGTGAGGCTGCTGGTGGACTTCGCCGAGCTGCTGGAGCGCTGGAACCGTGCGTTCAATCTGATCTCCCGGCGCGACGTGGCGCGGCTGCTGCCTCGACACCTTCTGGATAGCCTCAGCGTGGTGCCGCTTCTCGGTGGCGGGCGGGTGATGGATCTGGGTACCGGGGCGGGCCTGCCCGGGGTACCCTTGGCGATTGCCCGGCCGGACGTGCAGTTCACCCTGGTCGATCGCAGCAGCCGCAAGATCCGGTTCGTGCAGCGGGCCGTCCGGACGCTGGAGCTGGGCAATGTCCTGGCGTGGTGCGGTGACGTCCGCGAGCGCCCGGCCGGGGAGCGCTTCGACGCCGTGGTGTGCCGAGCCGTTGCCGAGCTCGATTTGGCCTGGGCGCTGGCAGCACCGCGCCTGCGGCGCGGCGGCCGGCTGCTGGTGATGCATCGCGGTCAGGGAGCGGACGCGGGGCCGGTGGCGCCGCCACCCGGAGCGCGCATCGTGGATCAGCGCCAGCTGCGCATCCCCGGGCTGGAACGCCCGCACGGCATCGTCGTGCTGGGCCGGCACGACGAAGCGGATGATGGTCGGCACGACAACCTGAGGAGCGCTCCGTGACGCGCATCATTGCGATAGCGAATCAGAAGGGCGGGGTGGGAAAGACCACCACCGCGGTGAATCTGTGTGCGTCGCTGGCGCTGTCCGGCAGCCGGGTGCTGCTCGTGGATCTAGACCCCCAGGGCAACGCGACCATGGGTTCAGGCGTCGACAAGACCGAGCTCGAGGCCAGCATTTACGACTGGCTGATCGAAGGCCGCGAGCTCAGAGAGGTCGTGCGGCGCTGTCAGGGGGGTTACGAGCTGCTGCCGGGCAACACCGACCTCACCGCCGCCGAGCTCGATCTGTTGCGCCAGGATCGCCGCGAGTTCCGCATGCGTGATCGGATGCAGGAGGTGCGGGGGCGCTACGACTACGTGATCATCGATTGTCCGCCGTCCCTGAACATCCTCACCCTGAACGCGCTGATCGCAGCGGACGGGGTGCTGATCCCCATGCAGTGCGAGTACTACGCCCTGGAGGGGCTGACGGCGCTGCTGGACACCATCGAAGGTGTGCGTGGCCGGGGCAACCCGAACCTCGCCATAGAGGGCCTGCTGCGAACGATGTACGATCCGCGCAACAGCCTCACCCGCGACGTGTCGAGACAGCTCATCCAGTATTTCGGTGACAAGGTGTTCCGCACCGTCGTGCCGCGTAACGTGCGCCTGGCCGAGGCCCCCAGCCATGGCCTGCCGGCCATTCTCTACGATCGCCATTCCCGGGGCGCGGTGGCGTACATGGCGCTGGCCGGTGAGCTGCGACGCAAGCACGGGGTGGCGGCGTGAGCAGAAAGCGGTTGGGGCGTGGCCTGGATGCGCTGCTCGGAGCAGAACTGACGGCGGAACAAGGCACGAGCGGCGAGCAGGGCGAGATCGCCGTCAACGAGGTGGTTCGCAGCCGTTACCAGCCGCGGCGGGCGTTCGACGAGGAAAGCCTCAAGGAGCTGGCGGCCTCCATCACAGCGCAGGGACTGATGCAGCCCATCGTGGTGCGGCGGCGGCCCCATGGCGGCTATGAGCTCATTGCCGGCGAGCGGCGCTGGCGGGCGTCGAAGCTGGCCGGGCTCGAGTGGATCCCGGCGCTGGTCAGGGACGTCACGGATCAGCAGGCCTCGGCCATGGCACTGATCGAGAACATCCAGCGTGAGGATCTCAATCCGCTTGAAGAAGCCGCCGCGCTGCAGCGGCTGCGCGACGAGTTCGAGCTGACCCAGCAGCAGGTGGCGGATGCCGTGGGCAAATCCCGGGTGGCGGTGGCCAACCTGCTGCGACTGCTGAACCTGACGCCCGCGGTCCGCGAGCTGCTGGAGCGTGGTGCCATCGAGATGGGGCATGCCCGCGCGCTCCTCGCCCTGGAACCGCTGGAGCAGGAACGCCTTGCCCGGGAGGTCGCGGTCAAGCAGCTTTCCGTGCGCCAGACCGAGGGGCTGGTCCGCCGGCGCCAGCAACGTTCCGCGCAGACGGCGTCCGGCGGTGCGAGACGCGGCGCCGGCAAGGATCCGGACACGGTCCGGCTGGAGCAGGATCTGTCAGATCGCATTGGCGCGCCGGTCTCCATCAGCCATGGCAGCGGTGGCCGCGGGCAGCTCATCATCAGCTACTCGTCGCTGGATGAGCTCGACGGGATTCTCAAGCATCTGCGTTGAACCGGAGATACTGCGTCCATATAATACGCGCCGCCTCTGGGGGCCTGCCGCGTTCGGTGGGACGGACGTGAGGGCGGGTGCCGGCGATCTCGAGCGGCGCCTGCCTCTGATCATCGTCGGGTTGCAGACGATTACGTCGCTGGTAGTCGCGGCCGGTTTCGCATTGGCTGACAATTCGTACGCCTGGGCGGCGCTGCTTGCCGGTGCCGTCTGCGTCGTCCCTGCGGGGTACTTCGCCTGGCGCGCGACGGTGGAACGGTCTCCCGGCCGCCTGCTCGGCCAGGGAGTGATGAAGTTCCTGCTGACGCTGACATCGATGGCGCTGGTATTCGCGGTGTTCGAGCCCGCACCGCTGGCCTTTTTCGGCACCTTCGTGCTCATGCAGGCGATGTACGTGGTGGGACCGCTGGTGTTTGCTGGCGGAAACCGCTGACGACAATCGGAACGGGTACCCAGGTACCTCCAAGGAGCTGAGTGGAAACGGCATGGCGAGCGGCACCGAAACATCCGGCGAGTACATCAAGCACCATCTGACCAACCTGGTCTACGGCGAGCTGCCGGACGGGTCCTGGGGTTTTGCCCACAGCGCCGAAGAGGTCGCGAGCATGGGCTTCTGGTCGATCAACGTGGATTCCATGCTCTGGTCCATTGGCCTCGGCATTCTCTTCGTCGTCGTCTTCCGCGCCGCCGCGAGCAGGGCCACCGCCGGGATCCCGGCCGGTCTGCAGAACTTCGTCGAGATGGTCGTCGAGTTCGTCGACGACAATGTCCGCAGCATCTTCACCTACAAGAACGACATGGTGGCCCCCCTTGGCCTCACCATTTTCGTCTGGGTGTTCCTGATGAACCTCATGGACCTGGTGCCCGTCGACTGGATTCCCGGCCTTGCCGCCGCCGCCGGCATTCACTACATGAAGATCGTGCCCACCACCGATCCGAACATCACATTGGGCATGGCGCTGGCGGTGTTCGTGCTGGTCATCTATTTCAGTATTGCCCGCAAGGGCCTCGGCGGCTTCCTCGGGGAGCTGCTGTTCCATCCGTTTCCCAAGTTCGCCGCGCCGGTGAACTTCATTCTCGAAGGCGTGACGCTGCTGGCCAAGCCGATCTCCCTGGGCCTGCGGCTGTTCGGCAACATGTATGCCGGCGAGATGATCTTCATCCTGATTGCCCTGATGTACACCGGCGGCCTGGTGATGGGGCTGTTCGGCGGCGTGCTGCAGTGGGGGTGGGCGATGTTCCACGTCCTGATCATCACGCTGCAGGCCGGTATCTTCGCGGTGCTGTCGGTGGTGTATCTGGCGCAGGCGCACGACGTCGAATCGGAGCACTGACGCGACGAAACCGCCCGCGGGGAAGTCCCCGGGCGATAACAACTCGAAACCTTGGAGTGAACATGGATCTTATTTATCTAGCAGCCGCACTGATGATGGGCCTGGGCGCCATCGGCGCCGCCATCGGGGTGGGTATCCTGGGTGGCAAATTCATGGAAGGCGTGGCCCGCCAGCCGGAGCTGCTGCCGATGCTGCGGACGCAGCTCTTCATCATCCTCGGTCTGGTCGACGCGGTGCCCATGATCGCGGTGGGTATCAGTCTGTACCTGATCTTCGCGCTGGCCGGCTGATTCCGGTGCTCCTGGTTCTGGAGCGCGCGACGCAACGCCCCGGGGTGGTCCCGGGCGCAACGCATTCGAGGTGAGGTTATGACACTCAATCTGACGCTGATAGGTCAGAGCATCACGTTTCTGGTGTTCGTGTGGTTCTGCTGGAAGTACATCTGGCCGCCGCTGGTCAACGCCATGCAGGAACGCCAGAAGGCCATCGGCGAGGGCCTGGCGGCAGCGGAGCGCGCGAGCAAGGATCTCGAGCTGGCTCAGGAGCGGGCTACCGACCACCTGCGGGAAGCCAAAGACGATGCCGCGAAGATCCTCGAGCAGGCTCGACACCAGGCGAACCAGATGATCGAGAACGCCAAGAACGACGCGCGCGCCGAGGGCGAGCGGCTGCGGGAAGCCCAGCGAGCCGAGATCGAGCAGGAGGTCAACCGGGCCAAGGAGGCGCTGCGCGGCCAGGTCGCCGTGCTGGCCGTGGCGGGGGCCGAGAAGGTGCTCGGGGCAACCGTCGACCAGTCCCGGCACCGGGAGTTGCTGGACAAGCTGGCGGCGGAACTTTAGGAGCGTCTGAATGGCGGAACTCGCAACACTCGCCCGGCCGTACGCCAACGCGGTATTCGAGCTGGCGCAGGCGGATCAGGCGCTGGACGCCTGGTCGCGCATCCTGGCGCTTCTTGCCGCGGCCAGCGAGGATCCCAGGGTCCGTCGGCTGCTGGACTCGCCTGACCTCGCAGCGGAGGTGAAGGCGCACAAGCTGTCCGGGCTCTGCGGGGATGAGCTCAACGACAAGGCGCGCAATCTGGTCGGGCTGCTGGCCCGCAACAAGCGTCTCGACGTCATCGACGAAATCCGTGCCCAGTTCGAAGACCGCAAGGCAGAGGCCGAGCGGATGCTCGAGGTCGAGGTGGTGACCGCCTACGAGATGTCGCCGGAACAATCCGAGAAGCTCCGCAGCGCGCTTCAGCGCAAGTTCGACCGTGAAGTGAGTCTTACCGGACGGGTGGATTCGCAGGTGATCGGTGGCGCCGTGATTCGCGCGGGCGACACGGTCATCGATGCGTCGCTGCGCGGAAAGCTCAACAAGCTCGCCGAAACGTTGCAGCGGAATTAGTGCGGCGGAAAAGAAAACTGAGGAATCCAACATGCAGCAACTGAATCCTTCCGAGATCAGTGACATCATCAAGCGCCGCATCGAGAGCCTCGATGTCCATGCGGAAGCGCAGAACGAGGGCACCATCGTCGGGGTGTCTGACGGCATCGTGCGCATTCACGGCCTCGCTGACGCCAAGTACGGCGAGATGATCGAGTTTCCGGGCGGCCTCTACGGCATGGCGCTGAACCTGGAGCGGGACTCGGTCGGCGTGGTGGTGCTCGGAGACTACGAGAACCTTTCCGAAGGAATGACCGCGCGCTGCACCGGCAGGATCCTCGAAGTGCCGGTGGGCCGTGAGCTGCTCGGCCGCGTTGTGGATGCGCTGGGCAACCCCATCGACGGGAAGGGGCCGCTGAACGCTTCGGAAACCTCGCCCATCGAGAAGGTCGCGCCGGGTGTGATTGCCCGGCAGTCCGTGGATCAGCCGGTGCAGACGGGTCTCAAGTGCATCGACTCCATGGTGCCCATCGGTCGAGGCCAGCGCGAGCTGATCATCGGCGACCGCCAGATCGGCAAGACGGCGATTGCCATCGACACCATCATCAACCAGAAAGACAGCGGCATTAAGTGCATCTATGTGGCCGTTGGCCAGAAGATGTCGACCATTGCCAACATCGTGCGCACCCTGGAAGAGTACGGCGCGATGGAGAACACCATCGTCGTCGCGGCCGGTGCGGCCACGCCGGCGCCCATGCAGTTCATCGCGCCGTACGCCGGCTGCTCCATGGGTGAGTTCTTCCGCGACCGCGGCGAGGACGCGCTGATCATCTACGACGACCTGACCAAGCAGGCCTGGGCCTACCGTCAGATCTCGCTGCTGCTGAGGCGCCCGCCGGGCCGGGAAGCCTACCCGGGTGACGTGTTCTACCTGCACTCGCGGTTGCTGGAGCGGGCCTCACGGGTGAACGCGGACTACGTCGAGAAATTCACCAACGGCGAGGTCAAAGGCAAGACGGGTTCGCTCACGGCGCTGCCCATCATCGAGACCCAGGCGGGCGACATCTCCGCGTTCGTGCCGACCAACGTCATCTCCATTACCGATGGCCAGATCTTTCTGGATACCGACCGCTTCAACTCGGGTATCCGTCCTGCCATGAGCCCGGGAACGTCGGTGTCCCGGGTCGGCGGTTCGGCCCAGGTGCCGTTCATGAAGAAGATCTCCGGCGGCATCAAGCTGGCGCTCGCCCAGTATCGCGAGCTGGCGGCGTTCTCGCAGTTCGCTTCCGACCTGGACGAGGCGACCCGGCGTCAGCTCGAGCATGGCCAGCGTGTGGAAGAGCTGATGAAGCAGAAGCAGTTTCAGCCGAAGAGCGTGGCGGAAATGGGCATCAGCCTGTTTGCGGCCACCGAGGGTTACCTGCGCGACGTGCCTGTGAACAAGGTGCTGGAGTTCGAGCAGGGCCTGCTCGCCTACATGAAGTCGGAGCAT
>JBFISC010000146.1:0-9072 GCA_041608775.1 Pseudomonadales bacterium | reverse complement strand
GGTTGGCCGGCAGCGCGGTGGCGATGCCGTCGACGATATTGCGCTCGATAACCGTCCAGCGATGACCGTTCTTGATGCCGACGGCACTGGCGAGCACGGCGCCGATCACCAGCGCGATCTGATTCGCCCCTGAGGAGGAGTCGCTGCCGAAGATCGCCACGGACAATGCGAGCAGGGAGACGGTGATACCGATGGTGACGGTGACGTCGACGACGCTGGCCTGGCGCGGCCCGAGCTCATCCGGGCCTGCGTCGCGATCGCTGTCCTCGGTCAATGCTTCGCCCCTTCCTGGCAAGCGGCCATTCTGCTTGATCCTGCAGGAATTCGCACGACGGCCGCGTCCAGTCGACTGCGTCACAAATCCTGCGCCCTGGAGCCGTCCTGCCGGCCCGGCGGCCCTACACTTCAAGCATGTCGACCCTTCCTGCTGACGACGGTCTGCTGGTGATTCCCGCCCGGGCGTTGAAGCCGGGCATGTACGTGGCCGCCATCGATCGGCCGTGGAGCGAGACCCCGTTCGCGCTGCAGGGTTTTCACGTGCAGAGCGCGGAAGATGTGGAGCTCATCAGCCGCTACTGCAACGAGGTCAGCATCGACCCGGCCCGACGCGTTGCCGTGGCGGGCGTCCCGCAGCCGCGGCGTGCGCGTCGCAACGAAGGCGGACTCGAGCTGCTGCCGGCCGAGTTCGCCGCCGAAGCCAACGCCGATCTGGACAGCGCCGACCGGGCCATCCGCAAGGTGTTTGGCCAGCTGAAGCGCGGCGGGGGGCTGGAAGTGAGCGCCCTGCAGTCGGCCGTGGACCCGCTGGTCAAACATGTTCTGCAGGACAGCAACGCGATGGCGGCCCTGGTCAGGATCCGGCGCCACGGCGACTATCTCTACGATCACAGTCTCTGCAACGCCGTGTGGTCTGCGGTGCTCGGCAGACATCTCGGCCTGCCGCCGGATGATCTCGGCTGCCTGGCTCTCGGCGCGTCTCTGGTAGATGTCGGCATGACCCGCCTCGAGGTCAACCCGGTGGCGAAGCCCGCGGCGCTGTCGGCGGGCGAGATGGCCGCGGTGCGCCGCCATGTGGCGCTTGGTGCAGACCTGGTGCGTGCGGCCGGGGTGGATCGGCGGGTTCTGGAAGTGGTGCAGAACCATCACGAGCGGTTCGACGGCTCGGGCTACCCGCAACGCCTGAGCGGTCACGACATTCCGGTGCTCGCGCGCATCGCCGGGCTGGTGGATACCTACGACGCGATGATCACGCCTCGTCCGCATGCCCCGGGCCGGACCTCGTTCGAGGCGGTGCAGGAGCTGTGGGACGGCGGGGCGGCGCATTTTCAGCGCGAGCTGGTGGAGCAGTTCATTCAGGCCATCGGCCTGTTTCCCACCGGCGCCGTGGTGGAGCTCAACACCGGCGAGGTCGGCATCGTGGTTGCTCAGAACGAAAGCCGTCGTCTCAAGCCCAGCGTCATGCTGGTGCTCGACTGCAACAAGCGGCGCCGGGCTGATCTTCGGGTAGTCGACCTGGCTACCGAGGAACCTGCCGACGGCGGTGAGCTGTGGGTCCGTTCGGAGCTCCAGCCCGGTTCCCACGGCGTGCATCCGGACGAGTTCTTCCTTTAGCCGTGGCCACCTCGACCCTCGCGCTGGTGGCCCTGGATAACGTCGACCTGGTGCGCGACAGTCTGGGTGAACCCTGCAGCGAGCTGCTGCTCAAGGAGTTTCGGGCCCGCGTTGGCGGGTTCGCCCGCTCGGCGGACCGGATATTCGAGGTTGCGCCCGACAAGTACTGCGTGCTGCTCCAGAACGTGGCCGACGAGCATCAGATCGAGCTGGCCGGCGCGAAGCTGAAACGTCTGTTCGACCAGCCGGTGACGCTCGTCGATCGCGACGTGCGTCCGGAAATCCGGGCGGCATTCGTGCCGCCGGCTCCCGGGGTCGCTGACATGGACGCCCGGGTCCGGATCGCCGAGTCGGGACTGCGCGAAGCACGCCGCACGGGAAACCTGTTCGTGATCCGGCACGAGCTGACCACCGAGCTCGAGCAGCAGACCCTACGCCGGACCCGGGAAGTGGAAACCGGACTCGCCAGGGGCGAGTTCGTGCTCTTCTATCAGCCCAAGGTCCACGCCGGGTTCGGCACCGTGGTCGGCGCGGAAGGGCTGATGCGTTGGCTGCATCCGGAAGAGGGGCTGCTGGGGCCGGATGCGTTTCTGCCTTTCTGCAATGATCTCCAGACCCGGCGCACCCTGAGCTGGCACGCGGTCAAATCCGCGATCGCCGTATGCGCGCAGTGGCCGGGCAATACCGGGGTGGCGGTGAACGTGCCACCGCATCTCATCTGCGACCCGGAGCTGCGCGCCGTGGTAAAGGACAGCCTCAGCATCTTCAACCTGGCGCCCGAGCGGCTGACGCTGGAGGTGACGGAGGACGCCATGCTTCAGGAGCCCGATGTCGCGATGGCGGCCCTTACCGCCCTGCGGGCACTCGGCGCGCGGATCTCCATCGACGACTTCGGAACCGGCTACTCCTCGCTCGCCTACCTGCGCGCGCTGGAACTGGACGAGCTGAAGATCGACCGCTCCTTCGTCGCCCACCTGCGCGATGAGCCCCGCGACCGTGACATCGTCCGGGCCATCGTCGACCTCGGGCACACGTTTTCCATGCGCGTCGTGGCCGAAGGTGTGGAGGATGCGGAAACCGCCGCCCTGCTGAAGGACCTCGGCACCGACCTGCTGCAGGGTTACCACTTCGGTCGGCCAATGCCGGCGCACCAGTTCCTGCAGGCGATCTGACGCCGTCAGCGTTGCACCAGCCGGCACGCTGGCGCGTAGGTCTCCTCGAACAGCACTGCCAGCCGTCGTCCCGTGGCGTCGGCTGCGTCGCGTCCGGCACGCACCGGGCCGACCAGCCGACCTGCCAGATCGATGGCGGCGCTGGCATTGAAGATGCTGCGGTCGGGGTCCTCGGTGAAGCCGTAGCGCAGATCGGTGGCGCGCACCGCCAGGCCGCCGGCGCCGGCGTCGACGCGGTAGCGGGCCCAGCCCATGGTGAACCAGTCGAAGATCCGCCCCTCGCGGGTCGCGAGAAACACCTGCACCGGCATGCTGCCGGCGGCAGCCCGCGGCGCTTCGGTCCAGCTGATCTCGCAGGGACGCCACATGGAGATGAAGCCGACCCTGTCCCGATCCGCGGTGCGGGCCACCACGCGGCGATAGTGCACCTGGAGAATCGTTGGAAATGCGGCGACGCGTGCCTCGTCGACGCCGGCAGCGAGCAGCTGGCGCTCGGCCTCTCGTTCCGCAGCGCCGTTGAGGTAGTAGCCGTAGCCCAGATAGCCGCAGGACAGCAGCAGGGTTGCCACCGCCACCTGGGGCGCGCGGTCGCGCCACAGCCGGGCGGCGGCGAGCAGACCGAGCCCGAGCATCAGGGTGTAGACGGGATCGATGATCGGCATGGCGTTGACGGCGAAGCGCGCGTCCGTGAATGGCAGCAGCAGCTGGGTCCCGTACGGCGTGAGGTAGTCGAGCAGCGGGTGCGACAGCAGCGCCAGCGTGACCACCAGCGTCCAGGCGCCGAGACGGCTGCGGGAAGTGGGCGGCGGGGCGCTGGCAGCCCGCTCGCGGCGGCTCTCGAAATGCCACACCAGAAACGCCAGCGGCGGTCCGACCACCGGGGCGAAGAACAGCGAGTGGGTGATGCCGCGATGGCTCACGAGCTGATCGAAGTAGTCGCCGCCAACGGCGAACAGGACGTCGATGTCGGGCAGGGCGCCGGCCACCGCCCCGATTGCGGCGGCCCGATAGCCGAGGCGCCGATGCCCCGCCGCCTGGCCGACCACGGCGCCCAGCGCCGCCTGCGAGAAAGGATCCATGACCTACCTCACGTCACGTTGGCCAGAAACACCAGCAGGATCCCGAGCGGGGCGATCACCCGCGCGGCAAACCGCCAGAGCTGAAACAGCCACGGCGTCATGCCGGCGAATTCCTCTTCGAGCACACGGCGGCTCACGAGCCAGCCAACGAACAGCGCAATCAGCATGCCGCCCAACGGCATCATCACGTTGGCGGTGAGGTAGTCGATGACGTCGTAGGGCGTCCGCTCCGCGAACCCCGGCAACCAGCCGAGCGGGGCAACGTCCGCCCAGAGGTTGAAGCTGAGCACGCTCGCAAGCCCGAGCAGCCAGGCGGCGAAACCGACCAGCAGGGTCGCGCCATGGTGGTTGAGGCCTGGCAGTTCCTGCACCCGGGCGACCATCGGCTGCAGCAGGGCGATGGCGGATGTGATGGCCGCGAACACCAGCAGCACGAAGAACAGCGCGCCGAACAAAGCGCCCAGAGGCATGTTGCCGAATGCGATCGGCAGGGTGACGAAGATCAGGCCGGGTCCTTCCGCCGGATCCAGGCCGTGAGCGAAAACCAGCGGGAAGATCGCCAGGCCCGCGAGCAGGGCGACGCCGGTGTCGGCGAGGGCGATGATCACCGACGAGCGCGGGATCGGCTGGTCGCCGGGCAGGTACGCGCCGTACATCATCATCAGCCCCATGGAGACGCCGATGCTGAAGAACGCCTGCCCGATGGCGCTCAGTACCACGCCGCCGTCCAGCGCGGCGAGCTCGAACTGGAACAGGAACGCCCAACCGGCGGCGAAGTCTCCGGCCACCGCCGCATAGCCCACCATCAGCAGCAGCATCACGAACAGCGCCGGCATCAGCAGCTGGACGGCCGCCTCGATGCCGCGGTGCAGCCCTCGGGAGACGATCAGCACGGTGGCTGCCATGAACAGGCTGTGCCAGAAAGTCAGGGTCAGCGGGGCCGCAAGCAGGCCGTCGAAGAGAGAGGCGGAAGCGACCCCGTCGAGGCCGTTCAGGGTGCCCGTCGCGGCGTTCACGGCATAGGCGACGGCCCAGCCGGCGATCACGCTGTAGAAGCTGACGATCATGAAGCCGGCGCCGGCGCCTAGCCAGCCCACCATGCTCCAGCCGCGGTTTCGGCCGGACTCGTCGGCAACCCGGGCGACCGCCGTCGGCGGGCTGGCCCGGCCACGGCGGCCGAGCATCAGCTCGGCGATGAGGATGGGAATCGCGATGAGCACGACGCAGACGAGGTAGATGCCGACGAAGGCAGCGCCGCCGCTGGTGCCGGTCATGTACGGGAACTTCCAGATGTTGCCGAGCCCGACGGCAGCGCCGACGGCGGCCAGCAGGAATGACAGACGCGTGCTCCAGGTCGCGGTTGTTGCCATGCGCTCCTCGCCGCTGGCTGGATGGCAGACCCGGGCCCGGGTCTCTCGGAGCGGCAGAATACGCAACGACGACGCCGATTTGAATGGCGCAGGCGGAATCGCTTACGCGCGTCGCCTACGCGCGTCGCTCACGGGCGTCGCTCACGTGTCGCGGCGCCCGCACTACCAGCTTGACGCCCAGTGGCGGCCGGGGCAGGGTGGCGCCAGTTGCGCAGGGTGGGCGGGTGAACGACTACGACGTCATCGTCGCCGGAATCGGCGCCATGGGATCGGCCGCGCTGGATCATCTGGCCCGCCGCGGCGCCCGGGTGCTCGGTATCGACCCCTTCGAGAGCCCCCATGGCCACGGCTCGAGTGGTGGCGACTCCCGGCTGATCCGGAAAGCCTACTTCGAGCACCCGGACTACGTGCCGCTGCTGGAACGCGCCTACCAGGGCTGGCAGGAGCTGGAAACGGACACTGGTGCAGCGCTGCTGTTTCGTACCGGCATTGCCTATGTCGGAGAACCACAGGCGCCGCTGCTGGCCGGCTCACGGCGCTCTGCGGCGGCCCACGACCTGGTCCTCGAGGAGCTGGACGCGACCGCCCTCGGTGAGTGCTGTCCTTCGCTGCGTTGTCCCGAGGGTTACCAGGCCCTGTTCGAGCCGGATGCCGGGTATCTGCTCTGCGAGCACGCAGTGGCGGCGCAACTGGGTCGCGCCAGGTCCCGCGGTGCCGTGCTTGCTACCGGCGAGCGGGTCACGGGCTGGCGCGCCGACCACGACGGCGTGGCGGTCACCACCGATCGTTCCCGCTACCGGTCGGGGGCGCTGGTGATCACGGCGGGCAGCTGGAGCGCGCGCCTGCTCGCGGGGCTCGACTGCTCGCTGCAGGTAACCCGTCAGCTGCTGTTCTGGGTGCCGCCTGGCCGCGGCCAGGGCCAGGGCGCCTGCTGGGCCGTGCAGCGGCCGGATGCGCCCGGGCTGTTCTATGGATTCCCTGCGCTACCTGACGGCATCGGTGACCGGGCCGGGGTGAAGGTGGCTCACCACGCCCCGGGTGAGCCGGCGGATCCGGACGCGGAGCGACGCGCGCCGGAGGCGTCGGAGTTCGAGGCGCTGCGGCGCGCGCTGGCTCCGTTCCTGCCGGACCTGACCGGACCGCCCCGAGCGACCCACGTCTGCCTGTACACCAGCACGCCGGACGGGCATTTCGTGATAGACCGACATCCGGCGTCGGGGCGGGTGGTGTTCGGCTGCGGTTTCAGCGGCCACGGGTTCAAGTTCGCCCCAGTGATCGGGGAGGCTCTGGCGGATCTGGCGCTGGAGGGCCGGACGGCGTTGCCCGTCGGCTTTCTGAAGTGCCGCTGAGGCGGCCGGTTTTGCTTTGGTGGCGAGGCTCGTGCCCTGATCGCGCTCAGGCCGCCGCCAGGGCCTCCTCGTCGCGCACGGTGGTCTCCAGGTCCTGCTTCAGGTACTTGCCCGCGACGTAGTAGTGGTAGGCGGCCCAGACGTTCACCAGCCCGACGATGAGCAGCGCCCAGCGCAGCGACTCGTCACCGAACTGGGGCCGCAGCTGGTCGCTGAGAAAACCGGTGACAGACGGGCCGAGACCGAGGCCGATGATGTTGAGAATGAACAGGAGCACAGCGGCGGCCACGGAGCGCATCCGCAGCGTTACCAGTCCCTGGGTCTGGGCGAAGGTGGTCGCCTGGTAGAAGTTGCCGAGCGCCACCGGCAGCACCAGCAGCGCGAGGGCCAGGTAGGGGCTCACGGCGAGAAACACCCCAACCCCGAAGGGCACCCCGACCAGCAGCGCGACGCTGACGATCCACAGGAACCAGCGGGTGTCGCGGGCGCCGAAGTAGTCGGCGAGGTAACCGCCGTAGGCGATGCCAATGCCGCCGGGAATGCCCAGAATCAGGCCGAGATAGGTGCCGGCCTCCCCGGTCCCCATGCCGTGGGAACGGATCAGGAACGCTGGAACCCAGCTGACCAGGCTGTAGCCGACGAAGGCGGTGAGGGCGCCGCCGAAGGCCAGGTGGCGGAACGACTGCTTCTTCCACAGGTAGCGGAAGGTCTCGACCACGCTGGGCTGAACGCCGGTCGTGGCGCGGCCTTCCGACATGCCCCGGGTCGGTTCGCGAACCGTGAAGCGCACCACGATGGCGAGCAGCAGGCCGGGGATGCCGACCACGAAGAACGCGTTGCGCCAGCCGAAGAACTCGTTGATCCAGCCGCCGGCGAAGAAGCCGAACATGATGCCGACAGGAATGCCCAGGGAGTAGATGCCGAGCGCCGTGGAGCGCTTGTTGGCGGGAAAGTAGTCCGCCAGCATCGAGTGCGCCGGCGGGCTGCAGCCGGCTTCGCCCACGCCCACGCCGATGCGGGCGATGAGCAGGTGCCAGAAATTCTGGGCGAGGCCGGACAGCGCGGTCATGCCGCTCCAGATCGCCAGCGCCAGTGAAATCAGGTTGCGCCGGTTGCTGCGATCCGCGTAGCGGGCGATGGGCACGCCGAGGGTTGCGTAGAAGGCGGCGAAGGCGAACCCGGCCAGCAGGCCGAGCTGCCCGTCGGAGAGACCCAGGTCGGCCTTGATGGGCTCGATCAGGATCGACAGGATCTGCCGGTCGATGAAATTGAACGTGTAGACCACGACGAGCACGCCGAGCGCGTACTGGCGTGCCGCAGGGCTGAACACGCCCGGATCGTTGGATTGCGCCAAAACGGTTGCCTCCCCCTCGAGGTTTCCAGTCCGGTGATTGTACGCGAGTTACGGCACCGTCTGGGGCGCGGCCGAACGGGCGGCGGCCGTCGCTCCCGACCGAATCTCCTCGTACAATGCGGCCACGCTGCAGCCGCCGCGGTCGAAGGAGATGAACATGGCTAGCCCGGCTACCCCGATCGATCTGGACAGCTACTGGATGCCGTTTACCGGCAATCGGGAGTTCAAGGCCAACCCGCGGCTGATCTCGGCGGCGGACGGCGTGCACTACATCACCCCGGATGGCCGCCGGATCCTCGACGGGCTCTCCGGCTTGTGGTGTTGCGGCGCTGGCCACAACCGCAGCGAGATCGCCGACGCCATTGCCTCCCAGGCCCGGGAGCTCGACTACGCGCCCGCGTTTCAGTTCGGGCATCCGAAGGCGTTCGAGCTTGCCGGCCGCATCCGCGAGCTCACCCCCGACGGCCTCGACAAGGTGTTTTTCGTCAATTCCGGATCGGAGGCCGCCGATACTTCGCTGAAGATCGCCCGAGCCTACTGGCGGCAGCGCGGCCAGCCGGGCAAGACGCGGCTGATCGGTCGGGCCAAGGGGTACCACGGCGTGAACTTCGGCGGCATCTCGGTGGGTGGCATCGGCCCCAACCGGAAGCTGTTCGGCAGCACCCTGGAGACCGATCACCTGTCGCACACGCTGCTGCCGGAGAACACGTTCTCTCGCGGTCAGCCCGAGCACGGGGCACATCTCGCCGATGAGCTCGAGGCGCTGGTGGCGCTGCACGATGCCTCGAACATCGCAGCGGTGATCGTCGAGCCGTTCTCCGGATCCGCCGGCGTGATCCCGCCGCCGAAGGGCTATCTGCAGCGGCTCCGGGCGATCTGCGACGCGCACGACATCCTGCTGATCTTCGACGAGGTGATAACCGGGTTCGGCCGGTGCGGTGCGCGTACCGGGGCGGACTTTTTCGGGGTGACCCCGGACATCGCCAACTTCGCCAAGCAGATGACCAACGGCACGGTGCCCATGGGCGCGGTAGTGGTGCGGGAGGACATCTACCAGACCTTCATCGACCATGGCGGTCCGGAATACATGGTCGAGTTCCCTCACGGCTACACCTACTCGGGGCACCCGCTGGCGTG
>JBFISC010000145.1:0-9081 GCA_041608775.1 Pseudomonadales bacterium | reverse complement strand
CGACCCGGTGATGTTCCAGCACATCTTCTGGTTCTTCGGGCATCCCGAGGTCTACATCATGATCCTGCCGGCGTTCGGCATCGTGTCGCAGATCATACCGACCTTCGCCAGAAAGCCCCTGTTCGGCTACGACTCGATGGTCTACGCCGTCGCCAGTATCGCGTTCCTGTCGTTCATCGTCTGGGCGCACCACATGTTCACTGTGGGCATGCCGCTCGCCGGGCAGCTGTTCTTCATGTACGCGACGATGTTGATCGCGGTTCCCACGGGGGTGAAGGTCTTCAACTGGGTCGCGACCATGTGGCGGGGCAGCATGACCTTCGAGACGCCGATGTTGTTCGCCATCGCGTTCGTCATTCTGTTCACCATTGGCGGGTTCTCCGGCCTGATGCTGTCCATTGCACCAGCAGACTATCAGTATCACGACACCTACTTCGTGGTGGCCCATTTCCACTACGTGCTGGTACCCGGCGCGCTGTTTTCCATCATCGCCGCCGTGTATTACTGGCTGCCCAAGTGGTGCGGGCGCATGTACGACGAGTCGCTCGGGAAGCTGCACTTCTGGCTGAGCTTCGTCGGCGTGAACGTCACCTTCTTTCCGCAGCACTTCTCCGGTCTGGCCGGGATGCCCCGCCGCATTCCCGACTACGCGCTGCAGTTTGCCGACTTCAACATGGTCTCCAGCGTGGGCGCCTTCATCTTCGGCTTTTCGCAGCTGCTGTTCCTCTACCTGATCATCAAGGCCATCCACAGCGGCGAGCCGGCCACCGGCCGCGTCTGGGAAGGCGCCCACGGGCTCGAGTGGACGCTGCCGTCGCCGGCGCCTTACCACAGCTTCACGACCCCGCCGAAGGTGTCGGAAGCCGAGGCGCACAGCTGAGGCCCCGGGGATGAGCGGGACGCGCGACAACGCGGCCAGACCCGGCCACGGCAGGCTGGCGCTGAAGCTGGTCGGCATCGTGATCGGCATGTTCGGCTTCGGCTTCGCGCTGGTGCCGCTGTACGACGTGCTCTGCGACATCACCGGGCTCGGCGGTCGCACCGGCGGTCAGTACAGCTACGATCCGGCGGCGGTCGCGCCGGACAGGAGCCGGCTGGTGAAGGTCAACTTCATCACCAACACGAACGGCGGCATGCCGTGGGACTTCTGGTCGGAGTCCGGCGGCGTGCGCGTGCATCCGGGCGACCTGAAGGAAGTGAAGTTCTACGTGACCAACACTACCGACCGGCGGATGGTCGGTCAGGCCGTGCCTTCGGTGGTGCCTCCGCAGGCGGCGCAGTACTTCCACAAGACCGAATGCTTCTGCTTCAACTCGCAGGTGCTGGAGCCCGGGGAGACCATGGAGATGCCAATGCGTTTCATCGTCGACCGTGAGCTGCCGCGGAACGTGCAGTCGATCTCGCTCAGCTACGCGCTGTTCGACATCACCGAGTTTGCCGGCTTGGAGCAGCAGGAGCCGCGGGGATAGCGCGAAGCTGGATTGGGGTGCGGCGCGGCAGGTCCGTGCCGTCGAGGGACTATCGGAGAGATATCACACATGGCTAACCAACCGGATCAGTCGGTTTACTACGTACCCCACAGCAGCTGGTATCCCATTGGCGTTGCCCTGGGCGCGCTGCTGCTGGTCGCCGGGCTTGGTGTCTGGCTGAACGACCTGAAGTCCGGCGACGAGCCGAGCCGGCTCATGTTCTACGCCGGCGCGCTGATTCTGAGCGCGGTGCTGTTCGCGTGGTTCGGCCGGGTGATCGACGAGAACCAGAAAGGTCTGAACAACGCACAGATGAAGCGCTCCTACGTCTGGGGCATGTCGTGGTTCATCTTCTCCGAGGTGATGTTCTTCGCCGCGTTCTTCGGCGCTCTGTTCTACGCCCGGGTGCTGGCCGTGGCGTGGCTCGGCGGTGAGGGTGAAAAAGGCCTCACCGGCCAGTACCTGTGGCCCGACTTCGAGGCGACCTGGCCGGTGGTGAACAACCCCGACCCGGCACGCTTCGAGAACCCGGGCCAGAGCATGGCTGCTCCGCGCATCGGCGACTTCGGCGGCTGGATGGCCTACCTGCCGTTCTGGAACACGGCGATTCTGCTCACCTCCAGCGTAACCGTGCACATGGCGCACACCGCCATCAAGAACCACAACCGCACCAAGCTGCTGAGCTGGCTCGGCCTTACCGTGGCGCTGGGCGTGATCTTCCTGGTGCTGCAGGTGGAGGAGTACATCCACGCCTACACGGAGCTCGGGCTGACGCTGTCGAGCGGCATCTACGGCTCGACGTTCTTCCTGCTCACCGGCTTCCACGGATTCCACGTGACCCTGGGCACCTTGATTCTGCTGATTCAGCTGCTGCGCGCCTACCGGGGCCACTTCCACCATGACGACTGCTTCGGCTTCGAAGCCGCATCCTGGTACTGGCACTTCGTCGACGTGGTCTGGGTGATGCTGTTTCTGTTCGTCTACGTGTTCTGAGCCGCGCCCAGGGCCGCGCCCAGGCAACGGCGGGAGCGATGCGCCCGCGACGGCGCGGCCGCTAGCGCTCGTCAGGAGGGCGGGTTGGTTTCGAGTCCGTCTCGGTCGCGCCCGGGGCTGATACCGGGGCCTCTGTCCGCGCCCGGTCGTGCCAGGGCGCGTTCGTGCCCATGCGCAACTGGCCGGTGTAGAGGCCGTAGAAGACCGTGATCAGAAGCGCGGCGGCCAGCGTGATGCGCACGCCGAGCGCGTACAGGGTCCGCTTCGAATCCTGCCGGTCACTGTCTTTGAAGAGAAACACCAGGCCGCTGAACAGGCTGACGATGACGCCCACGAGCAGCACCAGAATGACGATTTTGAGCAAAGGTCCGATCTTTTCGAGAGGGTTGGCCACCATAACGCAACTCAACCGTCCGGGTGAAATTCCGCCGGCCGGCGGAGCCGCGCCGCGCCCGGCGGTGGGCGCCCGGCGATTTGCGCCCGGCTGGCCGATGGCGGTGTTCACCGCGGCAATGCTGCCGCTGGTGGTGGCGCTCGGCTTCTGGCAGCTCGAGCGCGCGGCGGAAAAGCAGTCCTACCAGGCGCAGTACTTCGCCCGCGTGGGGATGCTGCCCGAACCCCCGCCGGTAGCGTCCGCGGACTCGGCGTTTCTCCGGGTGCGGCTGCAGGGCCGGTACCGACCGGAGCATCACTACCTGGTGGACAATCGGCTGCAGAATGGTCGCCCCGGGTACTGGGTGGTCTCGCACTTCGAAGCCACGGGCGGGCGCGTGTATCTCGTCAACCGCGGCTGGGTGGCGGCGCCGGCGAGCCGCGAGCGGCTGCCGGCGGTGCCCACCCCGGTGGGCGTTCAGACCCTGGTCGGCGTGGTCTGGCCGGACACCGGCCTGCCCCCGCTGCTGGCGGACGATCCCTGGAGCCAGGCATGGCCGCGGCGGGTTCAGCGCCTCGACGTCGCCAGGATGGCCGGGGAGGGCGCCGGGGTGGTGGGCCTTGAAATCCGTCTCGAGCCCGGGCAGCCAGGGGCGTTTGCGGCCGCCCCGGTGGACGCGAGCTTCCTGCCTGAACGGCACCGGGGCTACGCCCTGCAGTGGTTTGCTCTGGGTGTGGTGCTGCTCGTCGGGTTCGTCGTGTTCGGCCGGCACCGGGCGCGCACGGAGACGGAGGGGCGATGAGCGCAAGTCCGACGGGCACGGCCCGGCCGCGGCTGCAGCTGGCGCTGATTCTGACGATCGTGGTGGCGACGCTGGGTGGTGCCTGGCTGCTTTATCAGCAGGCCCGGGACGGCGGGCTCTGGTCGACCACCAACCGAGGCACCTTCGTGCAGCCGCCGGTGACGGCGGCGGAGCTGAACGTCCGCAGCGCGGGCGTGCCCATCGAGGGTGGCGTCTGGTGGCTGTGGGTGGTGCCGGAAGGTCCCTGCAGCGACGGCTGCCGCGAGGCGCTGCATCAGCTGCGCCAGCTGCATGTGCTGTTGAACCGTGACGCGCCGCGGGTTCGTCGTGGCCTCCTCACCGCCGGCGGCGAGCTGCCGGCGGGCCTGCAGGCGCAGTATCCCCGGCTGGCGGCGCTTTCCGGTAACCTTGAGCGCCTGGCGCCGGGCATTTACGTGGTCGATCCGATCGGCAACCTGGTGCTCCATTACCCGATGTCGGATGCCGGTGAACCGGTCCTCGACGATCTGAAACGACTGCTGAAGGTATCCCAGATTGGCTAGGCAACGATTCAAGCGACTCTCCCTCGCCACGCTGGCGCTCGCCGCGGTCGTAGTGGTGCTCGGCGCCTTCACCCGGCTCGTGGACGCCGGCCTCGGCTGTCCCGACTGGCCCGGCTGCTATGGCTTCCTCACGGTCCCCGTGGACGAGGGCGCGCGCCTGACCGCCGAGGCGCGCTTCCCCGATTCGCCGGTGGAGGTGGCCAAGGCCTGGTGGGAGATGATCCACCGCTATTTCGCCGGCGCGCTCGGCCTGCTGATTGCCGCGCTGGCGGTGATCGCCATCCGCGACGGCCGACAGCGCGGGCGTGGCCTGGCGAACGCCGGGCTGCCGGTGGGCCTGCCGATCGCGCTGGTGGCGCTGGTGATCCTCCAGGCGGCTTTCGGCGCCTGGACCGTGACCCTGAAGCTCTGGCCCCAGGTGGTCACCGCGCACCTGCTCGGTGGCTTCGCCACCTTGAGCCTGCTGTGGCTGCTGTGCCTGCGGCTCGGGGTGTTCGACTCGCTCCGCGCGCCTCGCAGCGTGCTGCGCCACGCGGTCCTGGCGCTCGCCGTGGTGGTCGTGCAGATCGCGCTGGGCGGCTGGGTGTCGTCGAACTACGCGGCGCTGGCCTGCCACGACTTCCCGACCTGCCACGGCGACTGGTGGCCGCAGATGGATCTGGCGGAGGGATTCAACGTCGCCCAGTCGGTAGGCCCGAACTATCTGGGCGGGCAGATGGAGAGCGACGCCCGGGTTGCCATTCAGTTCGCGCATCGCATCGGCGCGCTGGTCGCGCTGCTGGCGGTGGGGGCTCTGGCCTGGCGTCTGCGCGGCGCGGGGTCGCCGCTGGCGTTGCCGTTGGCCGTGGTGCTCGGGGTTCAGCTGCTGCTGGGGGTGTTGAACGTGGTGCTGGTGCTGCCGCTGTGGTCGGCTACCGCCCACAACGCCGTTGGTGCGCTGTTGTTGCTGGTGCTCGTTACAGTAAACTACCGCGCCCTCCGGGATGAACGGGCCGCCAGTCGGGATCTGCCGATCTCCGACGCCGCGAGAGCATGAGCGAAGCCACCGCAACAGCCACGGGATGGCGCGACTATCTGGAGCTGACCAAGCCCCGGGTCGTGCTGCTGATGCTGCTGTGCGCGCTGGTGGGCATGTTCCTGGCCGTCCCGGGCATGGTGCCCCTCGACGCTCTGGTGTTCGGCCTGACCGGGATCGCTCTGGTGGCGGGGTCTGCGGCCGTGGTGAACCATCTCGCCGACGCCGAGATCGATGCGCGAATGGCGCGTACCCGCCGGCGTCCGGTCGCCACCGGGCGGGTCGGTCTGGGCGGCGGTCTGCTGTTCTCTGCCGCGCTCGGCGTGACCGGGATGCTGATCCTGTACTTCCTGGTCAACCCGCTGACGGCCTGGCTCAACCTGGCCTCCTGGGTCGGCTACGGATTGATCTACACCCTGTTTCTCAAGCGCGCCACGCCTCAGAACATCGTCATCGGCGGCCTGTTCGGCGCTGCGCCGCCGCTGTTCGGCTGGACGGCGGTGACCAATAGCATCGATCCGGGCCCGCTGCTGCTGGTGCTGATCATCTTCGCCTGGACCCCGCCGCACTTCTGGGCGCTGGCGCTGGAGCGCAAGGACGAGTACGCGTCCGTCGACGTCCCCATGCTGCCGGTGACACATGGCGAGGCATACACCCGCCTGCACATTCTTTACTACACCCTAATCATGGTGGCGGTCAGCCTGCTGCCGTTCGTCATCGGCATGAGCGGCTGGTTGTATCTGGCCGGCGCCCTCGGGCTCGGCGCCGGCTTCCTCTACTGGGCCGTGGTGCTGCTGCGTAACCGCAACCCGCGGGCACCGATGGAAACGTTCCGCTACTCCATCGTCTATCTGATGGCGTTGTTCGTGCTGCTGCTGGCCGATCACTACGTTCCCTACGCGCAGCCGGGCGGGCCGGTCATGGCGCTGTCGCCGCTGTGACGCCGATCCGCATCACGGTCGCGCTATGTCTGGCCTTCGTGGCCATCGTCGTGGGCATGTTCGTCTACAGCGTCACCCGCACCCCGATGCTCACCGACGAGGAGCTGCGTAGCCGCGGCGTCTTCATACTGCCTACGCCGCGCGAGATCGCGCCGTTCGAGCTGACCAGCCACAGCGGGGATCCGTTCACCGTTCAGGATCTTCAGGGTCGCTGGGCGTTCATCTTCTTCGGCTTCACCAACTGCCCCGACATCTGCCCCACGTCGATGTCGGTGCTGGCTCAGGCCCAGCGCCGGCTGCAGCAGGAGGCGCCTGAAGCGGCAGGGGAATTCCAGGGCATCCTGGTGAGCGTCGACCCGGAGCGCGACGACCAGGAAACGCTGGCGAGGTACGTGCAGGCGTTCTCGCCCACGTTCGTGGGCGCACGCGGTGGGCGCGCCGCAACGGCGGCGCTCACCACCCAGCTGAACGTGGCGTTTGCCCAGGTCCCTGCGGACGACGGCAGCTACACCGTGGATCACACCGCCAACATCGTCATCGTCAACCCGAGGGGTCATTACCACGGTTTCGCGAAAATGCCACATCAAGCTGATACCATCGTGGCGGCTTTCACGACGCTCCGGGAGCGTTGGCGCTAGATGGTGGTGACGGGAGGCAGCCGGCATCGACGGCACGCAGGACAGCTACAGCCAGGTACGCCGCGTCACTGAAGCGCTCTGCGCGCCGCTGGCGATCGAAGACTACGGCGTGCAGCCCATGGATGACGCCAGCCCGCCGAAGTGGCATCTCGCCCACACCACCTGGTTCTTCGAGACCTTCCTGCTGAAACCGCGGGCGGCCGGGTACCGGCCATTCGACGAGCGGTTCGAGTACCTTTTCAACAGCTACTACAACGGCATCGGCAATCCGTTCCCTCGACCGCGGCGGGGCATGCTGTCGCGGCCGACGGTGGCGGAGGTCTACGACTATCGACGTCATGTCGACGAGGCCATGGCAGAGCTGCTCGACGATGTTGCCGACCCCGAGCTACGCGACCGGGTGGTGCTCGGCCTGCACCATGAGCAGCAGCATCAGGAACTGCTGCTCACCGACCTCAAGTACAGTTTCGGCACCAACCCCCTGCTGCCCGCGTACCGCGACGATCTGCGGGACCGCTACGCCGAGGTCGGGGCCGCCGGTGCCACCCGGTTCGTGGAGTTTCCGGGCGGCATCGTGGATGTCGGCGCCGACGACGCGGCGTTCTGCTTCGACAACGAGCAGCCGCGCCACCAGGTGCTGCTGCGCCCGTTCGCCCTGGCAGATGCGCTGGTGACCAACGGCGAGTTCCTGGCGTTCATCGACGACGGCGGCTACCGGCGCCCGGAGCTGTGGCTCAGTGATGGCTGGGCACAGCTCTGCGGCTGCGAGCGCAACGACGCCGCCGACCTTGCGCCGACGGCGGTGCCGCGCGCCGGCCCGTTGTACTGGTACCGGCGCGACGGGGAGTGGTACCAGTACCGCCTCTCCGGCCCCGCGGCCATCGATGCGAACGGGCCGGTCACCCACCTGAGCTACTACGAGGCCGATGCGTTCGCCCGCTGGTCGGGGGCGCGCCTGCCGCTGGAGCAGGAGTGGGAGCATGCCGCCGCCGGGCAGGCGGTGAGCGGCAACTTCGCCGATGCCGACGTGCTGCACCCGCTTCCCGCGTCCGCTGCCGCCGGCCCGCTGCGACAGCTCTTCGGCGACGTCTGGGAGTGGACCGCGAGCCCCTATGTGCCCTATCCGGGCTACCACCCGCTGCCCGGCACCCTGGGGGAATACAACGGCAAGTTCATGAGCAATCAGCTGGTGCTGCGCGGCGGATCCTGCGTTACGCAACCGGGTCACGTGCGGCCGAGCTACCGGAACTTCTTCTACCCCGGCGACAAGTGGCAGTTCACTGGAATTCGGCTGGCCCGTGACGTCTAATCCCTCCTCCTCACGGGCAGGCGCGGGCGGGGACCGGACCGGCCGCCTCGAGCTGTTCGACCAGAAGCCGCCTGCGGCCGACCTGCGCAGCGAGGTGCTCGAGGGTCTGACCAGCACGCCGAAGTGGCTGTCGCCGAAATTCTTCTACGACGAGGCGGGCTCGCTGCTCTTTGAGCGCATCACCGAGCTCCCCGAGTACTATCTGACCCGCACCGAGATGGCGCTCTTCGACGAGCACCTCGACGACATTGCCGATGCCATCGGCGAAGGCGTGTGCCTGGTAGAGTACGGAGCCGGCTCGAACCAGAAGATCCGCAAGCTGCTGGAGCGGGCCCGGCCGGCCGCCTACGTCCCCGTGGACATTTCCGGCGATCACCTGGAGATCCAGGCGCGCGCTCTGCATCGAGACTATCCCTGGCTGGACGTGTTCCCCACCTGCGCCGACTTCACAGCGCCGTTCGACCTGCCCGAGCCGGTGGCCGGCATCCCCCACGTCGGCTTCTTCCCTGGCTCCAGCATCGGCAACTTCGATCCGGAGGGCGCCGTGCGGTTTCTCGGCAACGTCCACAGGACCCTGGGCAGCGGTGGCCGGCTGCTGGTCGGGATCGACCGGAAGAAGGACCCGGCGGTCATCGAGGCCGCCTACAACGACAGCCGGGGGATCACCGCGGCTTTCAATCTGAACGCGTTGAATCATATCAATCAGCGCCTCGGCGCCGATTTCCGACTCACCGGCTTCGCTCACGAGGCTCGCTACAACCCTGAGCTGGGCTGCATTCAGATGTTTCTGCGCAGCAGGTTGGATCAGACGGTGCATGTGGGCAGCGAGCGGGTGCGGTTTGCCGCCGGCGAGCTGATTCACACCGAGAACAGCTTCAAGTACCACCCCGAGGAGTTCGAGGCCCTGGCGGGACGGGGCGGGTTCGAGGTCGAAGCCTGGTGGACCGATCCGGAGGACCTGTTCGCGCTGTTTCTGCTTTGTGCCGGGCGTTAACCTTT
>JBFISC010000144.1:0-9130 GCA_041608775.1 Pseudomonadales bacterium | reverse complement strand
GACGCCGCGGCTCAGGGTCTCGGCGCGGCTGCGCCGCTGCGCCCGGAACGCATGCAGCTGCCGGTCCGCCTCGAACTCCAACCATACCGATGACAGGCCCAGCGCGACGGCGACGGCGTCGAGCCAGCCCGGGGCCGCGGTGCCAAGCACCAGGGCCGGATACAGGGGCAGACATCCGAGAAACACCACGAGCGTGGGAAACAGGTGGATGCCGAGAAACGACAGCGGCCACCACAGCCTGCCGCTGCGGGATTTCAGATCGCGATAGCGCCAGTCCTCGTCGCCCATCCCCTGCCAGCCCCAGGCCCAGTTCGCGGTGAGCCGGATGGCCCAGAGCGTCACCACCGTGAGCACCAGCACGGTCCGCGCCGGATCCGCGTGGTCCGCGAGGCTCACGAGCCACAGGGCGATCAGCGGCGGCGCCACGCTCCAGTAGGCGTCGTACCAGGACGAGTTCCGGAAAACGACGCTGAACGCGAAGATCACGGCCGTGGCGAGGACATCGGCGATGAGGACGGTCAGCAGCGGATGGTAGTCGAGCCGGACCACGCAGGCGTAAGCGGCAGCGGCAGCGCAGGCATAGCCCGCGGCGACGATCGCCAGGTCGCGGGCCTTGCGCGGGTGGGGTGACTGATCTGGTCGTGGTGGTGGGGACACGGCCTACCTCCTGGGGAATCAACTTGCCCCGGCCGACGGGCCACGGCAACCTCTCGATTCCTTCCCGCGGGCGCAGCCGTTGAGTCATCGAATCGCGATCGTGCTGGATCCGTGGGATCAACCGTTCAACGGCACGGTGGTTTCCACCCGACGCTTCGTCGCGGCCATGGCGGCGCGCGGGGTGCGGGTGCGGCTGCTGAGCCTGGACGGCGGCCTGGTTCCCTGCGAGCGGGTGGCGTTCGAGCCGCTGCGGATTCCCGGGGTCAACCGGATCATCGACGCGATGCGCTCGCCGCTGGCGCGGCCCGTCCGGGGGCGGGTCCGGGAAGCGCTCCGTGGCTGCGACGTGCTGCACGTTCAGTATCCGTTCTTCCTCGGCTGGGTTGCCGTCACCGAAGCGCGCCGCATGGGCATTCCCGTGGTGTGCTCGTTCCACGTGCAGCCGGAGAACATCCTCGGCAACCTCGGGCTGCGCGGGCGCTGGCTGACGAGGCTGCTGTACCGTCTGTTCGATCGTGGTTTCTTCGGCCGGGCGGAGCGGGTGATCGCACCGTCGGAATTCGCCGCCGGCCTGCTGCGAGAGCACGGGGTGGCGACGCCGATCAGCGTGGTGTCGAACGGCGTCCCCGACACCTTTCTCGACGCCGCGCGTCCAGACGCTGCGCGTCCAGACGCGGCGCGACCGGATGCGACGCGGCCACCGCGGACGGATCCGCACGACTCCGGGTTCCGGCTGCTGTCCGTCGGCCGCCTCGCCCGGGAGAAGCAGCAGTCCGTGCTGCTCGAGGCGGTGGCGCGGAGCGCGCATCGGGAATCCATCCGCGTGTCGCTGGTCGGCGCGGGGCCCCGGCAGGAGCCGCTGACCCGGCTGGCGCGCCGATTGGGCGTCCGCGCGGAGATCGGCCCGGCGTCTGACCAGGACCTGCTGAAGGGCTACCTCGGCGCGGATCTGTTCGTGCACTGCGGCGGCGTCGAGCTCGAAGGCATGTCGGTGCTGGAAGCCATGGCGACCGGGAACGCGGTGATCGTCGCCGCGGCGCCGGACAGTGCCAGCGGCTCGCTGGTCGAGCATCACCGGGCTTCGTTCCCGCCGGGCGACGCCGGGGAGCTGGCGGCCAGGATCGACTTCTGGCTGGGCAACCCGGCCGAACGCCGGGCGGAGGGGGAAGCCAACCGACGGCGCGCCGCCGCATACCGGCACGCGCGCTGCGTCAGCGACCTCATGGCGGTTTACGCGCAGGTGCTGGACAGTCGGGCTGGCGGTGATGCGCCGGCGGCCCGCCGGGGGGTTTCGTGAGCGAGCTGGTCGGCGAGGCCCTCGGCCGCTGGGTCGGGCTCTGCCTGCGGCGGCCCTGGCCGGTGCTGGTGGCGCTGGCGCTGCTGGCGCTGGCGGCCGCCGGCGCGGCCCTGCGCTACGCCGCGATCGATTCGGATCTGAGCCGGCTCATCCGGCCGTCGGCTGACCTGCACTGGTATCAGCACGATCAGCAGTTCAAGGCGGCATTTCCGGAGCTGCAGCAGACCGCCGTCGTGGTGGTCTCCGGCGCGAACGCCGAGGATGTCGAGGACGTCGCTCGGCAGCTCGCGGATGCCCTGCGCGGGCGGGGCGAGCTGGACTTCGTGTTTGCCCCGACGGTGGATCCGTTCCTCGCTCGGCACCGGCTCTACTACCTGGACCTGGAGACATTGTCAGACTGGCTTCAGGGCGTGGAGGTGGACTACGGGCCGCTGCTGCGGCTGTCGGAGAGCGCCGGCCTCAGCAACGCGGCCATGACCTTCGCGGATCAGGTCTCCGCCGGCAGCGGTCTGCCGCTGCCCGATCCCATGGCGTCGCTGGCGCGGAGCTTCGCGACCGACGGCCCGGTGAGGATCAGCCTCGACGTGTATCCGCCGCTTCGCGACGACTCGGTCAACGTGCATTACGCGCTGCTGCAGGTCAAAGGCCTGCAGCGTCACGATCGCGCTCTCCCTGGCGCGGAGCTGGTGGCCCTGCTGAATCGGGTCGTGGCGGAGACCCCGGTGCCCGACGGCGTCGCCGTCCGGCTGACCGGCGAGGTGGTGCTTGCGAACGAAGAGATCGGCGCGGCCCTGGAGGGCATCGGCATTGCAGGGACGCTTTCCCTGCTGCTGCTCGCGCTCATCCTCGGGCTTGGCGTCCGCTCGCTCCGAATCATCGTCGCCATCGGCCTGATGCTGCTGGTCGGCAGCGTGCTGACTCTCGGGTTTGCCGCCCTCACGGTAGGCACCTTCAATACTCTGGCGCTCATGTTCGTCATCATGTTTTTCGGGCTGGGGGTCGATTTCGCCGTGCATTTCGCGCTGCGAGTGCGCGATGCGCACGCGGCCGGGCGGACGGACAGTCGGGCCTGTGTCGGGGCGGCGCGGGAGATCGGTCCGGCGCTGCTGCTGTGCATGGCGACGTCGTCCATCGCGTTCCTGTCGTTCGCGCCGACGGCCTATCGCGGTCTCGGTGAGCTGGGGATCATCTCGGGCGCCGGCATGGTCATCGCGGTGGTGCTGACGCTGACGCTGATTCCGGCGCTGTTCGGGGCCTTCGGCATGCCGAGCGGCGACTGGGGGAGGCGGATGCCGAAGCAGCACGCGATATCGCGACGGCCGCTGCCGGTGCTTGCGGTGACGATGGTGCTGGCGCTCGTGGCTTTGTGGAGCGCCAGGGAGCTGCGCTTCGACTACAGCGTGCTGGCGTTACGCGATGCCGAGACCGAAGCAATGAGCACGCTGCTCGAGCTGCAGGATCAGGGAATCAGCACCGACTACAGCATTTCGGTGCTCGCCGCGGACGCCGGGGCCGCCGCCGAGCTGACGCGCCGTCTGGAGAAGCTTCCGGAAGTCGCCGAAGTGACCGGTCCGGGGGACTGGATACCCTCGGAGCAGGTGGAGAAGCAGGCGCGGCTCGAGGACACGGCCGACCTCATCGCCACCATCGACGCGGTGCAGCCGGCCCAGTACCGCGACGTGTTGCCCGAGGCCGTGGACTACCTCGCCGAAGTGGCCGACGCCGTGCCCGCCGACCGGCAGGAGGCGTACCGGGCGTTGCTCGATGGGCTGCGTCGGGTCACCGCCGATCCTGACGAGGTCGTCCGCCTGGACGCTCAGCTCTACGGGGAGCTCGAGGAAGGGCTGGACAGCCTGCGGGAGATGCTCGACGCGGCGCCGTTCGGCATCGCAGACCTCCCTGCCGACGTGCAATCCCGGATGATCGCGCCGGATGGCCGCTGGCTGCTCTCCGTCGCGCCTGCGGGGGCGCTGGCCACCCGCGAGGCCACCGAGGCGTTCATTACCGCGGTCGCAGCGGTGGCACCCAACTACGCGGGGCGAGCCGTGGTGGAATGGGGCGTGGGGGATGTGGTGGTGACCGCGTTCCTGGAGGCGGCGGCGCTTGCTCTGGGCTGCATTCTGGTGCTGCTGATCCTGTACTTCCGCAATCTGTCGCTGCCGGTGCTGGTGCTGGTGCCGCTGCTGCTGACGCTGCTGTTCACCTTTGGTCTCGCCGAGGTCCTGGGTGTAACCCTCAACATGGCCAACGTACTGGTCGTGCCGCTGATCTTCGGCCTGGGCGTGGACACGGGCATCCACGTGGTGCATCGCTTCGCCCGCGACGGCAGCATCGACGCGGTGTTCTCGTCGAGCACGGCGCGGGCCGTGGCGATCAGCGCGCTCACCACCATCGGCACGTTCGTGTCGCTGTCATTCAGCCCTCACAAAGGGGCCGCCTCAGTCGGCCTGTTGCTGTCCCTGGCTATCTCGCTGATGCTGCTGGTGACCTACGTGGTGTTGCCGGCGCTGCTGCGCGGGCTCCATGAGCGGAACGCGTGAGCGAGCAAGGCGTGCGAAGAAGATGAGCGAAAGAGGACCTGAGGCGGATGACCCGCCGTCCGGCGTAGACGGGCCTGAGGGCCGGTCCCTGTGGCGCCGCGCCGATCGCGTGCTGCCGGGCGGTGGCGTGTACCTGACCCGGAGCGCGGACTTCGCTGGTCGCGGCGTGCTCCCCGGATTCATCGCCGCGGCGGAGGGATGCCGGGTCATCGATGCCGATGGCCGCGGATACCTGGACTTCCTCGGCGCCAACGGTCCGAACCTGCTCGGGTACCGTCACCCCGAGGTCGAGGCCGCCGCGCGCAGCGAGGCCGGGCGTGCGGTCAGCGCCAGCTTCCTGCCGCCGGCGCTGGTGGATCTGGTGGAAGCGCTGCTCGGTCGCTACCCCGCCATGGGCTGGGGCATTGTCTCCAAGACCGGCTCCGAGCCGCTCGGCCTGAGCGTTCGTGTCGCCCGTCAGCACACCCAGCGGAGCCGGGTGCTGGCGTTCGAGTCGGCCTATCACGGTTCCGACCCGGAGCTCGCGATCCGGCCGCCGGCCGGCGCGCTCGCCGATGTCACCAGGCGGGTGCAGCGCCTGGCCTGGAACGACGCCGATGCGGTGCGTGCGCTGTCCGCGTCCGCCGGCGACAGCCTGGCTGCGGTGCTGCTGAACCCGCTGGACCAGAATCCGCGCCAGCCCACGCGGCCGGCCGAAGGGGCGTTCCTGTCCGCCATCGAGGCGCTGCAGCAGCGCAACGGCGTGTTGCTGGTGCTGGACGACGTCCGTCACGGGTTCCGCCTGCATCCCCGGGGCTCCGAGCACCTGCTCGGGGTGGACCCCGACCTGATCTGTCTGGGCAAGGCGCTGGGCAACGGCTACTCGGTGTCCGTGCTGCTCGGCCGCGAGTCGTTGCGCCCGGCTGCGCGGAAGATCCTGTACACATCCACCTACGTGTTCGAGGCGCCGCCCATGCGCGCCGCGCTCGCGGTGCTGGACATCTACGAGCGTGACGACGTGTTCCGCAGGCTCACGCGTGCTGGTGAGCGGCTGCGCGACGGTCTGATCGCAGCTGCTGCGGCCACCGGACACCGGATCTCGGTGACCGGTCCGGTGACCATGCCGACCCTGCTGTTCGAAAACGACCCGGGCTTCGAGCGGCAACGCGCGTTCGCGCGCCGGGCGGCGGAACTGGGTGCGATATTCCATCCGGCGCTGAACTGGAACCTGAGCCTCGCCCACGGCGACGCCGAGATCGAAGAGGCGCTGGAGATCGCGCGGCGGGCGCTGGGCGAGACGCCCGGGCCGGATTGAGCCGGTCAGGCGCCCGGATACCAGATCGGCGAGGACCAGGCCCGATCCTGCAGCGTGCTGTGCATGTCGGGTCGCGGCGCGACGCCGGTGCGGATCGCATCCCAAGTGGACCAGCGGCACTTGGGGTTTTCCAGCACCCGCACGTAGTAGAACGCCTTCTGATTGGGATCGAAGGCCGGATCCCGCCACACGGCTTTCAGCTCGCCCGCGCCCTTGCCCTCGGTCACCGCGCAGGTGCCCAGATCCACTCGGGCGCCGTTGTCCGGACAGCGGCCGCTGGCCGGATCCACGGCCAGGCCGTCGGAGCAGGCGATGTCGATCACGGACTCCACGGGCTCGCCGTCTTCGATCCAGCCCTTGATGATCTGCAGCCGCTGCAGCGCAACGCTGTCGGCGTCCCGGGCTGCCCAGACGAAGAAGACGGGTGCGCCGTCGGCAGGTGCCGCGGCCAGGTCGGCGCCCATGGACACGCCCTGCTGGTAGGCCCGGCTGATGGCGTCCGCATCTTCGAGCAGCGTGTCGTCCAGGCCGTAGCCGCCGAAGAAACGCACCTGAATGTGCGGGCCGCTGGTGGAGAAGGTTTCCTTGCGGCGGAAGGCGTCGAAAATGTCGGCGCGGGTGTTCGACTCGGCCCACACCCCGGCCAGGCCGGAGGCGCCCCAGTACTGCGAGGCGCCGCTGGCGTACTCGGGATCGTCGGGCGGTGAGTCGGGCAGCGGCACCGACCCGCGCTGGTACGGCTCGATGTCGGTCATGCCGGTCTTGCTCCAGTAGTTGTCCTCCTCGAACGAGCCTGCGGCGTTGTGGGTATCCGAAGATCCGATCACTCCGAAACGGTACGGGTTGAATCCCTGCTCGGTTTCCATGAGCAGGCCGTTCAGCCAGGCCTCGCGGACATAGCTGCCGTTCGGCCGCGAGGGCAGATCGCTCGCCACCCGGATCGGCATGATCTCGAAGTCCGCCCATTCGTCGTTGGGCGAAAGCAGCGGATGGGTGTCTGAGGTGCCCTTCACCTGGGTGTTCTCGACGATGGGCTCGTTACGCATGCGGATCTCGGCGTACGCTGCATCCATGGGGTCGCCGGCGAAGTTGGTGGTCTGGAACATCCAGCCGTCGGAGCCGTTGGGGTTGTGCGGGATCGCGACCGCATCCATACCCTCGCTGCGGCGCGCGTCCATCCACGACCACAGGTCTTCCGGGTTCAGCGAGTCGAAGCGGCTGAACGGCGTCGCCGGCACGTCGCTGCCGCGGAACATCACGTTGCGGTGCAGGTTCTGAAACTGCGGTCCGGAGCTGGTGTACTCGTAGCCGATGAACGTGGTGAAGTTGCCGGGGTCGTCGTGGCGCTCAGCGGATTCGATGATTTCCTGCCAGGCGCTGCGCATGACGTCGCGGTCGTCGAGGTCGTTTTCGCTGCCGTCCTGCTGCAGCCCCTGGAGATATCCGAGAATCGCAGCGAACGCAGCGTTGGAGCCCTGGGCGCTGGTGGCTCCGCGGACCGGGTCGGCAACCGGATGGTCCGCGTATTCGCCATCCGGGTTCTCGGCGATCTCACGCATCATGCCGAGCAGGAAAGCGTGGTCGGAAACCCCGAGAAAATCCAGCGGCTTCTTCATCTGCATCCGGAAGCCCGAGGCGTGCTCGATGGCCGCGCCTTTGGCGAACTCGTAGGCATCGTCCGGGGTCTGCCGGGTGCCGAACAGGTACGCGTCGAAGGACAGGTTCGTGTGCACGTGCAGGTCGCCGAAATAGGCGTTGCGGTTGGGATTGCGCTCGATGGCGGGCGGAGCGGCGACGGTTTCCGCCGGTGCGGCCGTCACCGGCGGCTGGGGCTCGGAGGCCGGCTCCTGTGAGCAGCCGGCGATGGTCAGCGACAGCAGTCCTGCTGCCAGGTAGCGAGGTGCCCGGATCATCGTGTCTCTCCCCTCGAGTTGTCGACGCCCCTGCGTCGGACTGTAGCCCGTTGGGCCTCAGGTTGAAACACGTTTGCCGATCCAGCCCATGCTCCCGAGCAGCAGCACGTACATGCCTGCGGCGAAGGCATATGGGAGCGCAGGCAGAAGCTGATACAGCGCCCCGCCGATGAGCGGGCCCAGCGTGAAGCCCAGTGGGCCGCATGATCCCGCCACGCCGGCCACAGAGCCCTGTTCCTCGGCGGAAACGGCCAGCGACGCGCCGGCCATGAACGCGGGGCCGGCCAGACCCATGCCGAAGCCCTGAATCATCATGGCCGCGGTGAGCCCGAGCTGGGAGTCGAGCAGCGCCATCAGGGTGAACGCGACGATGAGCAGCGGCAGGGCCAGACGCAGCAGCCGGAACGGCGGCACGCTCAGCCGCTGCACCACCACGCCCTGGGCGATCAGCGAGCAGCCGGCGGAGAGCATCATCGCCAGGCCGAAGGTGCGGGCCGTTTCGCTGGCGCTGAGCGCCAACGCGTCCTGGAAGCGGAAGCCCATGGTCTGCTGCACCAGCGCCATGCCGGTGAACATGGTCACGCCGACGATGACGAAGGGAAAGATGCGGGGATCCGTGTACTTCATGCGTGGCTGCCGGACCGGCGCGCGATGGCGCGGCGGCTCCGGCAGAAAACGCCACACGAACAGGCCGTTCAGCAGCGCCACCGCGGCCATGACCCACAGTGGCGTCAGCAGCGAGATGAATGCCAGGGCCGCCACTGCGGGACCGAGAATGGCGCCGGCGTTGTTGGCGGCGCCGGCGGCGCCCATGCCTCTGGTGCGATTTTCCGCGTCGGTGATGTCCGCCATGTAGGCATTGGCCGCGGGCATGGAAGCGGCCATGACGGTGGCGTGCAGAACCCGGGCCAGCACCAGCGTGGCGAAAAGCAGCCAGCCGGTCAGCGCGCCGGCGAGCCCGGCGTAGAGCACCGAGTTGAACAGCACCGTGCCGGCAGAGAAGCCGAACAGACCGACCAGCATGACCCGTTTACGTCCCCAGACGTCGCTCATCCGGCCCCACACCGGCGTGGAGAGGAACACGGTCAGCGCTGAGGTGGCGATGATGGCAGTGATCTGGAACTCGCTCAGGCCGATCTCCCGTCCGAGCGGCGCCAGCACCGGGAACAGCACGGTGAAGCCCATGCCGACGCTGACCAGCGAGGCCAGCAGCGTACGTCTGGCGTAGCCGACCGAAAATTCCTGCACGGGTACCCCGGCGCGAAGAAAGCGAGGAGTCTACCCGACCTTCGCCCCGGGCGGCGCTCCGGCCCTTGCCTCCTGAGCGAAGCTGACGCAGGCTGCAAAGTTCCGCCGGGAAGGCAGGGGACATGTTCTGGATGACTGGAGAGTCGGGCTCGCCTGGGGCTACGTGTTGCTGAGGGTGGTG
>JBFISC010000143.1:0-9136 GCA_041608775.1 Pseudomonadales bacterium | reverse complement strand
TAGTGGCGCAGGCGCTGAGGACCGAACGGGCGGCTCGAGCCGCCGACGCCCGGCATGTCGAAGGTGATCAGGTGGTGCTGGTCCAGGGTCTTGAGAAACGGCGTCAGCACCTCGATGGGCGAGCCGACGCCGTTGAAGATCAGCAGGCTGCCCTGTGCCTGCGCGTGGGGATTGCGCTGTGCGACCCGGACCTGGAGGCCGTCCGCGTCGACGTGCTGGAAGTGCAGGGGCACCGGTTACTCGAACACGTAGGTTCCCGGCGCGGGCGTGATCGCCGGATGGCTACCGCTGCCCAGGGAGGCCGCAGCCGGCTGCTCCCCGTTGCCGCGCTCGCGCAGCCACTGCGTCCAGTACTCCCACCAGGATTGGTTGTGCTGGGTCGCCGTCGCGCGCCATGCCTCCGGATCATCCGGGGTCCCGGGATTTGACCAGAACACGGCCTTCGGATTGCCGGGCGGGTTGAGCACGCTCTGGATGTGGCCGGCGGAGCTCAGCAGAAACTCGACCTTGCCGCCGAACAGGGGCACGGACCGGTAGCACGCCTGCCAGGGGGTGATGTGGTCCGTGGTGCCGCCGGTGATGAAGACGTCGAAATCCGTCGCCCTCAGATCGATGGGGGTGCCGTTCACCACCACGTCGCCGGGCCGTTCGAGGGAATGGTCCTGGAACAGGTCGAGAAAGTCGCTGTGCAGCTGCGCCGGCAGCCGGGTGCAGTCGTTGTTCCAGTAGAGGATGTCGAAGGTCGGCGGATCCTCCCCGTGCAGGTAGTTCGAGACCACGTAGTTCCAGATCAGGTCGTTGGGCCGCATCCAGTTGAACACTTTGGCGGTGTCGTAGCCGTCGAGCACCCCTTCCCGGGCCGAGCGCTTGCGCGCGGCATCGATGGTCTGCGGGGTGGTGAATGCCGTCATCAGGGAATCCTGATCGGCGAAGGTCAGCACGTTCACCATGAGTGTGAGTGAGCTCGCCGGACGCCAGCCGCGCGCGGCGAAATGGCCCAGCGCCAGGGTCAGGGTGATGCCGCCCGCGCAGGCGCCGACGGCATTCACGTCTTCCTGCCCGGTGATCTCGAGGGTCGCCCGCAGGGCCTCGTCGAGGGCCTGCACGTACTGGTCCATGCCCATGTGGCGCAGCTCGGCACGCGGATTGCGCCAGGACACCACGAACACCTGCAGCCCCTGATCCACCAGATAGCGGACCATGCTCTTGTTCGGGGAGAGGTCGTACAGGTAGTACTTGTTGATCTGCGGGGGCACGATGAAGACCGGACGCGCGCAGACCATGGTGGTGGTCGGCTGGTACTGGACCAGCTCGATCAGCTCGTTGCGGAACACCACCGCGCCCGGCGTGGTCGCCAGGTTCTCGCCGACCTTGAACGCCGACTTGTCCACCTGGGCGGGCATCTGGTGGTTGTTCACCATGTCGTCGACGAAGTTGCGCAGGCCTTTCAGCAGGCTCGCGCCCCCGGTTTCCCGGGCCTTGCGCAGCGCCGAGGGGTTGCCGAGCAGGGAATTGGTCGGGGCCAGCGCGTCGGCCACCAGATTGACCACGAAGCGCGCCCGCTCCTGGTCGAGTTCATCCAGCCCGCAGCCGTCCACCCAGTCGTTCAGACTCCGCTGCCACGCCAGCCAGCTCTTCTTGGCGAACCCGTACACGGGATTCTCGCTGAAGGCCGGGTCGGAGAAGCGGCGATCTCTCGGCGAGGCATCCAGATCCGATTCGCCCGTGACGATTCTGACCAGCTCCTGGTTGAACCGGGCCACCTGCTCGGCAACCAGGTTCGGCTGCAGCACCGCCTGGCGCAGCAGGATCTCACCCGCGCTCAGCAGATCCTGCAAGCGCAGACCGATGACCGGATTCAGGGTAACGGGATCGTCGAACTCTCGAGCCGGTTCGCGCGCGTTCTCGGCCATGGCAGCTCCTCCCTTTGAGCCTCCCGACGTGTATAGCAGAACCCCGCCGCGACGTGAAATCCGCGCTCCTCAGCTGCCTTCGGCCAGCAGCGCCTCGGCAACCGCCGGGCGCGCCGACATCCGCTGCAGGTGGTCGCGGATCTTCGGATACCTGGCGACGTTGACCCGATGCCCGGGCAGCCACTGGGTGATGGTGAACAGGTAAGGGTCCGCGATGGAGTACGCCTTTCCCATCACCCACGGGCCCGCAAACATCTGGTTCTCGATCAGCTCGAAGCACTCCGCCATCACCTCGGGCGCCTTGCGCTTCATCTCGGCGATGGCCGCCTCGTCGTCGGCCCAGCGTTCGCCGCGACGGCTGTGCGCGTGGGCCACGTGCACCGTGGCGCACAGGTAGCTGGTGAAAGCCTGCAGGCGTGCGAACTCGAACGGATCGTCCAGCGGGGCGAGATTCGCCTCCGGAAAAGTCTGCGCCACGTAGGCAAGAATGGCCGGCGTCTCGGTGAGAACGCCCCGGTCGGTCGCCAGCGCGGGAACCCGGCCTTTGGGGTTCACTCTCCGGTAGGCGTCGCCGCGCTGCTCGGCGTTGGCGAAATCCACCGGGCGGAGCTCGAATTCGGCACCAGCCTCCCGCAGCGCGATGTGCGAGGCGCGGGAACAGGCACCGGGCGCGTAGAATAGTGTCAGCATGTAAGCCCCTGTTGCGCGACGGAAAGGCTCATCACAGCGTGAACATCCGCAGACTGCAACCAGAAGACGCTGCCGCCGTGGTGGACTGCTTCCGGCGCGTGTACGGGGACAGCTACGCGAACGAGCTGTTCTACCAGCCGGAGCGGCTCGCCGAGGGCATGCGCGAGCGGCGCGTCGGCTGCGTCGGCGCCCTCAGCGAGGACGGCAAGGTGATCGGCCACATGGCCATGACCGTTCACCCCGACGCGCGCGTGGTGGAGCTCGGCAATACGGTCGTGGACCCGACCGCCCGGGGCCAGGGGCTCGCCTGGCAGATCGGCGCCGGGCTCAAGGACTGGTGCATCGAGCTCGGCTACCGGGGCTACCTGCACTACCCCACCACCGACCACCACATCATGCAGCGCCAGTCGGTGAAGGGCGGGTTCGAGGTGGGGCTGATGCTCGGCTACATCCCGGCCGAGACCCACGGCCAGGTGACGGCACGCCATGCGGAAGCCCGGCAGGCGGCCACCATCGTCTACGAGCCTCTGGTGGAGACCGGGAGCGGCGGGGAACCGGAGCCCGCCTACCTGCCGGAGCATGCGGCAGCGTTCGTCCGCCAGTTCGCCCTCGCCACCGGGCTCGAGCGCCGCTGGCGCGCGCCGGCGGCGGCTCTCCGAGCGCCGAGCCAGACCCGCTCCGCGCAATTCGCCAGACGCGGGCTGGCACGACTGACCGTCACCCGGGTGGGGGCGGACTTCGACCGCCGGCTGGCGGCTTTCGACGAGCCCGACTTCCCCTGCCGGCAGATCGACTTCGCGATGGGAGACCCCGGCATCGAGGCCGGAGTCGAGATGAGCCGCGAGCTGGGATACTGGTTCTGCGGCTGGCTGCCGGGCTTCGGCCCGACAGACGTGTTCAGGATGCAGCAGGTGGACCGGTCCCGTACCGATCTATCCCCCGGACTGGTCAACCCGGTGGCCCAGGCGCTGCTGGGCCTGATGCCGGCTTCAACCTAGGAGAGAGAACCATGCACATCGGCGCTCTGATTTTCGCCACCGACTACGCCGTGCGGGCCGACGAGCTGGCCGCGGAGCTCGAGCAGCGCGGCTACGAGTCGCTGTTCGTCCCCGAGCACACCCACATCCCCACCTCCCGGGAATCCCCCTGGCCGGGCGGCGGAGAGCTGCCCAAGGAGTACTGGCACACCTACGATCCCTTCGTCGCGCTGTCCTTCGCCGCCGCCGCGACCCGCACGCTGAAGCTCGGCACCGGCATCTGCCTGCTGCCCCAACGGGACACGCTCGTGACCGCCAAGCTGGTCGCCAGCATCGACCGGCTCTCCGACGGCCGTTTCATCTTCGGCATCGGCGGCGGCTGGAACAGGGAAGAAATGGCCCACCACGGCACCGAGTACCACACCCGCTTCGCCCGCATGGAAGAGCAGGTGCGCGCCATGCAGGCGCTGTGGACCGAGGAGAAATCCGGCTACCAGGGAAAGTTCGTGCAGTTCTCCGAGAGCCTGTGCTATCCCAAGCCCGTGCAGACGCCCCACCCACCCGTGATCCTCGGCGGCGAGACCGACCACACCCTGCGCCGGGTGGTCAGCTACTGCGACGGCTGGCTGCCGCGGGGCCGCGGCGGCTTCGACGCGGCGGAGAACCTGGCGCGGTTGAGACGTATCGCGGACGAGCACGAGCGGTCGATGGCGACGCTGAGCGTGAGCGTGTTCGGCGCGCGCCCGGATGCGGCAACGCTGCGCAGCTACCGCGAGGCCGGCATCACCCGCGCCATCCTGCCGCTGCCGTCGGCGCCGCGCGACGAGATATGGGCGCTGCTGGATCGCTACCAGCCGCTGCTGGAAACATCGGGGGCCGGCTCATGAGCGATCGATCCAAGCCGCTCTCATGGGGTCACATCAACATCAACGTCAGCGATCTGGAGCGCGCGATCGCGTTCTACGAGAAGCTCGGGTTCGAGGTGTTCATCCCCGGCATCCCCTATCTCGGCCTGGGCGCAGCAGAACCGACCGTCATGGAGGAATCGACAGCTCGCGCCCTCGGGCTACCGCGCGGCTCCCGCGGCCGTGCCTGCATCATGCAGCTCGATGACGGCTTCCCGAAGATCGATCTGACCGAGCTCACGGGCGAATCGCAGCAGCAGCCGGCAAGCAATGCCGACCTGGGACTGGTACGGCTGTGCCTCGCCTCTTCAGACCTTCGAGCCGAGTACGCCAGGCTGAGCGAACAGGGCGTCGAGTTCGTGTCGCCCCCGCAACCGGGCCGAGACGGCCTGGCCGACGTGGCGATCTGCGCCGATCCGGACGGCACCCTGATCGAACTGATTCAGATCTACCCTGAGAAGTGGGCGGCGATACTCTGACCGGCAGCCGCGATGGCTCTGCCCGCCGTCAGGCTCGGGCTTTCACCTTTACCGGCGGCTCGCTCTCCAGCGAGTCCCACATCGCCTCGTCCGGCACGGTCATGATCCGCTCGTAGGCGCCGGGCGGATAGTTGGTCATGTGCGGGCCGGGCCCGTCGAGGGCCGGCTGCGGCACGGCGCCACCCTGGCTCTCGAACGCCGCAGGGTGCTGGTAGCGCTCGAGCTCCTCCGCCGAGATGCCGGCCAGCGCGACTACCTCGGGGTCGCACCAGGCGCGCGCGTCGATGGGCTCGTTGGAGTAGGAGAGCTCGAGCGACAGGTTCTCGGGGCCGGCGAAGTACATCGACACGCACATGCCATGATTCACCGGGCCCATCACCGGCACGCCCTTGCTCCGCAGGCGGTCACGCATCGCCATGAGCTCATCGTGATCGGCCACCTTGAGCGCCAGGTGCTGCATGGTTCCGCGGGCGCAGTTCGCGCCGGGGTTGCCTGCATGGGTAGCGCCGATCTCGACGTCGATGCCCTCGATGTCCGGATTGCAGACGAAGGCGATGGCGCTTTCGTCGTTCAGACGGAGAAACCCGTGCCAGGTGTTCTCGACCCCGTGCATCCAGTAGAGGGCGACCAGCTCCATGCCGAGCTTGTCGGTGAAGAACTCTATCTGCTGCTTCATGTTGGCCGTGCAGATGGCGAGATGATGAAGGCCGGCGACTTTGTTCATATCGAATAATCCCGGTTGATGGGTGGTCGGCTAACCGCAGTTGACGTCGAACGATCCAGGCACGGTCTGTGCCTCACTGCTGAAGCCTTGCCTGAAGCTCGCGGTGCCACGCACGCGCTTGCGGTCGATCTCCACGACCAGCGTCTCGGCTACCGCACGCCAGGCGTCGGCGCTGCCGTCGCCGCCGACCCGCGCCCCGGTGGGCCCGCCGTAGTCGATGACGATTTCCAGGGACGGATCGCCCGCCGCGTGCCCGGCGATGCTCACCACCATGCCGGGATACACGGAACACTGCATCGAGGGCACGACCGCCCAGGTCTTCTCTCCGACCGAAATCGTTCCGCCACGCTCCGTTGCCGCGGGCGCCTGCCCGTATTCCGCCGAAGTCGAGGTAGAGCCCTTATCACCGTTGGGACCGCATCCGGCACTCAGGAGCATGAGCAACCCTGTGAGAGCGATCCGCATCGGATACCTCCTGTGCAGAGATTGGTGGAGCCGAGGGGGATCGAACCCCTGACCTTCGCATTGCGAACGCGACGCTCTCCCAGCTGAGCTACGGCCCCGCATAGGCAATTGTGACGCGCCGGGGTCGGTCGGGGCAATTCCCGGTAGCTGCTCAGAGCCCGCGCAGCATCGCCCCCTCGGCCGGCAGACCGAGCAGCACCCGCCCGGCGTCGTCGATGTGGTGCGAGGCCACGGTCAGGTGCTGACGCACGACCCGCACGTCGCGGCTAAGGCGTTCCAGCGGGTGGCCAACCATGTTGGCCGTGGTGCCGGCGGCATCCGCCAGCAGATCCACGGCGCCCGCGGCCCGGGCCACTGCGTCCGAGCAGGCGGCCTGAAAGATCGCCAGGTCGCGCGCGGATACCCGCCGCTCGGCAACCAGGTCGTCCCACAGCGCCGCCAGCAGATCGGTCACCAGGGCGCGGCTGCCGGACACCGCGAGCTCGGCTTCGATGGCCGCGCGCTGGGCGCGGCCGCGCTCGCGCAGAGAGTGGCGCGAGAACCGCGGCGTCTTCCCCGCTGCCAGTTCCGTGAACGCGCTCACCGCAGCGCGGGCGATCCCGAGCGCCACGGCGACCTTGTTGTACGCGAGCCGCGGGCCCAACGGAAACCGCTGGAACGCGGCCGCGCGGAGGGCCGAATCACCATTCTGCGCCGGCGAGCCGGCATCGTCCGCGGTGGCCGGTTCGCCCGGTCCCATGGCCGCGATGATGCGCCGGGTCGGCACGAAGGCATCGTCCACGCGCACGTCGTGCGACCCGGAGCCACGCATGCCGGCGACGTTCCAGGTGTCCAGAATGGCGAACTCGCCCTGGGGGATCATCGCGTAGCGCAGCGCGCCGCCGAGCAGTGGCTCGCCAGCCTGGTAGAGCCGCACCGTGGCGCCGAACACCTGGCTGTTCTGACAGCCGCTCACGAACTGCCACTGACCGCTGACGCGGAACCCGCCTTCCACCGCGTCCGCACGACCTACCGCGGCGGTGGAACTGCAGAGGATCACCGCCGGATCGTCGATCATCTCGGCGCAGCTGGTCATGCCCGGGGCGACCAGCCCGAAGGTCTCCATGCCGATCATCAGGTTCCAGCCGGCGCTGCCGTCCGCCTCGGCAATGGCCTCGATGGCCCGGAACTGGGTGAGCGGATCGGCCGACTCGCCGCCGCACCAGGCAGGCGCGGCGATGCGGTAGAGACCGTTGGCGGCGAACGCCCGGGCGACCGGCCCCGGCAGCTGCCGCGACAGCTCGCCTTCCTCGGCGTGCTCGCGAACCAGCGCCTGCAGCGCTTGCGCCCGCGCGGTAGGGTCCAACGCTGGCACTGCCCCTCCCCAAAGGCCAAGACCGGCAGACATGATAGCCGATCGCCGGCTGGTTCGAGGTTGACGGGAATTGGGCGTAAAGTAAGGCACCCAGATCGGACCGGGGAACCGCCATGATCACCGCACGGACGCTGTTCACCACCGCCTGCCGCGCCGTTCAGGCCGGCTGACGGGCCTGCCGTGACGGCGGAATTGAACTACGCGGCCTACGTCAGCCTCGCGACGTTCCGCAAGTCCGGCGCAGAGGTGGCCACGCCGGTCTGGGCCGCCCACGACGACGGTGAGTTCTTCATCTTTTCCGCAGGAGACGCAGGCAAAGTGAAGCGGCTGCGCAACAGCCCGCGGGCACGGCTCGCCGTTTGCGACCTGCGCGGACGGGTCCTCGGCGACTATCACGAGGCGACTGCCGAGATTCTCGAGCATCCCGGCGACAAGCGCCGGGCGCTGCGCCTGCTGCGCAGGAAGTACGGGTGGCAGATGTCGCTGGCCGATCTCGGAGCCAGGCTCACCGGCCGATTCGACAAGCGAGCCTACATCCGCGTCCGGCTGGTCTGACCGTCACGCCGTCCCGGGCTCCAACGCAATCTCCGGATCCCGCGGCTCCGCGGGCTCCGGGCCGAGGATCAGGAACAGCCCCAACGCGACCAGGGGCAGCAGCCCGCCCATCAGGTAGAACTGCTCGTAGCTCAGGGTCATGCCCAGCGCGGGCACCCAGGCGTTGAGCTTTGCGCCGACGGAATAGCCGATGTTCGAGAGTGCCATGTACAGCGTGAACTGAGTCGCTGCTGCCGCGTTCCAGCACGCGCCCATGTAGATCGTGAACAGACTCACCGTGGTGAACGCGATGCCGCCGCGGAAGGTCGGCAACAGCAGGGCATGGGGATAGTCCGGATGTTCCCAGGCCCAGGAGGTCGCTGAAAACACGAGCATGACGCTCATGATCAACCCCAGGCCGACTATCGCCAGCCGCCGACCGCCGACCCGGGTGGCCAGATAGCCGGCGGACAGCGCGCCCGCCATCTCTCCGGTCACGCCCCAGGTCCCCTGCACGGTGGCGAACTGCTCTGCGGACCAGCCGAGCTTCTGGACGAAGAACTGCGTGGTCAGCGGGTCGTACAGACCCTCACAGATCATCGCGGTGGCGGCGATGAGCGCGAGCACGAACCCGGTCCTCGTCAGCATCGCCGCCTTCAGGTTGACCATCGTCGGGAGAAAGCCGTACTCCTCTCTCCCCGGAACGGGCTGCGCCCGGCCGGGCAACCAGGGAAGCAGGCGTTCGCCCGCGCGCTCGCGCCCGAGCACGACCAGCGCGCAGACGGCGAGGATCACCGACGCCTGCAGGACGATGGCGGCCTCCAGACCGGCCCGGGCAATCACGATGGCGAGGCCGGCGCCACCGGCGCTGACGCCTACCAGCTTGGAGCCCCACATGAGCCCGAGCACCGTGCCCCGCTCCCGCTCGCCCAGCAGATCGACGGCCAGCGCGTCGGTCGCCACGTCCTGCAGCGAGGCGAAGCAGTTGTGGAAAAACAGTACCCAGGCCAGGTAGATTAGCGTCGCTTCACTCGCGAGCGCACCGCTGCTCCACGCCGCAAACAGGGTGAACGACATCCCGAGCTGGGCGATGAC
>JBFISC010000142.1:0-9213 GCA_041608775.1 Pseudomonadales bacterium | reverse complement strand
GGGTGCCGGCGCAGGGGCACGCATGGACAGAACTCACAGACTGAGGCAGACGCCAGCGGCGAATCGAGGCCGTGCCGGCGGGCGGGGCAGCCGGCTCGGTTACCGGAAAGGCTTCAGCCGTTCTGCCGATTCGCCACCAGCTCGTCCACCACCGACGGATCGGCCAGGGTTGTGGTGTCCCCGAGATTATCCAGATCTTCGGCTGCAATCTTGCGGAGGATGCGCCGCATGATCTTGCCGGAGCGCGTTTTCGGCAGCCCCGGTGCGAACTGAATGACGTCGGGTTTGGCGATGGCACCGATCTCCTTGCGTACCAGAGCCAGGAGCTCGTCGCGCAGCTGCTGCGGATCCTCTTTGCTGCCGCTCATCAGGGTTACGTAGGCATAGATACCTTCACCCTTGACCTTGTGCGGGAAACCCACCACGGCGGCCTCGGCGACCTGATCGTGGAGCACCAGCGCGCTCTCCACTTCGGCGGTGCCGATGCGATGTCCGGAGACGTTCATAACGTCGTCCACGCGTCCGGTGATCCAGTAGTAGCCGTCGGCGTCCCGGCGCGCGCCGTCGCCGGTGAAGTAATAGCCGGGGTAGGTGGCGTAGTAGGTATCCACCACCCGCTGATGGTTTCCGTAGACGGTGCGGATCTGTCCGGGCCAGGAGTGGGTGATCACCAGGTTGCCCTGAGCCTCGGTCTCTTCGATGAGCTTGCCGTTGTCGTCCATCAGTCCCGGTTGCACGCCGAAGAACGGCACCGAGGCGGATCCGGGTTTGAGCGCGGTGGCCCCCGGGAGCGGCGAGATCATGATTCCCCCGGTCTCCGTCTGCCACCAGGTATCGACGATCGGGCAGCGACCTCCGCCCACGACCCGGTGGTACCACTCCCAGGCCTCGGGGTTGATGGGTTCGCCCACGGTGCCGAGCAGATTGAGGGTCTCTCGCGATGTGCGGGTGACGAAATCGTCGCCCTGACCCATCAGCGAGCGCAGGGCGGTGGGCGCGGTGTAGAAGATGTTGACGCCGTGCTTGTCCACCACCTGCCAGCAGCGGGACGCATCGGGGTAGGTGGGTATGCCCTCGAACATCAGGGTAATGGCGCCGTTGGCCAGCGGTCCGTAGACGATGTAGCTGTGGCCGGTGACCCAGCCCACGTCGGCCGTGCACCAGTAGACGTCGCCGTCGTGGTAGTCGAACACGTACTTGTGGGTCATGGCCGCGTGCAGCAGGTAGCCGGCAGTGCCGTGCTGCACACCCTTGGGTTTGCCCGTGGAACCTGATGTGTAGAGGATGAACGAGGGATCCTCTGCGTCCATGGACTCGGGCTCGCAGCTGGTCGCCTGTCGTTCCACCAGCTCGTGGTACCAGACATCGCGCTCCGGGTGCCAGTCGACCTCGGCACCTGTCCGTCGCACCGTGATCACCGAGTGCACGTTCGGGCAGTCTGCCAGTGCCGCCTCGGTGTTTGTCTTGAGCGGCACCGTTCTCCCGCCGCGGACGCCCTCATCAGCGGTGATCACACAGCGGCAGTCGGAGTCGAGGATCCGGTCCTGCAGCGACTGCGGAGAGAACCCGCCGAACACCACCGAGTGAACCGCGCCGATGCGCATGCAGGCGAGCATGGCGTAGGCGGCTTCGGGAATCATCGGCATGTAGATGCAGACCCGGTCGCCTTTGCTCACCCCGCGTTCCCTGAGGCCATTGGCCAGCCGGCACACCTCGTCGTGCAGCGTCTGATAGCTGATGGTCCGGTCGTCGCCCGGGTCGTCGCCTTCCCAGATGATGGCCGTCTGATCTGCTCGTTCCGGCAGGTGCCGGTCGATGCAGTTGTAGCTGATGTTGAGCCTGCCGCCGTCGAACCAGCTGACCTTACCGGCGGCCATGTCCTCCTGAAAGACACGGTCCCACTTTTTCTCCCATGTCAGGAAGATGTCGGCCTGCTCCGCCCAGAACCCTTCGGGATCCTCCACCGAGCGACGGTACATGGCCCGATACTGGTCTTCGTTGATGAAGGCGCGGTCCTGCGTGGCTTCCGGGACTGGATAGACGTGCTTTTCAGACATGTGGAACTCCCTATCGGTCCTGCTGCGCCTGCCGGATGCGGCGCAGGCGTTCGACCAGGTACCGGGTGGAGGCGTCCTGGTCGATGGTCGAGGCGCTGCCGAGCTGGTCGTGGATGGGCAGGGCCAGGCGTTTGCCGACTTCCACGCCCCACTGGTCGAACGAGTTTATGTTCCAGATTGCCCCCTGGCAAAAGACCTTGTGCTCATACAGCGCCAGCAGCGCCCCCAGCGCCCGGGCCGTGAGCCGTTCCAGGATCAGCGTGGTGCTTGCCTTGTCGCCGGGTACGCGACGATGGGGGTCGTCGCTTTCCTGTCCTGCCATCATCGCCTGGCTCTGGGCCAGCGCGTTGGCGAGCAGCCAGCGGTGGTGTTCCTCCAGGTCGTGGTCTGGCCTCGCGACGACGACGAAATCGGCGGTGTAGTTTCGGGTCCCCTGGTGCAGAAGCTGGTGGAAGGCATGCTGGCCATTGGTTCCCTCGCCACCCCAGACCACGCCCATGCTGTGCACGCCGACGGGCGAGCCGTCGTGGTGCACGCGCTTGCCGTTGCTCTCCATCTCCAGCTGCTGGAGGTAGTCGGGCAGCCGCCGCAGGCGAGTCGTGTACGGCAGCACGGCGAGGGTCCCCGCGCCGAGGAAGTTGAAGTTCCAGATGCCGGTAAGGGCAAGCAGCACCGGCGCGTTGCGTTCCAGGGGCGTTTCCTTGAAATGCCGGTCCATGGCCCGCGCCCCCTCCAGCAGGTCGGCGAATGCTGCCGGGCCGACGGCCAGCGCGATCGGAATGCCTACGGCCGACCACAGCGAGAAGCGCCCACCTACCCAGTCCCAGAGCGGGTAGATCATGGATTCGGCAATGCCGAAACCCGTGGCGGCGGCGACATTGGCGGTCACGCCGACGAAATGTTCCTGGAGCGCGGCCACGCTGCCGGTGCGCTCGAGAAACCAGCTGCGGGCGGCGGCGGCGTTCTCCCGGGTCTCCAACGTCGAGAACGACTTCGACACCACCACTATCAGGGTAGTGTGCGGGTCGAGACCATGCAGCGCCCTGGTGAGGGCGTTCCCGTCGACGTTGGCAACGAAGTGGCAGCGCAAGGCATGGTGCCGCCCCGCGAGGGCTTCCACCGCCAGCTCCGGCCCCAGGTGAGAACCACCGATCCCGATGTGCACCACGTCCGTGAACGGCCGGCCGCTGTTGCCGCAGCGACGGCCCGCGAGCACGTCTGCGGCAAACTGCTGGAGCCGCTCCAGGGTCTCGGCAACCGCGGCGGCGGCGAAGTCCGGCGCTTCGCCGGGGGCCGCCCGCAGCGCGGTGTGCAGGGCCGGGCGCGCTTCGGTGGTGTTCACGGCCGCGCCGGCAAAGAGCTGCTCGATGCGCCTGGGAAGATCCTGGGCCCTGGCCAGAGCCATCAGGGCGGCAATCGCGTCGCTATCGAGGCGTTGTTTGCTCAGGTCCAGCGTCAGCCCGGCCGCCTCGACGCGCAGCGCGTCGTTGCGTCGAGGATCGTCGAGCAGTTCCATGATGCGCCGGCGTCCCAGCACGGTCGCCAGCCTCGTCAGGGATTGCCACGCCGGTTTCAGCTCCGGCTTTTCGGCTTGCTCGATGTCTGCCACTACAGCAGGGTCGGGTTCGGATTGAAGTACTGACGCAGGCCGTCCAGGTTCGAAAGCTGAACCAGGAGCGCATCGAAGTGGCTGTCGTTGTTGGCGAAATCGATCTCGCTGGCATTCACGACCAGCAGCGGCGCCGCGTCGTAGTAGTGGAAGAACTCGGTGTAGGCCCGATTCAGCGTTTCCAGGTAGTCGCGCTCGATGTCACGCTCGTAGTCGATGCCGCGCCGCCGGATGCGGGACAGCAGCACGGTGACGGGCGCCTGCAGGTAGATCACGAGATCCGGCGTCGGCGGGCGGATCTCCAGGTTGTCGTAGATCTGTCGGTACAGCGCGTATTCGTTCTCGTCCAGCGTCATGCGTGCGAACAGATCGTCCTTTTCGAGCAGGAAGTCTGCCACCAGGTTCGGACCGACCAGATCGTCGGAAGGCAGGTCCCCCATCTGGCGGACCCGGTTGAGCAGAAAGTAGAGCTGGGTGGGCAGCGCGTGGCGCCGGCCTTCGCGATAGAAGCGGTCGAGAAACGGGTTGTCGGTGGAGGGTTCCAGCATCACCGGATAGCCGAAGTGCTCTGCGAGCCGCCGCGCCAGCGTGGTCTTGCCCACGCCGATCGGGCCCTCCACCGTGACGAAGCGGGGTTGCTCTGACTTCTGCGCTCCGGGGGGTATCAACTTGGCCTGAGTGTTCATCAGCGGGATGCGATCGGTTCGGGCTCAATCATGTACTCGGCCCGCAGCAGCTTCAACCTTCGGGTCGCTTCCGACGTCGCCGGCGTCGTCGCTTGCCGCTCTTCTCGGCGCCCGGCTGGCCGCGCAGCGCGTCGATCATGGCCTGCCGGCCGTCGCGGTCGAGCTCCTGAAAGCGGGTCCACCACTCCCCGGCTTCCTCGACGCCGTCCCCGGCTTCGCCGCGCAGCACCAGAAAATCGTAGGCCGCCCGGAAGCGCTCGTGTTCCGCCAGGGCCGCGACGGTGCGGGGTCGCCGTTCCTCCAGCCGATGCTGCAGGCCCCAGACGTCGCGGACGAACTGGGAGAAGCGCCTCGGGATCGCGATGATCAGCTGCTGCTGGGCAAGCGTTTCCCCCGCCGCGATGGCCCGGGCCTCGGCCGGTCTGTGCGATTCGGCGAGTTCGTGGCGGCGGGCCTCGTAATCGCGCCACATCACCACGGCGAACAGGAAGCCTGGGGTGACGGGTTTGTCCTCGGCGATGCGCTTGTCGGTATTGCGCATCGCCAGGGAGATCAGCGGGTCGTCCGGCGGGGCACACGGAAACAACGCCCGGCGCAGGCGGGTGGGAGCAAGGTAGTTCCAGCCTTCCAGCGATTGGCCGGACACGAACAGCTTGCAGACCTCGTCGAACAGCCGCGCGGGCGGAATCTCCCGCAGATGATCGGCGAGCTGGGGGATGGCTGACTCGATCTCCGGGTCCAGGGTGAAGCCGAGCTTGGCGTGGAACCGAACTGCCCGCAGCAGCCGGACCGGGTCCTCGCGCAATCGCACGTCGGTGTCGCCGATGAACCGTAAGCGCCGATGCTCCAGATCCTCGAGCCCGCCGACGAAGTCGATGATCTCCTCGGTGTGCGGGTCGTAGTACAGCGCGTTGATGGTGAAGTCGCGGCGGAACGCATCCTCGTCGAGGGTACCCCAGACGTTGTCGCGCAGGATCAGTCCCGAATCGGCCAGATCGCGCTCGTCTTCGTCCTCCGCCAGGCCTTTGCGGAACGTCGATACCTCGATGATGTGGCGTCCGTAGCGGACGTGCGCGATGCGGAAACGCCGGCCGACGAGGCGGGCACGACGGAACACCCGCTTGACCTGCTCGGGCGTCGCGCTGGTGGCGACGTCGAAGTCCTTCGGGTTCCGGCCGAGCAGCAGGTCACGGACGCAGCCGCCCACCAGGAACGCCTGAAACCCTGCTTCCTCGAGGCGCTCGACCACATCGATGGCGTTGCTGTCCACCCGGTTGCGCTGCAGACCGTGTTCCCTGGCGCTGAGATGCTGCGCTTTGGCGCGACGCCTCACGTGGCGTCCCGTCGAGGCCCGCGCTGCCTGGTGCGTTTGCGCGGGATGTTCAGACGCTGCCGTCGCTCCCACAGGCTCTTGCGGCTGATGCCGAGCTTTTCCGCCAGCTCGGTCTCGGTGAGATTGTCCTGGTGGGCGAGCACGAAGCTGACGAAGTAGTCCTCGAGCGAGGTCCGCTCGGAACCGGCGGGAGGCGCTTCGGCCGTTCGCGGTCGGTTGCTGTCGATGGCCAGCAGGTCCGGGGTGATGGTGTCGTCGTCGCACAGGATTACCGCCCGCTCAATGGCGTTCTCCAGCTCCCGGACGTTGCCGGGCCAGGCGTATTCGAGCATTGCCTGGCGGGCAGCTTCGGCGAAGTGCAGGGCCGGCTTGCCGAGCTTCTCCCGCGAGCGGGCCAGCAGGAAGTCGGCGATCTGCGGGATGTCGCTGCCGCGCTCGCGCAGCGGCGGGACCTCCAGGGCCACCACGTTGAGCCGATAGAACAGATCTTCCCGGAATCGGTCCAGACGGATCAGCCGGTCGAGATCGTGGTGCGTTGCCGTGATCAGGCGCACGTCCACCGGGAGGGTTTCTGTGGAGCCGAAGCGACGTAGCTCGCCCGCCTCCAGGACCCGCATCAGGCGCGCCTGGGCTTCCAGCCCCAATTCGCCGATCTCGTCGAGAAACAGGGTGCCACCGTTCGCGGCCTCCAGCAGACCGCTGCGGACCGACTCGGGTCGAGCATCCGACGGGCTGTAGCCGAACAGCTCCGTCTCGAGCACTCGTTGTGGAATCGTGGCGCAGTTGAGCGAGATCATCGGCGCGCGGGCGCGACGGCTGGCGGCGTGAACCGCGCGTGCCACCAGCTCCTTGCCGGTGCCGGACTCGCCCCGGATCAGTACCGGCGAGTCGGTGACGCTGACCTTGCGGATCCGCTCGAACAGCTCGAGCATGGGGACGCTGTCGCCGATCATGGGGAACTCTGCGGCTTCGACGCCGCCGGGTCGCCGCCCCCGCTCGGTGATGCAACGCTCCACGGCGGCCGCCAGCTCGTCCGGCTCGATGGGCATCACGAGGTAGTCGCAGGCACCACGTTTCATCGCCTTCACAGCGCGTCTGACGTCGGCGCTCTCCGCCACCAGGATGACCGGCACCTCCTGGCAGGTCCGGAGCACGTCGATGTCGCTGCCGAGACAGCGGTCCGCGCTGGCAACGACGCAGGGGTAAGCGGAGAAGTCCATGGATTCGAGGACTCGCGAGCCGGCCGGTCCGGGCTCCGCGACGCTGAATCCATTGCTTTCCAGAATGTCACGGAGCCGCTCCCGCGCGGCCGCGTCAGGCTCGACGATGAGTACCTGGGTCATGGCGGAGGATAGTAACAAAGCCGTCATGCATACTCACGATGCCACGGCATCGTCCGACGGGATTCCCGAGACCAGGAAGCGATCGGCGGCCCAGGCCAGCAGGGCTTCGCAGTCGTCTGTTGCGGGCGCGGTCGAGAGCCCCAGCAGGGCCAGCGTCCGCGTCAGGTTGGCAGCCGGTCGAGTCAGGTCCAGGGGCGTAGCGTGGCTCTGTTTCGAGAGCTTCTGTCCCTGGCTGTCGACCAGCAGTCGGATGTGCCCGTAGCCGGGCACGTCCAACCCCAGCCTCTCCATGAGAAACACCTGCCTCGGGGTGGTGTGCAGCAGGTCCCGGCCACGGATCACTCGAGTGATGTCGGGGTTGCCGTCGTCGATGGCGGTGGCGAGTTGATAGGCGATGATCCCGTCGCGGCGGCGGACCACGAAGTCACCGCCCTGCTCGCTCAGTGTCCATCGCTGCGGTCCCAGCACCAGATCGTCGACGGTCACCACGGCATCGTCCACGCGCACCCGGATGGCGCTGTCCGGCCTCGGCTCGACGTGGTGGCGACAGCGTCCAGGGTAGGCATCGGCGTTCCGCAGCGTTCGGCGGGAACAGCGACAGTAGAACAACGCTCCCTGGCGACTCAGCTCATCGAGCGCCGCGGCGTATCGGTCAACGTGCTCGCTCTGCCGGTCCACGGGGCCGTCCCAATGCAGGCGGTGACGCTCCAGCGCCAGCAGGATGGCGCGCTCGGCTCCTGCCTCGTGGCGGGGCTGGTCGAGGTCGTCCAGCCGGACCCGCCAGGGGAGACTCTGGCTGCGGGCATCGAGAAAGCTGGCGACCGCTGCGAGCAGCGAGCCGGCGTGCAGGGGCCCCGTGGGCGAGGGCGCGAAGCGCCCGGCGCCGCGGACCCCGTCGTGGTTCATGGATCAGCCGTGCAGCTGCCGCTCTTTGATCTCGTCGAGCGACTTGCAGTCCACGCATTGCGTTGCCGTTGGGCGGGCTTCCAGCCGGCGCAGGCCGATTTCCACACCGCAGGTGTCACAATAGCCGAAGTCGTGCTGGTCCAGCCGATCGATGGTCTGATCGATCTTCTTGATCAGCTTGCGTTCGCGGTCGCGCGTCCGCAGCTCGATGCTGAACTCTTCTTCCTGGGTCGCCCGATCTGCTGGATCGGGGAAGTTGGCAGCCTCGTCGCGCATATGGTGCACGGTGCGATCGACTTCCTCCATCAGCTCCTGGCGCCAGCGCAGCAGGATGGAGCGGAAGTGAGCGAGCTGGGCATCGCTCATGTACTGCTCTTTTTTTACCGGCTCGTAGGGCGTGAAGTTCCGGAACGGGGAGTCGACGGCGGCGCCCGCCGGCCGGGTTCGGGTCGCGGACGCGGCTTTGGACCTGTTGCTCATAGATTTCTTCGCGGAAACTCTCGACTGCATGGCTGGGGACTTCTTCCGGGAGCTCGTCTTGCTGGCTGCCGGTTTCGCCTTGGGTTTTCGCTTCGGCTGCGCCTTGGCAGCCTTCTTCTTCGCCGCCGGCTTCTTCGCCGCCTTCTTCTTGGCCGCTGGCGCTCTCTTCTTCGCCGCCGGTTTCTTAGCCGCCGGCCTTTTGGCAGCCTTCTTCTTCGCCGCCGGTTTCTTAGCCGCCGGCGCTTTCTTCTTCGCCGCTGGCGCTTTCTTCGCCGCCGGCGCTTTCTTCGCCGCCGCCTTCTTGCTCGCCACCCGCTTTGCTGCCGCTTTTTTCGCCGGAGCCTTTTTCGCCGAAGCCTTGTTCGCTGAAGCCCTGGTCGCCGCGGCCTTGCTCCGCGTTGCCGTGGACTTCTTCTTCGGTGCCTTGCTGGTTGCCTTCGCGGCCGAGCGGGCTGCGGCTTTGGTGCGGGGCTTTTTCGGGGACTTCCTGCCTGATGATGCCGCCATGTTCTATCTCTTGTTCCTGACTTGAGAGCCGCGTTCGCAAATCACGGCGCCGGGAATTCGAAGGGCGCGTAAGCTACCAGAACCCTCTGACGTTGACCATATAATGACGCGAAGTTTTTCCCGGAGCCTTCGCCCCCGATGTATGCCCGCAGATTGCAGCAGATCACGCCCTTTCGGGTGGTGGAACTGCTTGAACGCGCGAAGGCGCTGGAGTCCGCCGGCCGCCGGGTCGTGCACTTCGAGGTGGGTGAGCCGGATTTCCCGACGGCGCAGCCCATCGTCGACGCCGGCC
>JBFISC010000141.1:0-9227 GCA_041608775.1 Pseudomonadales bacterium | reverse complement strand
CGCCTTGCGGGGGCGTCCGGCGCCGCTGCGTCGCCGCGGTCGCGATTTGCTCATGAGCCCCTCCCGCGCTGCCGTCGAGTCACGTCCACCCATATTAATTAAACGTTCGATCAGGAGCAATGGAGAGCCAGCGCGCGGCGCGCGGCCATCGTTCCCTCATCGATCGTCCCCATCGAGTAAAGTGACGGCTCAACCGCCAGGACCTCACCGCCGGCATGAACGATGACTGGATCACCGGAGCGCCCCGCCTGGAGCTCGGATTTCTGCCCACGCCGCTGATGCTCCTCGAGCGCCTCAGCCGCGAGCTCGGCGGCCCGCGCATCTGGCTCAAGCGCGATGACTGCACCGGCCTCGCCACCGGAGGCAACAAGACCCGCAAGCTCGAGTACCTGATGGCCGACGCACAGCGGGAGCAGGCCGACGCGGTAGTTACTTTCGGCGCGGTGCAATCCAACCACGCCCGCCAGACCGCGGCCGCCTGCGCCACCATCGGCATGCCGTGCCACCTGCTGCTCGCCCGCAAGGTGCCGTGGCGGCACCCGCACTACGACAGCTCAGGCAACGTGCTGCTGGACCATCTGCTGGGCGCCAAGGTGCACCTGGTCGATCCGGGCGAGTTCGCCTCGCGGCGCCAGGCTCTGCTGCGGTCGCTGGAAAGCGAGGGCGCGCTGCCTTACCCGATTCCGGTGGGCGGCTCCAACCACATCGGCGCCATGGGTTACGCGCGCTGCGCGCTGGAACTGCTGGAGCAGGCCGCCGAGATCGGCTTTCCGATCACCGATGTCATGCACGCATCGTCCAGCGCCGGCACCCAGGCCGGGCTGCTCGCGGGCTTCGCTGGGCTGGCGATGGACGGCAGCGTGGCGTTACCGCGCGTCCACGGCATCAACGTCTCCGAGCCGGACCCGACCACGCTTCCGGCCGAGGTGCTGCGACTGGCCCGCGAGGTGATCGAAGACCGCGGCCTGGCGATGTCGATCGCGGAGGACGACGTGCGCGTGGACGACCGTTATCTGGGCGAGGGCTACGGCCTGCCGACCCCTGCCACCGTGCAGGCGATCCGCCTGCTCGGCGCCACCGAGGGCATCGTCTTGGATCCGGTTTACTCGGGAAAAGCTTTCGGCGGGCTGATCGATCGGGTGCGCCGCGGCGAGTTCGCCGGCGTGGACGACCTGATCTTCATCCATACCGGCGGTACCGCCAGCCTCGCCGTCTACGACACCGCCTTCCCGGCGGGCTGATGCGCTCGGCAGATCGCCGCGGCGGTGACCCCCGGATCACTCGTCCAGGTGTACCCGTACGGCCAGGACGTCACGCTCGACGCCGTGCAGCACCGCACTGGCCGTGGAGCCCAGCAGCAGCCCCAGGCCGTGGCGACCGTGGGTACCAATGACGATGAGGTCGGCATCGAGCTGCTCAGCGAGCTCCCGGATGTCGTGCGCCGGCGCTCCGAGAATCACGTGCACGTCCTTCTCAGCGACCTTGAACCGCGCGCCCAGGGCCCGGGCCTGGGTCTCTGCCTGATCCACCGCCTGCTCTTCGAAAGACACCGCGCTGCCGGCCAGCGGCGCCACGTCGATGCCGCCGTACACCTGAGTCAGCGGCTTGACCACCGTGACCACGGACAGCCTGGCGCCGTACTTGTCGGCCTGGCCGCGGGCTTTTTCGAGAACCTGGGCGGACTCCTCGGAGAGGTCGATTGCCGCGAGAACGTGCTTGTATGCCATGATCAGTTGCTCATCTTCGCTGCCGGTGAGCTTACGACGACCGGAGCGCCACGGCCAGCGGCCCCATACCGCGGACGGCGACGCGGGGAGACGTGGGGAGATGTACAACCGGTCCGTTTCCTGTAACGTCGAAGCAACGCAACGGTCACGAATACTCGTAGGAGCAATCCAGGTGGACCCAGCCGAATTCAAAACGATCCTCGAAAGCCGCCGCAGCGAGCTCGTCGAGCGGCGCGAGCGGATCGAACGCCATACCCGCCACCGCGACGAGCCGTTGCCACCGGATTTCGCCGAGCAGGCGGTGGAGCTGGAGAACGGCGAAACCCTGGTCGCCCTCGATCGTGAGGTCAACGCCGAGCTGCGGGAGATCGAACGGGCGCTGCGCCGGATCGAAGACGGTACCTTCGGGGCCTGCACCGAATGCGGCACCGCCATCAACGAGGAGCGGCTCGCCGCGTTGCCCTACGCCGGCCTGTGCATCGACTGCGCCAACCGCGCGCAGCCGGCTCCACGCTGAGTCAGGCCGCCGCCAGCGCGGCAACCAGATCCTCCAGCATCGCGTCGTCCACGGGTCGACCGGTGTCGACCCGCAAGGTCTGCTCCCGGGGCGGCACGAAGCCGCGGCGCTGATGCTCCAGCACCGCGAGATCCGCGTCTGAAGGATCGTCAGCCTGGCGCGCGCGGGCGCGCAGCCGCTCACGCAGAATGGCCACGGGCGCGTCGCAATGCAGCACCACGGCCGGGCTCCCGAGACTGCGGGCAAGCGCCAGGAAGCGATCCCGCCGACCCGCATCGAGGAACGTGGCGTCGACGATGACGGTCTCGCCCGAGCGCAGCAGATCCTCGCTCACCCTCGCCAGCCAGTCGTAGACCGCGTCGCTGTGCGAGCCGGCGTAGAGCCCCTGGCCGACCGGGGCCGCCGCCGACTGATCCGGCGTCAGGCCGGCCAGCGCTTTGCGGGCAACGTCGGAACGCAGCCGCAGCGCCGGCAGCCGCGGCACCAGCCGGCGCGCCAGATAGGATTTGCCGGAACCCGACAGGCCGCAGGTGAGCACCAGCCTTCCCGCGGGTCGCGCCAGCCACGCGTCGGCCCAGCGCGTGTGGGCGAGAAACCGCTGCTCCAGCGCCGGCGCCGGCTCGCCGCCCGCCTGGGCGCGGCGCAGCGCCGCCACCTTGGCTCGAACCATGGACCGGTAGACCGCGTAGAAGGGCAGCAGCCGAACCCCGCCGTAGTCTCCCGAGCGGTCCAGGTAGCCGTCGAGAAAGCCGTAGCCCAGATCGCCGCGGCCGCGCACCAGGCAGTCCATGAACAGGAACGCCACGTCGCTCTGCGGATCGATCCAGCGCAGCGTCGGGTTGAACTCCAGGCAGTCGAAGGCGGCGACGCCCGAGTCCAGCAGCACCAGGTTCGACAGGTGCAGATCACCGTGACACTCGCGGATCCAGCCGCCCCGCAGCCGCTCCGTCAAGGTGGCCGCCTGCCGCGCTGCCTGCGCCTCGCTGCCGGCCCGCACGCGAGCCAGCAGGTCGCGGTGCGGCGATGTCCAAGGCACGTTCCCGATGTCGGCGAAGTTTTCCCGCACCGGCGCGAGCACGCGGCTCTCCAGAGCCTCATCGGAAAAGCGCCGGGACGGCAGCGCGCGATGCCGGTCCGCCAGGCTGGCGCCGAAGGACTCCAGCAGCGCCACCTCCAGGGCGCCCCGCTCCAGCATGCGGTCGAGCTGAGCGGCCGCCGGAAACTGGCGCATCTTCACCGCCCACTCCACGGGTTCACCGATCCCGCCCATCCGCATGCTGCCTTCGCCAGCGCGGACGACCTTGACTACGTCCAGATACAGCGACGGCGCGAACTGGCGATTGCAGCGCAGCTCCTCACGGCAGAAGTGCTCGCGGCGCTCCAGGGTGGAGAAGTCCACGAACGGAAACTGAACGGGTTTCTTCAGCTTGTAGGCAAACTCACCCGTGAGCAGCACCCAGCTGATGTGGGTCTCGACCACCTCGATGGATCCGCACGGGTGAGGGTAGGCGGCCGGGTCGAGCAGCGACCGCCAGGCTTCGGGTATGCTCATCGCCCCAGTTTAAGCTGCCAGGCCAGCCGGGAAACGCCGGAGATTCCCGTATCCCGGCCGGCGAGCCGGGGCGGCATGTGGGAAACTACGGATACTGCCCGGCCCGCTCCCGGGCCAGGATCGCGAACAAGCTCTCAGGAAGTCAGTATGTTGTCATCAGACCGCCGCCACATCCTCGGCCCGTTGCTGCTCGTGACCGTTTTCGGCGGCGCCGCGGAGCGGGCAGCAGCCGTGGAGCGCTACGAGGACGAAGCCGTCGGGCGCGCAAGCTACGTTCAGCACTGCGCCCGCTGTCACCAGCCGGACGGCGCCGGCATCGACGGGCTTTATCCGAGTCTGCGGGGTCTCCCGGACGACGCAGCCGGCAGAGAGCGCGCTATCCGGGCCCTGCTGAGCGGCCGCGTCGGCGTCATCGACGTGGACGGCGTTGCCAGGGACCGGGTCATGCCTACCCACGGGTATCTCGGCAACGAGACCATCGCCGCCACCCTCAGCTACGTGCTGACGGAGTGGGGCTCGGCCACCTCACCGCTGACCACCGAGGCCGTGGCCGGGTTCCGTCTGGCGCTGCTGTCCGAGCACCCGACCGACACCGACGTGGCCACCGGGATCAGCCCGCTGGCGGAGCTCGATGCCAGCCAATACGTAACCAGCAGCGGCCCACCCATATCGGTGGACGAGTTCGAACGAGCCAGACGCGTCTACTACGGGCGCTGCACCGGGTGCCACGGCGTGCTCCGGCAAGGCGTCGCGGGCAAGCCGCTGACCCCGGAGATCATGCGCGGTTACGGCACCGAGTACCTGCGCAGCGTCATGAGTTACGGCTCGTCGACGGGCATGCCGAACTGGGGCACCTCGGACGAGCTGAGCGCCGAGGACATCGATCTGCTAGCGCGTTTCCTGCAGCACCCGGTGCCGCAGCCTCCGGACATGGACGCCTTCCAGATCCGCGACAGCTGGAACCTGCAGACCTCGCCGGGCGAGCGGCCGGCCCTGCCTCAGCACAACTACGACCTCGACCGGATGTTCGTCGCCGCGCTCCACGACGTCGGCGAGATCGCCCTCCTCGACGGCGTCGGCAAGACGCTGATCACGCGGATCAAGGTGGGTCGCGCCCCGCACCGGATCACGGCGTCCGCGTCCGGCCGCTATCTGTACGTGATCGGCCGTGACGGGACCCTCAGCCAGATCGACCTGTTCGCCTCGCCGCCGGAGCGGGTGGCACAGGTCCGCGTAGGCTACGAAGCCCGTACCCTGGCTGCCTCGAGCTACCCGGGCTACGCGGACCAGTTCGTCCTCGCCGGCGCGTACTGGCCGCCCCAGCTGGTGCTGCTGGACGGACGCACCCTCGAACCCCTGCGCCTGATCTCGACCCGGGGCTACACGAGCCGCGGCGAGCGTTACCATCCGGAACCGCGGGTCAGCGACATCGCCGCTTCGCCCGCCTACCCCGAGTTCATCAGCCACGTCAAGGAGACCGGGCACACGTTTCTCGTGCCCTATGGCCGCAACGAAGGCCTGCTGAAGATCGCCGACCTCGAGAACGCCCAGGAGCTGCGGGCCGGCAGCTTCTCCAGCAACGGCCGCTACTACCTGACCCCCACCGATGGCAATGCCGTGACCGTGCTCGACGTCAGCGCCAGGGCCGTGATCGCCGAAATTCCCGCCCGGGTGTTCGGCGGCAATCCGGGGGTGAGCTACCGGCACGCGGACCTGGGGCCGGTGTGGGTGACGAGCACCATGGTCGACCGGAACCTGATCGTGGTCGGCACAGACCCGGCCGGCCACCCCGAGCATGCCTGGAAGGTCGTGCAGGAGGTGCCCGGGCCGGCCAGCGGATCCCTGTTTCTCTCCACCCACCCCGACTCAGCGCATCTGTGGATGGACACCCCGCTGACCGCGACCGCAGAGAACAGCCAGGCCGCCACGGTATTCATCCGGGACGACCTGGAAGGCGGCTTTCGGACGCTCCCGGTCGCCCGCTGGTCGGGTCTCGAGGAAGGACCGCGGCGGGTAATCCAACCCACCTACTCCGCGGACGGCCGGGAGGTCTGGCTGGCGGTATGGAATCCGCAGGATCAGGGATCTGCCATCGTCGTCGTGGATGATGCGACCCTGGAACCCGTCGCCACCATCCGCACGCCGAGTCTGATCACGCCCACGCGGCTGTACAACGTAGGCGGATTACGCGCCGCTCCGGGCTCCGGGGCGGCGGCCTCCGATCAGGGCGAATCCGGTGCCGCGCTCTACGCCACCCACTGCGCCAACTGCCATGGTCTGTACATGGAGGGCGACGGGCCCATGGCGCCATCCCTGTCCGTGGCGCTGCAGGATCTGCGCTATCTCTCCCGGCGCAACGGCGGCGACTACCCCAGGGTGTTCGTGCGCGGCATCGTCGATGGCAGAACGGCCCACGGTCCGGCGGAAATGCCGGTCTGGGGCGCCCTTCTCGGCAGCGACGCCGGAGACGCGGCACAGGCTCGCGCCAGGGACCGGATCGACGCGCTGGTGGATTTCCTCGAGGCCGTGCAGATCGAGGCGCCCCGCTGAGGGGCGCCAGGCTGACTATCGAACGCCGCGCGCCTGAAGCGGCGTCTGCTTCGCTCAGACGTGGACCGCCAGCACGTCGCAGGTCGCGCGCTGCAGGATCTTTTCCGCCGAGCTGCCGAGCAGCCGCTCGCTCAGCGCGCGCCGGGCTCCGGTGCCGACCACCACGACATCGGCATGGATCTCGGCGGCCACCGCGGCAACGGACCGACCGACCTTGCCGGTCGGCAGGTGGATGCGGGACTTCGCGATCGGGTAGTCGCCGATCAGTTCGGCCACGCGCTCGCGGGCGTTCGCCGCCGCGAGCTTGCGCATCTTGTGGGCATCGAAATACCCCAGGTCCTCGAAGCTCGCATCGAGCTCCACCACGTTCAGGCAGTGCAGGCGCGCCTCGTCGAGCTCGGCAAACCTGGCCGCGGCGTCCAGCACCCGCCGGTTGAGCCGCCGGTGGCGGGCGTCACGGCTGTTCAGGTCCAGCGTCGCGAGCACATGTCCGGTCCGCGCCACCGGATCCGAGACCGTCAGCAGCACGGGCACCGGACAGCTGCGCAGCAAGGCCCAGTCGAGCGGCGTGTGCAGCAGCGATTTCGACCGATGAATGGTCTTCACCACCAGGGTGATGCTGTCGGCTGCGGCACGCTCCGCGACCCATGCCGCGATGTCGTCGGCCCACACCACCTCGGTGACCACGTTCGCCGCCTCCAGGTCATGGTTCTTCACCACGCCCTGCAGCCAGCGGCGCCGCTCGGCCATGGCGGACTTCTTGATCGCCCGGCGCTGATGGGTGTCGAACACGTCCGACCGGGTCACCATGGGCAGCCAGCAGAAGGAAACCAGAACCAGCCTGGCACCGCTGCGCACAGCCAGCGGGACGGCGCGCTCGAGCGCCCTCTGATCGTGCTTCGGCTTGTCGAGGATAACCAGTATCTGCTGGCGGTTGCTGAGCTGCATGGATCCTCCTCAGGATGCGTCGACGGCGTGAACGGTGACTACGTCGGTTTCGAGCTCGTAGACCAGGCGCTCGGAGGTGTTGCCCAGCAGCATCCCCTTCAGGCCCTGGCGCGCGTGGGTACCCACCACCACCAGCTCGGCGCCGAGCTCGCCGGCCAGAATCCCGATGACGGTGTCGGGACGGCCCTCGTCGGCGTAAAGCCGCTCGTAGCTGACGCCGACCCGCTCCGCCAGAGCGATGACCCGGGCGCGGATCTCTTTCTCGATCTCCTGCTTCAGCTCGTCATAGTCGCGCAGCGCGCCGAGCTCACCGACCCAGCGTTCGAACAGCGGGTAGGCGACCACCAGGTGAAGGCTGCCGCCGAGCACCCGGGCGAGCGCGTCCGCTTCCCGCAGCAGCGCAACGTTCAGGTCGTCGTGGGCCGGGTCGAACGCATCCAGCGCGCAGACTATGACCGGATCCTTGACCCAGGCTTGAGGCTTCACCAGCATGACGGGCACGGTGGCGGAGCGCAGCAGGTTCCAGTCATCGGGGGTCCGCACGACATCGCCGAAACGACTGTGCCGGCTGGTGCCCTTGACGATCAGATCCGCCTCGGTCTGCTCGGCGGCATGCAGCACCCCTTCCCACAGCCGCGGGTTCCACAGCGTCGCGGTCTCCAGGCCCGGCAGCTGCCCGCGGGCCGACTCCACGAGCTCCTCGGTGACGGTCTCTTCCGCTTCTAGAATGAACGACTTCAGGTTGGTCGCGCTGTCGATGGCAGTGGCGCTCAACTCCGCAATGCCTTCGTACACCACACGCACGGCGTGGACCGTCGCGCCGCTGCCTGACGCCAGGGTGCGCGCCTTCTCAAGCACGAAGCCGGCGTCCTCGGGATCGTCACCAAGCACGACGAGAATGTTCTTCAAGGTATCCATGACTCCCTCCCGCACGTCGCTGACATGGTAGGCGGCGCCCGGGGACCGGACACTGCGTAGTTCCCACCGCGCCCACGCCGTCGTGTTGTGGAATGTACCTACTGACCGGCAGCCGGCACCACCACGATGATACGACAAACGATACGCATGTCGGACGCGCTACAATCAAGCCGCCTCGCCGGGGCGGCCGCTTCGGACGCGCTATCATGAGGCCGCCATGCCAGGCAGGCTCTGAATGTCTCCACTGCACGGGGTGACCGACCGATGACTGCCAGCACCCTGGAACGCCTGATGATTGCCGATGACGCCGCCGGCGACGGTCTCGACATCGCCCTGGCCAAGGCCCTGCGGCTCTCTCCGGGCAACGGGAAAATTCTGGTGTACCGCAGCTGCTACGACGCGCTGGTGGAAGAGCCCGCCGACGTCATGCCGCCGGCGACCCGGAACGAGCTGCGCGACGCTCTGCTCGCCAGGCAGCGCAGCACCGTGGAGGCCATCGTCCGGCCCCATGATGCAGCGCGGCACATCGAGGCGCGCGTCGAATGGACCCGGGACGCCGCCGATGCCATCGTCGAAGCGGCCGCCGGCTGGCCGGCGCAGCTGCTGATCAAGCCGGTCTCCCGGCACCACCCGGTCGCCGACTTCTTCCATACCCCGCTTGACTGGGCGTTGATGCGGCGCGCCACCTGCCCCGTGCTCGTGTCCAAGGGCGAACCCTGGAAGCAGCCGGCTGCCGTGCTCGCCGCGCTCGATGCGGGGGATACCGAGCACAGCGCCCTGTCCCGGGAGATCCTGCGTCAGAGCGCGCAGCTGGCGACGACCCTCGACGCCGATCTGCACGTGGTCACCGCCTACCCCGATCTCGGCCAGACCGTGAACGAGCTTCAGGTCGCCAGCGACTTCGCCGGGATCAAGGCCGACATGAGGGAAATGCGTCACCAGGCGGTGACAGACATGGCGGATGAGCTCGGCATCGCGGTGACCGAGCTGCATCTGCTGGAGGGTCGAGCTGCTG
>JBFISC010000140.1:0-9603 GCA_041608775.1 Pseudomonadales bacterium | reverse complement strand
TGGAGCAAAAGGTTAAAGGTTAACGCCCGGCACTATAGGCGTCGCTCGTCGAGGTAGAAGAAGTGGGCGCCGTGGTGGCGCACGATGCGCTCGAACTCGTCCGGGTTGTTGGCCCGTACCGCGCGTCCGCGGCGCTTCTCCAGAGCCACCACCAGCCGTGATTCCCAGAACGCCAGGCCGCCGTACAGGCAGAACACTGGGAAATACCAGAGTTCCTCCCGGGACAGCGGCCGGATCCGGTGGTAGGCGCGCAGCAACGCCAGGGTGCGCTCGGGGTCTAGCACGCCGTTGGCCTCCGTGCACCAATCGTTGGCGGCAACGGCCAGGTCGTAGATCAGATAACCCTCGGACGCGTGGTGGAAGTCCAGCACCCCGGACAGCCCCCACTCGTTGAACAGCACGTTGTCGCGGAACAGATCCGCGTGAATCGGGCCCCGCGGCAGGCTCTGAACGTCGGAGCGCGCCAGCGCCGCCGCGAGCTGGGCCCGGGTATCCCGCATCAGGGTTTCTGCCGCGAACCCGGCGTAGCCGCGGCAGCGCTCGGCCACCTGTTCCAGCCAGCGCAGATCCCTCGGGTACTCGGGCAGGCGGAGGTCGGCAGCCCGGGTGGCCAGGTGGAAACGGGCGATGAACCGGCCCAGCGCTTCCACCTGGCGCGCGGTGGGGTTGTAGACGTGGCGTCCCGGCAGGCGCGGGCAGAGCATGGCCGGCTTGCCGTCGAGATCGGTGAACGCCAGGCCGCGCTGATCCCGCAGCACCGCGGGTACCGGCAGCCCGGCTGCCACGCAGGTGTCCAGCAGGGGCACGAACTCGCCGCCGGCATTGGCGGGCCGTTCCAGCAGGGTGAGCACGTAGTCCTGCTCCTCGCCGGCGCGGACCGTCGAGAGGAAGTAGTTGCTGTTCTCGATGCCGTTGGCGGCGGGCCAGTGGCGGATCAGCTCGCCCACGTCGTAGCCGGCGATCAGGCTCTCCAGATGGAGCAGATCGAGCTCGCTGACGGCGTTCACGGCGTCGCCGCGCGCAGGTGCGATCGAGAACCCTGAGTCACCAGGCGGTCACGACTTCAGAATTCCACGATGACCCAGGACGGCAGAAGCATGTCGGACCGCTCGAGGTCGCCGAAGCCCCTGGTCGGGTCCCGGGGAACCAGGTAGTAGGGTTTCCCCAGAGACGGCACGACCCGGATCATGCGCAGTTGGCCGTTCTGCCGGAACTCGTAGATGGTGCGCTCTTCCTCGGCGATGATGGTGACGTCGGGGCCGCGCAGCGACTCCTCGTCGCTGGCGGCCAGAACCCCGCCGCTGCCAGCCGTCAGCAGGGCGGCGACCCCGAAGGACAGCGCGGCGGCGCGCGCTTTCGGCGCTCTCTTGAACCCGGGTACCATAGCCGGCAATGGTGACCGAAAGCGGTTGCCAAGGCAAAGTCATTACACGGGAGCACGGATGCCGGCTGAGCGCGCCAGAGACTCCGAGTGGGACGATAAGCCGCTGCTGCTGGTGGACGGCAGTTCCTACCTGTTCCGCGCGTTTCACGCGCTGCCGGACCTCCAGACCTCGGATGGCTTTCACACCGGTGCGGTGCGCGGGGTCATCAGCATGCTGCGCAAGCTGGCCAAGGACTACGAGGGCAGCCCCATTGCGGTGGTCTTCGACGCCAAGGGCAAGACCTTCCGCAACGACCTGTACGCCGGTTACAAAGCCAACCGGCCTCCCATGGACGATGAGCTGCGCGAGCAGATCGAGCCCATCCACGACATCATCCGGGCCATGGGCCTGCCGCTGCTGATCGTGCCCGACGTCGAAGCCGACGACGTGATCGGCACCCTGGCCGCCCAGGCCACCCGGGAGCGGCGCGAAACGGTGGTATCCACCAGCGACAAGGACATGGCCCAGCTGGTCAGCGACCACGTCACTCTGGTCAACACCATGACCGACACCCGCCTGGACCGGGAAGGGGTGAAGGAGAAGTTCGGGGTGCCGCCGGAGCGCATCGTGGACTACCTGGCCCTCATGGGGGACAGCGTCGACAACATTCCCGGGGTCGCTAAGGTCGGCCCGAAGACGGCGGCCAAATGGCTGGCGGAGTACGACAGCCTCGATGGCGTGATGGCCGCCGCCGAGCAGATCAAAGGCAAGGTGGGCGAGAACCTGCGGGCGGCTCTGGATCAGCTGCCGCTGTCGCGGGAGCTGACCCGGATCAAGTGCGACGTGGGCCTGGACGTGCACGTGACCGATCTGCGCCCCGAGCCGCCGGACCAGGAGGCGCTGGCGGCGCTGTTCCAGCGGCTCGAATTCAAGACCAGGCTCGACGAGCTCGGCGTCGAGCCGGCAGCGGAGTCGGCTCCGGCTGCCGAGGCACCGTCGCTGGCCTGGGAGATCGTCGCCAACTGGCAGTCCCTGGACGACTGGGTCGAACGACTCGAAGCCGCCGAGCTGATTGCGATCGATACCGAAACCACCAGCCTCGCCTACATGGACGCGGAGCTGGTGGGGTTCTCGTTCTGCGTCGAGCCGGGCCGGGCTGCCTACATCCCCGTCGGCCACGACTATCCCGGCGTGCCCGAGCAGCTGCCGCTGGCCGGGGTGCTCGAGCGCCTCAAACCGCTGCTCGAAGACCCGGCCCGGCGCAAGGTGGGTCAGAACCTCAAGTACGACATGAACGTGCTCAGCCACTACGGTATCGAGCTGCGCGGTGTGGCCCACGACACCATGCTGGAGAGCTACGTCCTGAACAGCGTCGGTGGTCGCCACAACATGGACGATCTGGCGAAACGCATCCTCGGCGTGCCCACGATCAAGTACGAGGACGTGGCGGGCAAGGGCGCCAAGCAGATCGGCTTCCACGAGGTCCCCGTGGAACGTGCTGCGGAGTACGCGGCCGAGGACGCGGACATCGCCTTGAAGCTGCACCGGGAGCTGTGGCCCCGGCTCGAGTCCGAGCCCAGCCTCGCGGAGGTCTACCAGGACATCGAGCTGCCGCTGGTGCCGGTTCTGTCGCGCATCGAGCGCAACGGCGCCCTGGTGGACGGCGGGCTGCTGGAAGCCTACAGCCGTGAGCTCGGGGAGCGCATGGAGGCGCTCAAGGAGAACGCCTGGAGCGTCGCCGGGGAGGAGTTCAACCTGGATTCCCCCAAGCAGCTGCAGGCCGTGCTTTACGACAAGCTGTCGCTGCCGGTGCTGAAGAAGACCCCCAAGGGCCAGCCGTCCACGGCCGAGCAGGTGCTGCAGGATCTGGCCCAGGACTACGAGCTGCCCCGGCTGATTATCGAGTACCGGATTCTCGCGAAGCTCAAGTCGACTTACACGGACAAGCTGCCGCTGCAGATCAACCAGAAGACCGGTCGCATTCACACCTCGTACCATCAGGCGGTGGCCGCTACCGGACGGTTGTCGTCCTCGGACCCGAACCTGCAGAACATTCCCATCCGGCATCCGGAAGGGCGGCGCATTCGCCAGGCCTTCGTCGCGCCGCCGGGCCGGCGGATCCTGGCCGCCGACTACTCCCAGATCGAGCTGCGGATCATGGCCCACCTGTCCGGTGACGAGGGCCTGCTGGCCGCGTTCGAGGCCAACCAGGACATCCACCGGGCCACCGCCGCAGAAGTGTTCGGGTGCGGCCTCGATGAGGTCGGCGACGATCAGCGGCGCAGCGCCAAGGCCATCAATTTCGGGCTCATCTACGGCATGTCGGCGTTCGGCCTGGGCCGTCAGCTCGGCATCTCGCGGACCCTGGCCCAGGAGTACATCGACCGCTACTTCGAACGCTACCCCGGGGTGCGCGCATACATGGAATCCACCCGGTCACTGGCCCGGGAGCAGGGCTTCGTGGAGACCGTATTCGGGCGGCGCCTGTATCTGCCGGAGATCAACGCCAAGCAGCCGCCGCGCCGGCAGGGCGCCGAGCGTGCGGCCATCAACGCCCCCATGCAGGGCACCGCGGCCGACATCATCAAACGCGCCATGATCGGCGTGGACGGTTGGCTGAGGGAATCGGCCCTGGACGCCATGCTGATCATGCAGGTTCACGACGAGCTGGTGTTCGAGGTGGCCGAGGATCGGGTCGACGAGCTGACCCGGGGGGTGGTCGAGCGCATGAGCCGGGCCGCCGAGCTGCGCGTACCGCTTCTGGTCGAAGTGGGGACGGGCGCCAACTGGGACGAAGCGCACTGAGGCACCAGGGTCCCCGCCGGGGTCCGAGCGGGGGGCGGGCGCTGCGCGGCCGGGTCTAGCTGGTCGCCGGCGTCGCGAGCCAGCCTCGAAGGACTTCCAGTACCTGCGCTACGTTCTCTCCGTTCAGCGCGGAGAACGTCAGCGTCCGGGCCTCCGGGATGTCTGCCAGGCGGCGACGCACGGCGGCCAGCGCCTTCTGCCGGGCACCGTGCTTGAGCTTGTCAGACTTGTTCAGCAGGGCCAGCAGCGGTAGCTGGGACGCGGCGGCCCAGTCGATCAGCTCGGTGTCGAACGGCTGCAGCGGGTGGCGGATATCCATCACCAGAACGACCGCCACCAGCGGCTCGCGCTCGGATAGAAACCGGTTGACCTCGCCCTGCCAGCGGGACTGGGCCTGCTTCTGCGCCCTGGCGTAGCCGTAGCCGGGTAGATCGACCAACCGCCCCGTGCAGGGGGTGCCGGCAACCTTCCGCACGTCGAAGAAGTTCAGCAGCTGGGTGCGGCCCGGGGTCTTGCTGACTTTGGCGGTCTGCCGGCTGCCGGTGAGGCGGTTCAGCACGCTCGACTTGCCGGCGTTGGAGCGTCCGGCGAAGGCGATCTCGGGCCCGTCCGCCGGCGGGGCGTGCTCCAGATCGGGCGCGCTGGTCACAAACCGGACCTCGATTCGCGGCAGCGCGAGCTGGGGGGAATTCGCGTCTGGGGGTGGCTCGGGCACCATGGGTCAGCCTGTATCCGCAGGTCCAGTAGTATATAATTTCGTGTCCACCAGTACGGATGTGAAGCGCGTGAACGGTGTCGTCGAGCAGGTCGTGAAAGTCGTCGGTAGCGGAGCGGAGAGTAGCCAGCGGTCAGTCACAAAGCCGAAGTTGCTGTCCGCCGCGCTCGCCCTGGCGCTTGTCGCGATCGTGCCGTTTGCTCACGCCGCCGGCAATCCGGAAGCCGGCAAGGCCCAGTCCGCGCCCTGTGCGGCCTGCCACGGGCAGGATGGCGCCTCTCCGATCGCTCCGACCTACCCGGTGCTGGCCGGGCAGAACGAGAAGTATCTGCTGCGCCAGCTGCAGATGATCCAGAGCGACGAGCGCCAGATCGCGCTGATGGCCGGTCAGCTCATCGGCAAGAGCGAGCAGGATCTTGCCGACCTCGCTGCGTACTACGCGTCGCTGCCTGACAAGGTCGTGCCCGCGGACGCGAGCGATGAGACGCTGGAGCTCGCTACCGGCATCTATCGGGGCGGTATCCTCGACAAGGGCGTGGCGGCCTGCACGTCCTGCCACGCACCGTCCGGCAACGGCAACGGGCCGGCGGGTTTTCCGGACATCGGCGGGCAGCCGGAAGCCTACACGGTCGCCCAGCTCACCGCCTACCGGGAGGGCGACCGGGACAGCGACGAGGTCTACGGTGGCATGATGCGGGGCGTCGCTTCGCGGCTGACGGACACCGAGATCGAAGCATTGGCTGCCTACCTGCGGGGCCTGCACTAGGCAGCCGAGGCAGAAGGCACGAATCGACCGGGGTGCGGTCCAACCAGGCGTTGTCCGTGGTTGCCGGGGCATCCGCGGCCTGGGCGGTGAGATGCGATCTCACGCGTTGGTCACACGGCTCGGCTACACTTCCCCGGAAACGAAGAGGTTTTCATGGTTCGAACTCGAGGGTTCCTTGTTCTGCTCGCCGCGCTTTGCGGCAGCCTCGCGCTGCTGCCGGTAGCCGTTGCGGCGCAGGAGTCAGCGTTCCGCGAGGGTGAGCACTACGAGCGGCTGCCGATTCCCGTCGACACCCGTGATCCGGAGAAGGTCGAGGTCGTCGAGGTTTTCTCCTACGGTTGCATCCACTGCAAGAACTTCCAGCCGGTGGTCGATGCCTGGCTCGAAGCCAAGCCTGACGACGTGGATTTCTATCGCATGCCGGCCACCTTCAGCGAGCCCTGGGAAGTGCTGGCGCAGCTCTACTACACGGCGGAAGCGCTCGGGGTCACGCCCCAGGTGCACGCGGCGATTTTCCGGGAGATCCACGAACTCGGCATCAACCTCACGGACACGGATCTCATGGCCGAGCTGTTCCAGCGCGAGGCCGCTGTGGCGCCCGATCAGTTCCGCAAGGTATTCAGCTCGTTCAGCGTTCGCAGCCGGGTGCAGCAGGCCCACGCACGCGGGCTGGCGTACCGGCTGTCCGGAACGCCGACCCTGATCGTCGACGGCGTCTATCGGGTAGACGGGCGGATGGCCGGTGGGAATGCGGCGATGTTCCAGGTGGCCGACTACCTGGTTGCCCAGCAGCGGGCCGCAGCGACGGGTGCTCGCTGAGTGACGGCAAAAGTGCCAGACAGTCCACAGACCGGCCCGGCAGAGGCGGTTAGATTGTTTGCTCGCACCCTGGAGCAGTCCGCCATGCTGGCATGGGCCAGACGCGGCGAGATGCGGGCGATGCCCGCCACGCCGGCCGCAACCTCACACTCCTGCGCGCAGACGCTGCACGATGGCATGCGGCCGATCCGGTTTCTGTCTTTCAACATTCAGGTCGGCATCGGCACCGCCCGCTACCGGCACTACTTCACCAAGGGCTGGAAGCACGTGCTCCCGCACCAGGCCGGCGCGCTCAACCTCGAGCGGATCGCCGAGGTGGTGGAAGGTTACGATTTCGTCGCCCTGCAGGAAATCGACGGCGGCAGCCTGCGCTCGAGCTACGTGAACCAGGTGCAGTTCATCGCTGACTGCGCTCGTTTTCCGTACTGGTACACCCAGCTCAACCGCGACCTCGGGCCGCTGGCGCAGCACGGCAACGGCCTGCTGTCCCGGGTCGAGCCCACGGAAATGCAGGATCACAAGTTGCCCGGGGCCATTCCCGGTCGCGGCGCCATCGTCGCCCGTCTGCCCTATGGCGATGCCACGGTGCTGGTGGTCTTGCTGCACCTGTCTCTGGGCGAGCGGTCGCGGCGCCTGCAGCTCGAGTACGTGCGCAACCTCATCGACGGGGAAGAGCACGTGGTGCTGATGGGCGACATGAACAGTCACCTGTCGCAGCTGCTGTTCGGCTCTCCGCTGGCGGACACGGATCTGCGTCCGGTGGGACAGGTACAGCCGACCTACCCTGCCTGGCGTCCGCTGCGTGCCCTCGATCACGTTCTGGTGTCGTCGCGGCTCAGCGTCAGCGACTACGAGGTGCTCGACTGCCGGCTCTCCGATCACCGACCGATCGCCGTGACCCTGGAGATGGCCGACCGTCCCGTGGCGGTTCAGTAGCCGACTTCCGGCGCCACCCCGAGCGGCGCGCTGCGTGAGGCTCAGCGCGCCGCGGCCGCCTGGCTGGCGGGCTGGGCCCGCACGCAGGCTGACCCGATCACCTCCGGGTAGTTCTTCCGGTACTCGCTCTCGCAGAGTGCGATCGACCCCCGGGTCTGGCTGATCACGTAGGCCTGCAGGGCCTTCGAATCGTCCTCGTTCAGCACGTGGTCGAAGCCCACCATGCCTCTGCCGGCATAGGCGCCGGAGAGCACGATGGCGTTCCAGGCGTCGTGCACGTCCTGGCTCGAGTAGCGCAGGTCCGGCACGCCGCCGCTGCTGGCCACCGCGCCGGGCCCGTGGCAGACGGCACAGTAGCTGTGATACAGGGTCTCGCCGGATGCCACCTGGGCCGGGGTGATCTCCATCTCCGGCGGCTCGGGAATCTCGAGGTAGGCCACGTTCGGCTCGGGCAGCGCCGCGCTGCCGCCGAGCTTGAAGGTGAGGATGCGGCCTTCGCTCAACACGTTGCCCCGATGGCGCGGCACCCCGGATGCCAGCGCGAAGGCGCCGCCCCAGCCCGCCACCACGGTCACGTACTGCTCGCCGTCGACGCTGTACGCCACGGGCGCCGCGATGATGCCCACGTGCGCGGGGAACTTCCAGACCGTCTCGCCGGTGTCCGCCGCGTAGGCGGCGAAGGTGCCGTCGGCCTTGCCCTGGAACACCAGATTCCCGGCGGTGGTCAGCACGCCGCCGTTCCAGGACGTGTCGTGCTGAACGCGCCACTTCTCCTGCTGGGTCACCGGATCCCAGGCCGCCAGGTGACCCTTCACGGCGACGAGCGCCTCGACCATGGTGTCCGGGTCACCGGGCGGGATGGTCTGAGCCATATCCAGGCCGGTGTTCCACTCGCCCGGCTGGTAACGGAAGGCGTTGTCCTGGGCGAAGCTGAACGGGATGTCCAGAGCCGGGATGTAGACCAGCCCGGTGTTGCCGTTGTAGGCCATGGGGTGCCAGTTGTGCCCGCCGTAGGGCGCAGGCCGGACCTCGCGGGCATCGTTCGCGTAGTGCGCGTCCGGATTTTCCACCGGCTTGCCGGATTCCGGGTCGATGTGGGTCGCCCAGTTCACAGGCACGTACGCTTCCGCCGAGATGAACTCGCCGTTGGTCCGGTCGAGCACATAGAAGAAGCCGTTCTTCGGCGCCTGCATGATGACTTTGCGCTCGGCGCCTTCGATGGTCAGGTCCGCCAGGATCATGTGCTGGGTGGCCGTGTAGTCCCAGGTGTCGCCGGGGGTGGTCTGGTAGTGCCAGACCATGCTGCCGTCGTCCGGATTCACGGCCACGATGGACGACAGGTACAGGTTGTCGCCGCCGCCCGGAGAGCGGATGTAGCGGTTCCACGGCGAGCCGTTGCCAACGCCGATGTAGAGCAGGTTCAGCTCCGGATCGTAGGCCATGGAATCCCAGACGGTGCCGCCGCCGCCGACTTTCCACCACTCGCTGCCGCGCCACGTGGCGGCCGCTTTCTCGAGGTGCGGGCCCTCGAAGGGCTTGGACGGGTCGCCGGGCACCGTGTAGAAACGCCACAGCTGATCGCCGCTGTCCGCGTCGTAAGCCGTGATGTAGCCGCGCACCCCGTACTCGGCGCCGCCGTTGCCGATGATCACCTTGTCCTTGACGATCCGCGGCGCGCCGGTGATGGTGTAAGAGCGTTCCCGATCCGTCGTCTGCACGGACCAGACCGGCTCCCCGGTGCCGGCGTCCAGCGCAACCAGGCGCCCATCCAGGGTGCCGACGTAGACCTTGCCCTGCCACACCGCAACGCCGCGGTTCACCACGTCGCAGCAGGCGGCCTTCGCCCACTCCCGCGGCACCTGAGGATCGTAGGACCACAGCAGCTTGCCGGTCTTCGCGTCGTGGGCCCACACCACCGACCAGGAGCCGCTGGTGAACATGGTCCCGTCCACCACGATAGGGGTGGCCTCCAGTCCGCGCGTGGTGCCGGTATCCCAGTACCATGCCAGCCCGAGATCGGCCGCGTTCTCCGTGGTGATGTTTGTCAGCGGGCTGAACCGTTGCTCGTCGTAGGTTCGGCCGTGGGCGAGCCAGTTGCCCGGCTCCGCGTCGGCGTTGCCGATCCGCTCGCCGTTGACGGAGGCCGTGCTGCTGCGAATTGCGGTGGCCATCGGGTCGGCGGCCGGGGCCGCGATTTC
>JBFISC010000139.1:0-9645 GCA_041608775.1 Pseudomonadales bacterium | reverse complement strand
TGGCTCGGGAACTCAATGAGCGTCCCAGAAAGACGCTCAACTACGAATCGCCTGCCGAACGGTTTAATCAATGTGTTGCGTCGACCGGTTGAGCCCGCAGTCGATAGCAGCCGCTCAGCGCAACGTTTTCGGGAGTCCGCTTCCGGCCATTAGCGGTCAGTCCCAGATAACGCGGGCCGCACTCATCTTCTGGAAAATGGCTTGGGTTGTTTCCAGGATGGAGAGCTCGGAATTGTCGATCCACATCCCAACTTTTGGGGTGGACCGTAGAACGGCTTGAAGTTCCTCAACAGTGAAATGGGAGTAGCCAGTCTTTTGTCGTTGCTGTTCCCTGGCTGACACAATCTCCGGGCGGGGTGAAAGCACGATCACGTGCAGCGGCGACCCACGATAGAACTCGACAACTTCGGAAAGCATCGGCCCGATGATGGTGTCCTGATAGACGACAGTGAACCCCGCGTCGGAGTACAAACTCGCCACACGTGACGCGGCCTCGAACCGTAGTCTTAGTTGGCCGAGCGCCTCAGGCTTTGGGTTCGGCCTCATCTCAGTGCGCCCGCTTATCACCATCCTGCGGAATTGATCGCCGCGCAGGTGGACACTTTTGTTCAGCTGCTCTGCGATTGCCTGGGCGATAGTGGACTTTCCTGATGCCATTACGCCCGTTATCAGGAGGATATTGCCTTTGTCCATCCGCGCATTCTAGCCAGTTGGGCCTGGCGTCCGGTTCGGGTCGGAAGCGGCCGCTGATGACGAACTACCGGGCGGCTGCTCCCGTCCAAGAGCCGCCAGTCCCAGTTTCGGTGAATTTAGATCCTTACGGACTTACCGAGAAGCTCGCCGCGCCGCGCGTCGCTGCCTTGATCGCTCGCTGCTTTAACGCCCATCGCTCGTGAAAGTAGAACGCCCAGAGCCCGATCGGGAAAACCGAAAAGAACAGCCACAGGATCGTGAAGCCGACGGGGTGCTCGGCCCAAGTGACATCACCAGACCAATCGAACAGCATCAGGTCTGCCTCTAGATGGATCTCGCCGACTACCAATGCCCCGATCCACCCGGCGCCGAACGCAATCGCGAGCATCTTGAGCATGCGCAGCCGATGTCGGTCGTATACCACTCGCTCCTCTTTGCTCAGCCGCCTCAAGGCCTTTTTCCGGGCCTTCTTTTCCTTGCCCGTCAGCTTCCGAAACACAAGACGCGCCTGCCAGCGTGAGTAAGCCCAGTAGGCCAGGGCCGTGGGTACGCCAGCGGCAATCATGAGTAACTCTAACTCGTGCATGCGTTGTGGAGACTACGCCAAACTCCGCGGAGAGGGAGTGCCGGAGTCGCAAAATCGCACTCAAGCTGGTATCTGGTGAGTGGCCAGGAAATTTGTTCATGAATGCCGCCGCCGTCGAAGACGTCCGCTAGTCAGAAAAACGATTTAGGTTATCCGACGCGACTCGTTTGCCGGTTCTAACTCACTTTTTCGAGAGCGCGAACGCTACGCGTTCAGCTGCCGCTGGTACTCGGCATCATCCATGTGGCCCCGCGTTTCAAGAATCAGCCCGTCGCTGTCCAGAGTCCATTGCTCGTAGCCCCTGAGATCAACGGCGTTTCCGGTGCCGCCCGGCCCGGTATTCGTTCCGGTCCAATGCCAATGGAACTCGACGTGGTGGCCGGTCTGGCGAAGCTCGACCAGGCGCACGACCATGTCCGGAAACGACGCCATGAAGCCCCGCGCTGTTTCCGCAATGGCAGCGCGCCCGATGGACGGCTCGCCGTCGTTGATTCGGAACGATGCGTTCTCCGCGTAGAACGATGCGAACGCGGCCGGGTCCTGGCCGCTCCAGGCCGCTGCGTAGCGTCTCGCGAACTCCGGTAGCGTTTCCATGTCGCTTTGCTCCCGTTCGGACCGCGCGGTGCGGCTACATCGGCGAATCGCGCAGCTTGAGGAGATCGGGGAAGGCCGCGTCGCGTTTCTCGGCCTTCGCCGCGAACGCCTCCTGCATGTGCGCCGGCGCCAGCATCGACGCGTTCCAGACTCCGATGTAGTCGAGGGTGTCAGCGGTGTTGTGATCGCGGCCGTAGTTGATCAGCACCTTCGAGCCGGTGACAGCCAGCGGGTTTTTCGAGGCAATCTCCCGGGCCGTGGCGAGCACGTGATCGAGCATCGTCTCCTGGGTGTCGAAGACCTCGTTCACCAGGCCGATCTCCTTCGCCTTCGCGGCGGGCAGACGGCGGCCGGTGTAGGCCATCTCGCGCACCCAGCCCTCCGGGACCAGGCGCTGCAGCCGCGGAAACGTGCCGACGTCGGCGGTCATGGCGATGTTGATCTCCTGGATGCAGAAGAACGCGTCCGCCGTGCACCAGCGGATGTCGCCGGCGCAGATCATGTCGATGGCGCCGCCGATCACACCGCCCTGGCAGGCGAACAGCACCGGCATCCGCGCCTCTTCGAGCACGTTGAAGGAACGCTGGATCTGGCGGATGTTCGAACGGAAAGCCTCTGCCGCGACGGCGCGGTCCACCTTGCCTGCCCCGCTTCCGCCCTGGGTGAACACCGACAGATCCATGCCGGCGGAGAAGTGCCTTCCCGTGGAGGAGATCACGATCACCCGGGCCAGCGCCTCGCGATCGATCTCGCCGACGATCTCCGGAAGCTCGTTCCAGAATGCCTTGTTCATGGTGTTCATGGCAGCGCCGCGGGACAGGCGCAGGTGGGCGACCCGGTCGGTGATGTCGACGTCGAAAGCCTCATAGGTGTCGTTCATGACTTTTCTCCCCGTTGGTGCCGGCGGTTAGCATTTAACCTCTGCCCCTAGTGCCGGGCATTAACCTTTAACCTCCGCCCCGACCAAAGGTTAAGGTTGATGCCCGGCACCCTCTGGAAAAGGTTAAAGGTTAACGCCCGGCACGAACCAGATGGGCGATGACCAGGCCCGTTCCTGAATTGTCGCCTGCAGGTCGGATCGCGGCGCCACTCCTGCCCGCACCGCGTCCCAGGTGGACCAGCGGCAGGTGGGATTTTCCAGGGCGCGCAGGTAGTAGAAGGCCCGGTGGGCGGGCTCGAACGCAGGGTCCCGCCACACGGCTTTGAGCTCGCCGGCGCCGCGATCGGCGCTGATCGAGCAGTCGTCGAGGTTCACCCGGGCGCCGTTGTCCGGGCAGCGGTGCGTCTGCGCGTCCACGCGGCCGCCGTCGGCGCAGGCAACGTCGAATACCTGCTCGTGATGCTCGCCGTCGACGGTCCAGCCTTTGACGATCTGCAGCCGCTGCAGCGGTGCCGACGCCGGGTCGCGGGTAGCCCAGGCGATGAACGTCGGGGCGCGGTCACCGGCGGCCAGTAGCTCCGACCCCATGCTCACCCCGTCGGCGTAAGCCCGGGTGACCGCGTCCGCCTGGTCCAGCAGCTCGGGCGTGAAGCCGAAGCCGCCGAACAGCCGCACCTTGATCCGGGGCCCGGAGGTCGCGAAGGTCTCCTTGCGGCGGAAGGCCCGGTAGATGGCTTCACGCGTGTTCTCTTCGGCCCATACCCCCGTGAGCCCGGATGCGCCCCAGGTGTCGTAGGCGCCCGAGGCGTACTCGCGACCGTCGACGGTCTTAACCTCCACCCGACCCGCTTCCCGGACCGCGGCCGCCTCGGCCGGCGACAGCGGCACCGAGCCGCGCAGCGCCGCGTTGGCGTCCAGCAGCCCGGCCTTGGAGAAGTAGTTGTCCTCTTCCACGGAAGCCGCACCCGTGTGGGTGTCCGAAGCCGCCACGAAGCCGAACTGGTAGGCGTTGGTGATGCCGCCGTCCGCGAGCGTCAGGCCGTTGAGCAACGCCTGGCGCGCGTAGGATCCGTTCGGCTCGCTGTAGAGCGTGGTGGCGACGCGGTAGGGCATGATCTCGAAGTCCGCCCACTCGTCGTTGTCCGAGAGCATCGGGTGGGTCTCCGAGGTGCCCTTGATCTGCGTCAGCTCCACCACCGGCTCGTTGCGGATCCGCTGCTCCGCGTAAGCGTCGTCCAGCGGGTCGCCGGCCCAGTCCACCATCTTGAACATCTGGCCATTGGAACCGTTCGAGTTGTGGGGGATCGCCAGCGCCTCGATGCCCTGGGCGCGCAGCCCGTCCATCCAGTCCCAGAGCCCTTCGGGATTCTGGCTGTGGAAGCGCGAGAACGGCATGGCCGGCAGCCTGTCGGCCTGCTCGAAGACAACGTTGCGGTGCAGATTGCCGCGATCGTCGGTGGACGACGTGTACTCGTAGGCTACGAAGGTGGTGAAGGCGCCGGGCCGGTTGTTGGCCTGGGCAGCCGCGATGATGTCGGCCCAGGCCGACCTGGCGATGCCGTTGACCAGCTCGACGTCGATGCGCCCCTCGGCAATGCCGTTCAGCGTGTCCGGAAGGAACGTGCTGAAGGCGGCGACCCGGTCCGGCAGGCTCTCGAGGGTGAGGTTCTCCGGCCGGTTCAGGTCGTGCAGTCCCTGCACGTGGGGCAGGCGTGAAAACTCCGTCCCGGTGTCGGCCGCTTCCCTGACCGCACCCAAGAACATCGCGTGATCGGTCACGGCGTAGAAGTCCAGGGGCGTCCGCAGCTTCACGTCGAACCCGGCCGGATGCCGGATGGCTTCTCCCTGCGCGTAGCGGTAGGCATCGTAGGGGGTGGCCGTGGTGCCGAACGCAAACGCATCGAACGAGTAGTCGGTGTGCACGTGCAGGTCACCGAAGTAGGCGTTGCGCGTGGCATTACGCCCCGGCTCGGCGACGATGACGTCACCCGGCATCTTCAGTTCGTGACCGCCGAAACGCCCCTCCGGCACAGCGGTCTCATCTTCCGGCGCGGCTGCGGCATCAGCCCCGTGGATCTCATCCGCAGTGCCCGCGCCCGCCGCACTACCCGTGCCCACCAGCACGATGGCAAGCACCAGACCCAGCACGGTTCGGGCGGAAAGTTCGCTCGTCGACATGTGTTTTCCCCCAACCTGCCATCATTCCCCGGTACGAGTCTCGCGCAATCATCCGGCGCCGTCACCCCGTAAACGCCTCCCCCGCTTTCCCCGACCGCCCTGCAGGCGCTATCGTGTCCGGAGGAGGCGCGGCCCCATGCAGCAACACCGCTCAGCGGCGCGACCAATCAAGAAGATCGCCACCCGGGCGAGCGGTGCAGCCTTAATCTGGGTGATGGTCGCGACGGGCGCACCAGCGGGAGCCGAAATGCGCGTGCAACGCCTGCAGGACAACCCCGTGCTCTCGGTCAGCGACGCCCCGGGGCTCGAGCAGAACATCAACGGTCCGTCCGCAATCCGGGTGCCCGACTGGGTGGAGAACCCCCTCGGCAGGTATTACCTGTACTTCGCCCACCATCAGGGCAAGTACATCCGCCTCGCATACGCCGATCGGCCCGAGGGTCCGTATCGGGTCCACGAGCCCGGCACCCTGCGCCTCGAGGATTCGGGTTTTCCCGAGGTGATGCCGCCCGCGGACACGCTGCCGGAAGACCGCCGCTACTCGGTGGAGGCCGGCCGCATTGTCGATCTTTACCCGCACATCGCGTCCCCCGACGTGCACGTGGTACCCGAGCAGCAGCAGATCCGCATGTACTACCACGGCCAGCACGAAAGCGGCTATCAGCTCACCCGGGCGGCGGTGTCCCGGGACGGCATCCACTTCGAAGCCCGGGGGGAAACCCTTGGCCGGCCCTACTTCCGTGCCTTCCGTCATCAGGATCACTGGTACGCGCTGGCCATGCCCGGCGTCTTCTACCGTTCTGCCGACGGTCTGACCGGCTTCGAAACCGGGCCGACGCTGTTCGATCGCAACATGCGCCACTCCGCCGTGCTGCTGCGCGGCGACACCCTGCACGTCTTCTACACTCGGGCCGGCGACGCCCCCGAAGCCATCCTGCACACCACCGTGGACCTTTCCGGACCCTGGGAGACCTGGCGCGAGAGCGCGTCGACCCTGTTTCTGAAACCGGAGGCGGCCTGGGAGGGCGCGCGCCTGCCGGTCGCACCGTCCGCCCGCGGCGCCGTGCTCGAGCCGGTGAACCAGCTGCGCGATCCGGCAATTCTGGAGACCGACGGCCGGGTGCTGCTCTTCTACGCGGTGCAGGGAGAGCGCGGGATCGGCGTGGCCGAGATCACAGATCCATGATTCGTATCGAGCTTCAGGTCGGATTGCAGTACCAGCTGGCCTTCGCCACGGATCTGCTGTTCAACGTCCATGCCGCCCACACCTCCAGGCAGGTGGTGAGCAACGAAACCCTTCAGGTCTGGCCAGACCTGCCGATGCAGATGTTCTCCGACCCGGTTACGGGTAACCGCTGCATGCGTACGCGTGCGCCGCCGGGGAACTTCGAGCTCACCTACTCGGCTACCGTCGACCTGGATCACTACCGCGCGAGCCCGCCCTCGCTGACGGAAATCCCGGTCAACGATCTCCCACCCGCGGCGATCCCCTACCTGTTCCCGAGTCGCTACTGCGAATCCGACCGCCTGTTCAATATCGCCAACCGGGAGTTCGGCGGGCTGCGACCCGGCTACGAGCGGGTGGACGCGATCCGCACGTGGGTGAGAAAGCACGTCACCTTCAAGCAGGCGGTCACCAACACCAACACCTCCGCCATAACGACCCTGGTGGACCAGGTTGGCGTTTGCCGCGACTTCGCCCACCTGATGATCGCCCTGTGCCGGGCCGTGAACGTGCCGGCCAGGTTCGTCACCGGTACCGACTACGGCGCCGATCCGGCGCTCGGACCCCAAGACTTCCACGCGTACGTCGAGGTGTACTTTGGCGGCGGCTGGTACATCTTCGACCCGTCGGGACTTGCCATCCCCATGGGCTTCGTCCGCATCGGCACCGGGCGCGATGCCGCCGACGTCGCTTTCGCGACCCTGTTCGGCAGTTTCACGGCAGGGCCGCCGTCGATCCGCGCGGTCGCCGTGGATGACCCCGCGCGGGGCTTCGAGCTGCCCCGCCCATGCGACGACGCCCTCTCGACCGACGTCGCGACCGGGACGACGTTCAAGCCGCTATAACAGCTCGCCGCCGCAGGCCGACGCCGTGGTGCCGTGCTCCTCGAACGCCTTGATGACGTTGCGCCCGGTCCGCCAGCGGTGCACTTCGTCCGGGCCGTCCACCAGCCGCTGGCTGCGGATGCTCGTGTACCAGCGCGCCAGCGGGGTGTCGTGGCTGTAGCCGAGCGCGCCATGCAGCTGCAACGCGGTGTCCACCACCTGATGGACCATGTGGGCCAGAAACACCTTGGCCATGCCGTTCTCCTGCCGCAGGTCCATGCCTTTTTCGGCCTTGTAGGCGATGTGCAGCAGCATCAGGCGCGCCTTGTACAGCTCCGTGGCGCAGTCGGCCAGCATCCACTGCACCCCCTGGCGGTCGGCCAGCCGCTGACCGAAAGTGGAGCGCTGGGTGACGTGAGCCGCGGCCAGATCCAGCGCACGCTGAGCCATGGCGACGTTGTGCATGCCGTGACGCAGCCGGCCGTAGGCGAGCCGGTGCTGGCCCATGTCGAAACCGCGCCCCCTGCCACCGAGGATGTTCTCCCTCGGCACCTGCAGGTTCTCGATCTTGACCTCGGCGTGTCCGACACCCAGCTTCTGGCCGAGCTCCGTGTGTGGGTTCATGGTCGGTATGTCGCGGATGATCTGGTAACCGGGATTCGGCAGCTCGACGATGAACGTACTGTAACGCTGGTGACGGGGCGCGTCCGGATCGGTCATCGCCATCACCACCGCGATGTCCGCAACGCTGGCCGAGGAGCTGAACCACTTCTCGCCGTTCAGCACCCAATGGTCGCCCTCGAGCTCGGCCTTGGTCTGCATGCCGGTTGCATCGGCGCCGGCGGCTTTCTCGGTCATGGAGTAGCAGATGCGTTTCTTGCCCTCCAGAAGCGGCTTCAGGAAGCGTTCCTTCTGCTCATCGGTGCCGTGCTCGAGCAGCGTCAGCATGGTGGCGTCATCCGGACCCTGGGTGTTCAGCGCCAGGGCGCCGAGCATGCTCTCGCCGAGCTCCATCTGCACCAGCGCGTTGGCCAGCGGTCTCAACCCCATGCCGCCATGCTCGACGGGAATGAACGGGCACCAGAGGCCCTGGGCGCGGGCCTTGTCGCGCAGCTCCCAGAGCACCTCCTCGAACTCGCGGCTCTCGAGCTCCTTCTCGGCCGGGATGCACACTTCCTGAACGAACTGGCGCACCTTTTCGCGGATGGCCTTGGTCTCCGCGGGGACTTCGAAATCGATCATGGGTCTCTCCCTTTCTTGAGTGTTGAATCAGGTCTGAATGCCCTTCTGGAAGGCCGGCCGCGCTTCCAGACGGTCGATGTAGGCGTGCAGGTGCGGCACGTCCTCCGTCACGCAGCCGATGCGGCGCGACATGAACGACGCATGGCCGATCATGAAGTCCGCACCGGACAGATCACCGATCATGTACTCGCGGCCTTCGAGCGCATCGTTCACCGGCGCCAGTGCCTTGGTCAAAAGGCGTCTGGCCTGGCCCAGCGCCTCTTCGCTGCGCCGCTCCGGCGGCAGCAGAATGGTCTGCACAACCACGGTATTCACCGGCGGCATCACCATGCCCTCGCAGTAGTGAAACCACTGCAGATACTCCGGGAACAGCGGCGATTCGACCGCCGGCTTGAGCTTGCCATCGCTGTGTCGGGCGATGATGTATTCGACGATGGCACCGGATTCGTAGAGCATCACGTCACCGTCTTCGAGCACCGGCACGCGGCCAAGCGGATGCCGGGCGCGATGCTCGTCGGATTTCAGCGCGCGCGGATGAAACTCCATCCGGTTCAATTCGTATTCGAGCCCCAGTTCTTCCAGCAGCCAGACGATACGCCCGGCGCGGCTGTTGGGGGCATGATGCAGCTTCAGCATGTGTTCGTCCCTCCCCTACGGACTGGGTAGTATGCACGGGACAGGGGCGTGGTGTCCGGGGGGCAGCGTGACCAACGCTACAGAGAAAATCGCACCAGCGGTCATAGTCGAGCGCCGCGCCGGCTGGGCAGAAGTGATTCTGAACCGCCCGCAACGCAAGAACGCCATCACCGGCCCCCTCGGCGCGGCCCTCGACGCGGCGGTGACCGAGATCACCGGCGACCCCGAAGTACGCGCCGTGCTGCTGCGCGGCGCCGGGGGCGCATTCTGCTCAGGGCTCGACCTCAAGGAATTCAACGCCGAACCGGCCCCAGCCTGGCTCGCGGAGTTTCCGCGGATCTGGCGAGGCGCGCATCGCGCGCTGTTCCAGTGCGACAAACCCATCGTCGGTGCCCTCGAACGTTACGCCATCAACGGTGGCGCCGCCCTGGCCCTGGCCTGCGACCTGCTGGTCTGCGGCGACGGCGCATTCATGCAGGTGGGAGAGGTGGCCCTCGGCATGGCGGCCCCATACAACCTGGCCTGGCTGACCCTGCGCCACCCGGAGGCGGTGAACGCGCGCGTCGCGCTCATCGGCGACCGCCTCGTTGGGCCCGACCTGGTGCGCCTCGGCATCGCCCAGCACAGCGTCGCTGACGATGCCGTGCTCGGCACCGCGCAGGACCTGTGCGAGACCCTTGCCGGCCATCCGCCAGGCGCCGTAGCGCGGATCAAATCGGCGCTGCGCGCGCACCTCGACGACGACGCGGACGTCTGGTTCGATCGTTTCGCCGGCGACGCCGCCGGC
>JBFISC010000138.1:0-9686 GCA_041608775.1 Pseudomonadales bacterium | reverse complement strand
CTCGTGAAACGGGTAGTACTGGGCCGCGAACATCTGGTGCTGGCCGACGTCACTCGCGACGAAGGCCTTTCCCTCGGTTACGCGGTAGAGGGTCTGCACCGCGAGCTGGGGCAGGATGAGTCTGCCGGGCTCGGGTTGCAGCTCGTGATTCAGGCCATGCTCGGAGCGCCAGCCGTCGATCTGCGCCCACCATCGGGTCAGCGCCTCCGCCTCCGGCAGCTCCGGGGACTTCGCCTGCTCCGCCTCGAGGATCACTTCCATGTCGTCGAGCACGCTGGCGACCTGGCCGACGATGGGGACGTCCACCGGCACGATCTTGGAGATGGACGCCGGGTCCACGTCGATGTGAATGATGGTCGACCCCGGGCAGAACTTGCTCGGATCGTTGGTCACTCGATCGTCGAAGCGCGCGCCGATGGCGATGATCACGTCGGCTTCGTGCATCGCCATGTTCGCTTCGTAGGTGCCGTGCATGCCCAGCATGCCGAGGAACTGCCCGTCGTTGCCGGGGTAGCCCCCGAGCCCCATCAGGGTGTTGGTCACCGGGAAGTTCAGCTTGCGCGCGATCCGGGTGAGCTGCGCCGACGCGTCGCCGAGAATCACGCCGCCACCGGCGTAGATCACCGGACGCTTGGCGTTGAGCATCACATTGACGGCCTTGCGGATCTGCCGGCCGTTGCCCTTCACGGCCGGATTGTAGGACCGCATGGTGACGGTCTCGGGATAGCCATAGGGGGCGGTGACCGACGGGTCCGTGGTGTCCTTGGGAACGTCGATCACCACCGGGCCCGGCCGACCGGTGGTAGCGATGTGAAACGCCTTGCGTACCACCTCGGGAATCTCGGCGCAGTTCTTGACCATGAAGCTGTGCTTCACCACCGGCCGAGACACGCCGACCATGTCGGTTTCCTGAAACGCGTCGGTACCGATCAGGTCATGGGCAACCTGTCCGGAAATCACGATCATGGGCACCGAATCCATGAATGCCGTCGCGATGCCGGTGATGGCGTTGGTCGCGCCCGGTCCCGAGGTCACAAGCACCACGCCCGGTTTGCCCGTTGCCCGCGCATAGCCGTCGGCCATGTGCGTCGCCGCCTGCTCGTGGCGGACCAGGATGTGCTCCACCTTCTGCTGACGGAAGATGGCATCGTAAATGTGCAGGGCGGCGCCGCCCGGATACCCGAACACGTACTCCACCCCGGCGTCCTGGAGTGCGCGGATCAACATGTCGCCGCCGGAAAGTGACTCAGCCATAGTCGCTCTTGTCGTGGTCGCTCGTGTGTTTGCCATGCGCCCCTCTGCGACCGAGTCGTTGCTCGAATCGTCCGCCGGGCGTATCGTTAACCCTGGCGTCGGATCCGGCACATAACCGCTTGATTTTGCTAACGGTTTGCCGCGACGCGCGCGAGGGAGCCGCGTATTCTTGAGGTTCGGTCAGGCTGTGTCAACGAAACTGCGACCTGGCTAACGAAATTACTGGCCCAGGAAACGTAGCATCGCCAGTGCTGCCGGTTCGGCTGCTATCGCTGAATGGATGGCGCCCGATCACCCGTCAGCACGTCGTTCGGGCCCATTTTGGTCCGGGCCTGTTTGGAGACCACGCCTGATGTGCTTCGTCCGCAACATCGCTGCCTTGATCTGCATCATCCCGTGCCTGATGGGCGCGTCCGTGTACCGCTGGGTGGACGAGAACGGGGTGGTGAACTACACCCAGCTCAAGCCTGAAGGGGTGAACGCCGAGCTGGTCAGCGCCGATACCGGTCGGCGGGTCAGCAGCCCGCGTCCCGCGCCGGAGGCGCTGCCGCGGAGCGACGAGACGCCGCTCACCGACAGACAGCAGGAAATGCTCTCCGATCTGCAGGCCGCCGAGCGTGCCCGTCAGGCCGAGATCGCCCGGGTGCGGGAAGCCAACTGCGAGGCCGCGCACAACCTGCTGCGGCAGCTAACCTCCCGCGGCCGGATCCGCGTGGTCGGCGACGACGGCGTCGAGCGGGTCATGCCCGACGAAGAGCGCCAGCAGCGCATCGACGACGCTCAGCGCGGGGTGGCCGCCAACTGTGTCGACACCGCCAGCCGCTGACCGGCCGCTCGCGGTACAACCCCGCTAACCCGGGTCGAGCCAGGCCAACGTTGCCATCCGCCCGGTGCGGCCCTCGCGCCGGAACGAGAACAGGGTTTGGTCGTGAAACGTGCACACACGCCCGGTGCTGACCGTGCCCACGCCGGCCCGATCCAGCAGCCGCTCGCACAGTGTGAACAGATCCAGCCAGTACTTGCCGGGCTCGCGCCCGCGCCGGAAGCAGGCCTCGAGCAGGGCGGCACCATCGGCAAGCCCGCCGACCGCCGACCTGACGTCATCGGCTACCTCATAGGCATCGGGACCGATGGCGGGCCCGAGCCAGGCCACCAGTTCCCCGGCTGGTGCCGGGAGCGCGGCGACCAGGTTCTCGAGCACCCCGCCCACCAGCCCGCGCCAGCCGCCGTGCGCCACCCCGACCACGCTGGCGGCCCGGTCGCACACCACGACCGGCACGCAGTCCGCGGTCAGCACCGCCAGACCCAGCCGACGCTGCCGCGTCCACGCCGCATCCGCCCGGGGAACCCGCGAAGCGCTGTCCCGGGTCGCCTCCACGCAGCGGGTGCCGTGCACCTGCTCGAGCCACTGCACCGCCTCGATGCCCGTTGCCCGCGCCAGCGCGCGTCGATTCGCGGCAACGACCTCGGGGTCATCGCCCACATGGTCGGCCAGATTCCATGACTGCCCCGCTGGCCCGCGGCGGCGCGTGGTCAGCGCTCTGACGCCGGGAGGCCACCGGGCGGCCGGCGGCGACTCGAACGGCAGCTGGCGATCAGCCATCCGGATCATCCGGGCCGGCGGCGTCGCGACGCAGGGTGGCGACCAGCTCCGCTAGGTCCGCCGGGATCTCGGCGCTGAAGTGAAGCTCACGGCCACTGAGCGGATGGCGAAAACCCAGTTTCCATGCATGCAGGGCCTGACGCCGGAAGCCCCGCAGCACGGCAACCGTTGCGCTGTCGGCGCTGGGGGGCAGCCGGACCCGGGCGCCGTAGCGAAGATCGCCTACCAGCGGGTGACCGGCCGCCGCCAGGTGCACCCGTATCTGGTGGGTGCGGCCGGTCTCTAGCTCCGCTTCGATGAGCGTGTGCACGCGGAACCGTTCAAGCGGCCGGACCCGGGTCAATGCCGGGCGCCCGTCCTGACGGACCGCCTGGCGGGTGCGCCGCAGCGGGTCGCGACCGATCGGCTGATCCAGCACCAGCGGCCCCCTGAGGCACCCTTCCACCACAGCCAGATAGCGCCGGGAGACCGCACGGCGGGCCATCATCTTGACCAGCGCATGATGGGCTTCGAGGGTTCTGGCCACCACCAGCAGGCCGCCGGTGTCCTTGTCCAGCCGATGCACGATACCGGCTCGGGGCAGGTGGACGAGCTCGGGAAAGCGCTTGAGCAAGCCGTTGACCAGCGTGCCCCGCGGGTTGCCGGCCCCGGGATGGACGACCACGCCTGGCGGCTTGTCGACAATGAGCAGCGTCTCGTCCAGGTGCACCACGGCGAACGCGACCTCGTCCGCGGCGGCCCAGTCCTCCCGGGGGGCCAGCTCGGTGTCCAGGCGCAGGGTCTCGCCCCCGACCAGCCGCAGCTTGGGTTTCACCGGCGCGCCGTCCACCGTCAGCGCGCCTTCCTGAATCCACCGGCTCAGGAGCGCGCGCGAGAACTCGCCGAACAGCTCCGCGGCCACCCGATCGACGCGTTCTCCGCCGAGGGCCGCCGGAACCGTGTCCTCACGGCTAATGCGCTGCATGATCCTGGGGCTGATTCGGTTGCAAGGCGGCCGCAGATGGTTAAAGTGGTCGCCGGGTAGTCTCCCGGGGATCGGCCTCGGGATCAATCGGTCCCCGGCGCTGGCTTTCCGGGTCATCGCAGCCCTGCATTGATGTTCAGAAACCGTTGGAGCGCAGCCGGATCCCATGAGCCCGACCCGCAGCAACCTTCCGTTCAACCCCACCCGGGGACGGCTGCTCGCGCTGCTGCTCGGGCTGGCTCTGCTCGGCGGCTGCTCGCTGCTGCCGTTCTGGGGCGGCGACGACGACGAAGACGATCCCGAAGCGGACCTGAACGCCACCGAGCAGTTGTTGTATCGCAACGTCCAGCGCAGCCTCGCCTCCGGCAACTACCAGCAGGCCGTGGAAAACCTGCAGCGCCTTGAGGCACGCTTTCCGTTCGGCCGCTACGCCGAGCAGGCGCAGCTGGAGCTGATCTACGCCCACTACATGGGTTTCGATCCGGAAGCGGCGCGCAGCGCCGCGGATCGGTTCATCCGCCTGCACCCGCAGAGTCCCAACGTGGATTACGCCTTCTACCTTAAGGGGCTAGCGTCCTACAACAAGAACCGTGGCCTGCTCGACCGGCTGTTTTCGACCGACATCGCCAAACGCGAGATGACCGCGGCGCAGGAGGCCTACGCGGACTTCACCGAGCTGCTGTTGCGGTTTCCCGACAGCCCGTACGCCCCGGACGCCCGCAAGCGCATGATCTACCTGCGCGACCTTCTGGCTCGTCACGAGCTCCACATCGCGACGTTCTACATGGAACGCAAGGCCTACGTGGCCGCCGCCAACCGCGCCCGCTACATCATCGAGAACTACTCCAAGGCAGAGGTCGTTCCCGACGCGCTCGCCGTGCTGGTGGAAGCGAACTACAAGCTCGGGCTGGAAGACGCCGCAGACGATGCCCTGCAGGTGCTGGCTGCAAACTTTCCTGACTACGATGCCTTCGATGCCGACGGCAATCTCGTCCTGGCAGAGCAGATCCTGAACCGCGACCGATCCTGGACCAACATGATGACTCTGGGGCTGCTGGATCGCCCCGACGTCCCGCCCCCCATCAAGCTGCAACGCCGCGACCAGGGTTAGGGTCTAGTCTTAAGATACCGATAGACTGACTGGACTCGCGTCCCGACCGGACCCAGATGCTGGCCCATCGCGCGGAAATCATCGAAGAGATCGAGCGCCGCCGCTACGCGCTGAATCTCAGCCTGCTGAAGATCTACAGCTACTACCGGCTGCTCGTCGGTCTGGGCCTGACCACCCTGTTTCTGCAGAACTTCACCGGGAGTGCCCTGGGCGAGCTCAACCCGATGGCATTCCTGCGCGCCGCCCTCACCTACACCGCCATCAACGTGGTCAGCGTCGTCCTGCTGCAGATCATTCCGCGGCGTTTCTTTCACACCCAGCCGTTGGCCATGGGGCTGGCTATCTACGACATCGTTGCGCTCACCGCCCTGATGTACTTCAGCGGCGGTGTCGACAGCGGCATCGGCCTGCTGATTCTGGTTTCCGTGGCCACCGGCGCGATTCTGGTCACGGGCCGGCGGGCGCTGCTGCTCGCGTCGGCCGCCGCCATCGCGGTGCTCTACCAGGAGTTCTACATCTCGCTGTCGGCACCCGAGCTCCACGACGACTACTTCCAGGCCGGCATCCTCGGCGCGCTGTGCTTCGCCGCCGCCGTGGCCCTGCAGTCCCTTTCCCAGCGGGTCAGGGACAACGACATCCGGGCGCTGACTCAGGCCGTCGAGCTGGCCGACCTGGAGCGGGTGAACCGGCAGATCATCCAGCGCATGCGCACGGGCATCGTGGTGGTGGACGCTGCGAACCGGGTCCGGATGGCCAACCAGTCCGCCCGCGCCCTGCTTGGCGTGCCCAGCGAGGAGGACCTCACGCTGCTTCCGGAGCAGCTCGAAGCGCACCTGGACACCTGGCGCGCAGACACCACCGTGCGGATGCCGCCGTTCCAGGTGAGCCCCGACACGCCGGAGATCCGTATCAATTTCTCCCCCGTGCGCAGCGACGATTCCCAGGCCGACGTGACCATCTTTCTCGAGGACACCTCCGAGGTGCAGCAGCAGGCCCAGCAGCTCAAGCTCGCCGCGCTGGGTCGGTTGTCCGCCAGCATTGCCCACGAGATCCGCAATCCGCTCGGCGCCATCAGCCACGCCGCGCAGCTGCTGCGTGAATCCGACGACCTCTCCCTCGGGGACCGCCGGCTCAGCGAGATCATTCGCGACCACTGCCAGCGCATGAACGGCGTGGTGGAGAACGTGCTGGAAACGTCGCGACGTCGTCTCCCCAGCCCCGTACGCATGCCGCTGCATGCCCACCTCGAGGACTTCGCAACCGCCTTCCGGGATGCCGGCGCCGAGGCGGAGATCAGGATCGAGGTCGACCCGCCGGACACGGAGGTTCGCGTGGACCGTGGTCACCTGGACCAGGTGCTGACTAACCTGGTGACCAACGCGCTCCGCCACAGCGGGGACCGTGACGAGCACGTCGGAAGCCGGCCGGTCATCCTGCTGCAGGGCGGCGTGGATCTGCGCACCGAGCGCCCGTACCTGAACGTCATCGACCAGGGCCCGGGGGTGCCGGACGACTCGGTGGAACGCCTGTTCGAGCCGTTCTACACCACGGCCCGCTCGGGCACCGGGCTCGGCCTGTACATCTCCCGGGAGCTGTGTGAGGCGAACCAGGCGCGGCTGACCTACTATCGTCACGACTCCGGCGGTGCCTGCTTCCGCATCACCTTCAGCCACCCGGACCGCATCGTCGCCTGAACAGGACTGGATCAGGAATCGGCAGGAGCCATCGAATCATGTCGGAAAAACCCGCGGAGAAGCGGCTCGAAGAAAAACACGCGCTGGTTGTCGACGACGAGCCGGACATCCGTGAGCTGCTCGAGATAACCCTCGGTCGCATGGGCGTAAACACCACCGCCGCCGCCGATCTCAGCGCCGCCCGCAAGCTGCTCGAGGCGCAGCGCTTCGATCTGTGCCTCACGGACCTGCAGCTTCCGGACGGCAACGGCGTCGATCTGGTCCGAACCATCGCCGAGCAGCATCCGCAGCTGCCGGTGGCCGTGATCACGGCTTTCGGCAGCATGGACGTGGCCATCTCGGCCCTGAAGGCCGGCGCGTTCGACTTCCTGCAGAAGCCGGTGGAGCTCGAGCAGCTCCGGGCGCTGGTCGACGCCGCCCTGAAGCTCGGCGATGTGGCGGCCGAGCCCGGGGAGACCCGGACCCGGCTGACCGGTACCTCTCCAGTCATGGATCGCCTGCGCGCTCAGATCGCCAAGCTCGCCCGCAGCCAGGCGCCCATCTACCTCAGCGGCGAGTCCGGCTCGGGGAAGGAGGTAGCCGCACGCCTGATCCACGAGCAGGGGCCGCGGGGCGACGCGTCCTTCGTCGCCGTCAACTGCGGCGCGATCCCCAGCGAGCTGATGGAGAGCGAGTTCTTCGGCCACGTCAAGGGCAGCTTCACCGGCGCGGTGGCAGACAAGCAGGGGCTGTTTCAGGCGGCCGAGGGCGGCACCCTGTTTCTCGACGAGGTCGCCGATCTGCCGCTGTCGATGCAGGTGAAGCTGCTGCGCGCGATCCAGGAGAAAGCGGTTCGTGCGGTCGGCGCCGCCCAGGAGCAGCCCACCGACGTGCGGATCCTGTGTGCGACCCACAAGGACCTGGCGAGCGAAGTCGCGCGCGGGCAGTTCCGCCAGGACCTGTTCTATCGGCTCAACGTCATCGAGCTGCCGATCCCCAGCCTGCGGGAGCGGCGCGGGGACATTCCCGAACTTGCATCCCAGATTCTCGAGCGGCTTGCCGCGGACTACGGAGAGCCGGTTCCCCGCATCGAGGCCGACGCCATATCCGCGCTCCAGCAGCATCCGTTCCCCGGCAACGTGCGGGAGCTCGAGAACGTGCTGGAACGCGCCTTCACCCTGAGCGACGGCGACGTCATCCGCGCCGACGACCTGCAGCTCGGATCCGCCGCGACCCCGGCAGCCACCGTCGCCGACCCCGCCCAGGCACCTGAGCCGGCCCGCCCCACCCCGGCCGCTAACGAGCAGCCCTCTGCCGGCGCGGCACCCGGAGGCGATACCGCGATGGCAGCGGCGATTCATCTGCCCGAGGGCGAGTCGCTGGAGTCATACCTCGAAAAGGTCGAGCGCGCGCTCATTACCGACGCGCTGGAAGCCACCCGCTGGAACAAGACCGCGGCCGCGAAACAGCTCGGCATCACCTTCCGGGCGCTGCGCTACCGGCTGAAGAAGCTCGACCTCGAGTAAGCGTCCGCACGCCGGGCACGACGCCGGCGGCTTACGTCCGTCGTAGCGCCCGGCGGCAGCGTCGGCGACGACGGACCTGCTGCAATGGCGGCATGGTTGCCCGCGGCTTCACTCTGGTCGAACTGCTCGCCGGCCTGGCCGTCCTCGCCGTGCTCCTGACCCTGGCAGTTCCGTCCTTTCACAGCCTGCTCGCTTCCCGCCAGGGCGCGGCGGCCATGAACCAGCTGCTCGGCGCCGTCGCCTCGGCGCGTTCCCTGGCGATCACGCGCCGCCGGGTGGTGACGCTCTGCCCGGGCCGCAACGGCCGCTGCCTCGGCCGCAACCAGTGGCACCAGGGGTTCCTGATCTTCATCGACCACGACGCCGACGGCAGCGTCGACCAAGGCGATCGGGTGGTGACGGCGCTGCCCGCCCTCGCGCCGGGCGATCGCTTCTACTGGCGCTCGTTCCGCAACCGCAGCTTCCTGCAGTTTCACCCCCGCGGCTTCACCCGCTGGCAGAACGGCAGCTTTCTCTACTGCCCCGGAAACGGTGACCCGAGCGGAGCCCGGCTGGCCGTGATCAATGTGCAGGGCCGCGCGCGGCTGGCCAGAGACAGCGATGGCAGCGGCGTGGTGGAAAACGCCAGAGGTCGGGACGTGGTCTGTCCGCCGTGAAGGCTCAGGCGCAATCCGGCGGCTGCCTGCGCCCCTCGGCCCAGCGCGAGAACTCCTCCAGCGGCACCGGCGGGCTGAAGAAGAACCCCTGCAGGGCGTCGCAGCCGGCCTCCAGCAGCACCTCGGCCGCCTTCGGCGTCTCCACGCCCTCGGCCACCACCGACATGCCGAAGTAGTGGGCAAGATCGATGATCAGCCCCGCCAGGTAGCGATTGGATTGATCCTGCTCGATGTTGGTCACGAAGGCACGGTCGATCTTCAGCTCGTCGACCAGGAGGTTCCGGAACTGGGCCAGCGACGAGTTCCCGGTGCCGAAGTCGTCCATCGACAGCCTCACCCCACGCGCCCGCAGCTCCGCGAAATCCCCGAGCAGCCGCTCCACGTCCTGAACAATGCCGTTCTCGGTGATCTCGACGACGAGCCGGCGCGGATCGACGTTCCACAGGGTCAACTCGTCGCGGATCAGCTGCACGATCGCGGGCTCCCGGGTGACTTCCGGATCCAGGTTGATGGACAGCGGCGGCAGCCACGGGTTGGCCGCCAGGTCGCGGATCGCCTGTCGCACCACGTGGCGGGTGAGCGCGATCATCTTGTCCGGTACCGTGCTACCGAGCTTGATCTGTCCGAGGTTGTTGTCGCTGTAGGTGGTGAAGAACAGCACGTCGTTGGGGCCGTAGAACAGGCCGCCGTCGATGCGCGGCGCCGTCGACAGCATCGTCGCCGTGCCGCTGAAGCCGGTGATGAAGCCCGAGTTGTCGCGCGTGACCGCGATCTCGTAGATCGCGCCGGCCGAGCCGTTGGCGTTGCCGCCGATCAGCAGCGTGTTCGGATCGCCGGCCTTGAACCCCACGCCGCCGTAGGCGGTCGGCACGCCGGGCACCGAGCCGAGGTCGGTGACG
>JBFISC010000137.1:0-9701 GCA_041608775.1 Pseudomonadales bacterium | reverse complement strand
CGATCCGTTACGATTACGTGGATCTAGCTACTGTCATGATTGGCGGTTTAGGGCTATTCTTCGGGCCTTTTCGCGCCCGCCGCCCGCAGGGCTTCCGATCGTCTGGAGGGAATTCGTCAAATGCCAAAGATCACATTCATCACGCACGACGGCACCGAGCACGCAGTGGACGCCGAGATCGGCCTGTCGGTCATGCGTGCCGCCATCGACAACCTGGTGCCCGGCATCGATGCCGACTGTGGCGGTGAATGTTCCTGCGCCACCTGTCACGTGTACGTGGACCCGGATTGGATGGGCAAGGTGGGGCAACCGGAGGATCGCGAGGAGTCGATGCTCGATCTGAACCCGGAGCGTGAGGCGAACTCCCGCCTGTCCTGCCAGATCCCGGTCACGGACGACCTCGAAGGTCTTCGAGTCACCGTGCCGGAATTCCAGATGTAGAACCGAATCGGGCCGAAAGAGTCCCACCGAGTTGTCAATTCCCCACAAGGGAGCGCGTTATGAGTGAAGCCACCAACACCCCGCCGGAGTTCCAGGTCCAGACGGAATACGAGCCCGATCCGTACAAGCTCAAGCTCGAAGACGTGAACCCGGCCCAGGGCGTGCTGTTTCAGCACGATGCGCACTGGCCGTACTTCGAGCGGCTGCGCAAAGAGGATCCGGTGCACTGGACTGCGGAGAGCGAGTTCGGTCCGTACTGGTCGGTGACCAAGTACCACGACATCAAGTACGTGGACATGAATCACCACATCTACTCCTCCGAGGGCGGCATCACCCTGGGCGATCAGGATGAGGACTTCACCCTGCCGATGTTCATCGCCATGGACCCGCCCAAGCACGACGAGCAGCGCAAGGTGGTGGCGCCGGTGGCCGGGCCGCGCAACCTGGCCGCCCTGGAGCCGGAGATCCGCCAGCGGGTCTGCAACATCCTCGACGACCTGCCGCGCGGCGAGGACTTCAACTGGGTCAAGCACCTGTCCATCGAGCTGACCACCCAGATGCTGGCCACGCTGTTCGATTTCCCCTTCGAGGACCGCTACAAGCTGACCCGCTGGTCCGACGTGGCGACGGCCCCGCCGGGCACCGGCATCGTCGACTCCGAGGATCAGCGCCGTGCCGAGCTGCTCGAGTGCCTAGAGTACTTCACCGGCCTGTGGCACGAGCGTGCCAAGCGCAAGGAGGTCGGCAACGACCTGGTCTCGATGCTGGCGCATGGTCAGTCGACCCGCGACATGCTGGACCGGCCCATGGAGTACCTGGGCAACCTGATCCTGCTCATCGTCGGCGGCAACGACACCACCCGCAACTCCCTGACCGGCGGGGTGCTGGCGTTGAATCAGTTTCCGGAGCAGCACGCGAAGCTGCACGAGAATCCGGCACTGATCCCGAACATGGTGGCGGAGATCATCCGCTGGCAGACGCCGCTGGCGCATATGCGCCGCCGGGCCCTGGAAGACACCGAGCTTGGCGGCAAGACCATCAAGGCCGGCGACAAGGTGTGCATGTGGTACGTATCCGGAAACCGCGATCCCGAAGTGTTCGAGAACCCGGACGACTTCGTCATCGACCGCAAGAACGCGCGCAGCCACATCAGCTTCGGCTTCGGCATTCACCGCTGCATGGGCAACCGGGTGGGCGAGATGCAGCTGCGCATCGTCTGGGAGGAGATCCTCAAGCGCTTTGCCAAGGTGGAGCTGGTGGGCGATCCGGTCCGCGTGTATTCGTCCTTCGTGAAAGGCTACTCGGAACTCCCGGTCCGGTTGATCGAGCGCTGAGCGGGCGCGGGAGCAGGAAGCGATGAGCGAAGCCGCTGCACCGCGGGTATTCGAGCCGGTGCTCGATCCCTGGAGCGTCCCGCTGGCGCAGGTGGATCCAGCGTTCCGGCAGCTGTTCTTCGAGAATCTGGTGCTCGAGCATTTCGCGCGCCTGCGCGCGGAGGACCCGGTTCATTTCCACGAGGACAGCCAGTTCGGCCCCTACTGGTCCGTCACCAGCTACCAGCACATCAAGGCCGTCGACATCAATCATCAGGTGTTCTCGTCGGCCCGGGGCATCAGCATCTTCGACGGCAGCGGGGATTTCCGCACGCCGATGTTCATCGCCATGGACCCGCCCACCCACGACGTGCAGCGTAAGGCCGTGGCGCCGGTGGCCGGGCCGCGCAATCTGGCTGCCCTGGAGCCGGAGATCCGCCGGCGGGTGATCGACATTCTCGACGCGTTGCCGGTCGGGGAAACGTTCAACTGGGTCGAGCGGGTTTCGATCGAGCTCACCACCCAGATGCTGGCGACCCTGTTCGACTTCCCGTTCGAGGAACGCCACCGGCTGACCCGCTGGTCCGATGTCGCCACCAGCGGGCCGGAGTCCGGCGTCGTCCAAACCCTGGAGCAGCGCCGTGCCGAGCTGCTCGAGTGCCTCGCCCGGTTCACGGAGCTGTGGCACGAGCGCGCGGCGCGGCCGGAGCCCGGCAACGATCTCATCTCGATGCTGGCGCACGGCGCCTCGACGCGGGACATGATCCAACGCCCGATGGAGTACCTGGGCAACCTCATGCTGCTGATCGTCGGCGGCAACGACACCACCCGCAACTCGATCTCCGGCGGCGTGCTGGCTCTGAACCAGTACCCGGAGGAGTATCGGAAGCTGCGTGCCGATCCCGGGCTGATCCCGAACATGGTGGCGGAGATCATCCGCTGGCAGACGCCGCTGACGCACATGCGGCGCACGGCGGTGCAGGACACCGAGCTCGGCGGCAAGACCATCCGCGCCGGCGACAAGGTGATCATGTGGTACCTGTCCGGCAACCGGGACGCCAGCGTGTTCGAAAGTGCCGACGATCTGGTCATCGACCGGCACAACGCCCGCAGCCACATGAGCTTCGGCTTCGGCATCCACCGCTGCATGGGTAACCGGGTCGGCGAGATGCAGCTGCGGGTGCTCTGGGAAGAGATCATGAAGCGCTTCCACAAGGTCGAAGTGGTGGGCGAGCCGGTGCGCACCAGGCACATCTTCATCCGCGGCTTCACCGAGTTGCCGGTGCGGCTGGTTCCCCGCGACTGATTACCCGACACCGCTCTGAGAGAGGACCGATGACGCCGCGCGTTCTGCTCGTGCTTCCGCTTGCCATGATCCTGATCGCCGGGTGCGGCGAGCAGCCGGAGCAGCCGATGGAGGGCAATGGCCCGTCGGATCCGGCGGCTTCCGGGGCGCCTTCTGCCGGCGTCGATGCGAAGCCCGCCGTCGCGACGGAGACGGATCCGTTGCTGACCGCACCGCCCGGGTTCCGGGCAGCCATCTTTCACGAAGGGGTCGGGCCCGGCGCGCGGCATCTCGTGGTGCGCGACAATGGTGACGTGCTGGTCGCCCGCCGGGACGGGGTCCTGGTAGGGCTGCGGGACAGCGATGGCGATGGCCAGGCCGACGTCATGGCGGAGCGACCGCTGCCCATCACCACGGGCATCGCCGTCCGCAACGGGGTGCTGTATTTTTCCGACGACGTCAGCGTCAGCCGTTTGCCGCTCGGGCAGGGGCTGTTGCCTGAAGGCGAGCCGGAGCTCGTGGTGAGCGGCTTTCCCAAGCAGGGCTCGCATGCCTCCAAGACCATTGCCTTCGACGCGGACGGCAACCTCTACGTCAACGTCGGCGCGCCCTCGAATGCCTGTCAGCAGCAGACCCGCAGCCCGGGTTCTCCGGGAGTCGATCCGTGCCCCCAGCTGGAGCGGCAGGCCTCGATCTGGCGCTTCCCGGCCGGCGCGCTGGGCCTGGATCAGCTCGACGGCGAGCGTTTCGTCACCGGAACCCGCAACGTCCTGGCCATGGACTTCTCGGCGGGCGCCGCCGCCATGTACTTCGCCATGCACGGTCGCGATCAGCTGAGCAGCCTGTGGCCTGAGCACTTCGACGACGTGGACAGCGCAGAGATGCCCGCCGAGGAGTTTCATCGGCTGGAGCAGGGCGCCGACTACGGCTGGCCGTACACCTTCTTCGACCCTCGCGGCAACCGGCGGCTGGTGGCGCCGGAGTATGGCGGCGACGGCAAGCAGGAGGCCGAGCCGGGTCGGTATCAGGAGCCGGTGTACCCGTTCCCTGCGCATTGGGCGCCCAACGCGCTGCGCTTCTACGAGGGCACCATGTTTCCCGAGCGTTATCGCGGCGGCGCTTTCATCGCCTGGCGCGGGTCATGGAACCGGGCGCCACTGCCCCAGGACGGCTATCGGGTGACGTTTCTGCCGTTTGTCGACGGGGCGCCGGTCGGCAGGGCGGAGGACTTTCTCACGGGCTTCAAGGGAGCGGACGAGATCGCCCAGCCTACGGAAGCGGCGTTCCGGCCCATGGGGCTCGATGTCGCGCCGGACGGGTCGCTGTTCGTGGGGGATACCGAGCAGGGGCGGATTTGGCGGGTGAGCGCCCACTAGATTTGAAGGCGTGCAGGTTGCGTGGCCGGGCGTGTAGCGGACGTGAACACCGGCGTTTCACACCTCGTTCATCGGCACTGGGGCAGTCTCGTTTGCCCTCTCGATTGGATGACCTGACGTGCGGCGCAACGAGCCCATCGCCGAAGACTGGTTGACGTCGCGCCTGGCGAGCTCCCTGGGCTACGCCGGCGCCGCCTTCATCCCGCTGCTGTTCGCGGTGGTGCTGATCGACGCGGACTTTCTTCCGGTCGCCCGACGGCTGACGGCCATCTACGGCGCGATGATCCTCGCGTTCCTCGGCGGCATTCAGTGGGGGTTGGCGTTGAAGAGCCGGATCCCCGGGGTGCGGCTCAGACGGCTGGTGGCCAGCGTGATGCCCTCGCTGTGGTCGGTGGCCGCGCTGACGACGCCGATTGCGGTTTCGTGTCTGGTGCTTTCGGTGGGGTTCGTCGGCCTGCTGGCGTACGAGTACCTCGAGCGTTCCGACGACGTGTACCCGCGCTGGTACCTGCCGCTGCGGCTGCGCCTGACTGCGTTCATAACGGCCGGGATCGCTGGAAGCCTCCTGGTCTGACCGGCTTTCCCTTGCGTCGAGCTTCGCTCGGCGTAGCATCAGCAGCAGTTCCGTGTCAGGAGCGATTCGCCGGCAACCTGGCGGTCTTCGACGCGGCGATGGCGTCGCTGCGTCTCTCTGCAGCGGGTGCGTTGCGATCTGCCGATTGACGACCGGTTGACGGGGTTACCGCGCTGCCGCTTCCGCTGCGGTCGGCGCCGAAGCGTAGCTTGACGAACCCTTCCTTCCGGTCCACGAGCACGCAGGCGGCGCCGCGATCACCGGCCCACGATTCCAGCATCTTCAGGTCGCCGGCCCGGCTGACCTTGCGGGCGAGCACGGTGGCATCGGCAGCGAGCCTCGACTCGAGCCGCTGCAGGGTGCCGATGATGCCGCCCGGGGTGGCGCGCCCGCCCTCGCAGAACACCAGGCCGATGTCACGGGCCAGCCGTTCCGGGTCCACGGCGTACCAGACGAAGCCTTCGAACAGATGCGCGCGGCTGGTGATCACGTGGGCGGTGCCGATCCGGTACTGGGTCAGCCAGGAGCGAACCACGTTGGCCCAGTGCGGATCGTGTTCCAGGCACCACAGGGTTCGGTTGGCGGACGGCGCTGCCTGGCAGGCGAGGCCGAGAATCAGGGTCATCAGGCTCGCCCCGCACTGGACGATGGCGCGACGAGCGCGGGCGGTCTCCGCGAGACAGCTGCGGAGATAGCCCTCGTCGCTCTGGGTCAGCGGATCACCCCAGTGGGCACAGAGCTCGATGGCCGCGTCGAGGGGCAGCGGCTGTCCGGGCGCGACGGCGAGCCGCCGCAGGCAGCGGTCGAAGCCGCGCAGCCGCTCGAACAGAGCCGCCTGCTCGCGCAGGGTGCGCAGCCCGTTGCGGGTCGATTCGGGGATGGCCAGGTGCATCGGCCGAGTATACGGGGCCTGGTCGCCGATCCGGCAGCGTTCGCGCCGTTCCGTGCGGCAGGTCTCAACCGCACCGGTGCCGGGTTCCCGTTCGCCGCTGCCGCCTCGCGGTGCGATACTTGCCGGACAGCTGCGAGGAGCGCCCATGAACGACATCGTCCCCGAGGCCGTGCGAGATTCCCGGATCCGCACCGACTACGTCGACGCCAACCGGCTGCGGTTCGAGGTCGACATGTGCGGCGGCGGCGACCGGCTGGCGCTGTGTCTGCACGGGTTTCCCGAGCACGCTTTCTCCTGGCGCTACCAGCTGCCGATGCTCGCCGAGCTCGGTTACCGGGCGTGGGCACCGAACCTCCGCGGCTACGGTCGCTCGTCGCGGCCGGAGGGCATGGAGGCCTACAGCATCGAGAACCTGCTGGCGGATGTGGCTGGCCTCATCGATGCCGCCGACTGCCGGGAAACGGTGCTGATCGCCCACGACTGGGGGGCCGTGATCGCGTGGTTCTTCGCCATTCGGCGGATACGCCCGCTGTCGCGGCTGGTTATCTGCAACGTGCCGCATCCGGGGCCTGCCCGACAGGCCATGCGGGGGTTGGCGCAGCTGAAGAAGTCCTGGTACGTGTTCTTCTTTCAGCTCCCCGGCGTGCCCGAGTTGCTGCTGGGGCGCAACGGCGCGGCGGCGGTGGCTGAATCGATTCGCCGCTCGAGCTCGGATGGGACCCGGTTCCCCGACGACGTGGTCGAGGTTTACCGGCGCAACGCGGCGCAACCGGGTGCCCTGACCGCCATGGTCAACTACTACCGGGCTCTGGTGCGCGGTGGCGGTGCGCGCCGGCAGCAGGATGCCGGCTACCCGACCATCGACACGCCCACCCTCATGGTCTGGGGCGAAGAGGACGTGGCGCTGACCAAAGAGACCACGTTCGGCACCGAGGACTACGTGCGCGATCTCACCATCCGCTACCTGCCGCGGGTGTCCCACTGGGTGCAGCAGGAGGCGCCCGACGTCGTCAACGCCATGATCAGCGCGTTTCTGCGCGGCCAGCCGGTGCCCGAGCTGCGCTGGGAGCCGCGGCTGGTCGATCCTACCTGAGCCGGCGTCGCGTCCATTCACGCCTGACTGGCGGGGACCTCGACCACGATCCCGTCGAGGTCGTCGGTGATCCGGATCTGGCAGGCGAGGCGGCTGTTCTCCCGGGGCGCCGAAACGTACTCGAGGATGTCGATCTCGTCCTGGTGGGGTGGGTCGAGGCGGGCGAAGAAGGGCGACGTGACGTAGACGTGGCAGGTCGCGCAGGTGCAGCCGCCGCCGCACTGGCCGAGGATACCGGGAACGGCGTTGTCCAGCGCGCCGTCGAGGAGCGTTTCACCGCTGATCAGCCGGCACGTGGTGCGGGTGCCGTCGTGCTGGACGTATGTGACCTGAGGCATGGGTGACGGTAAAATGACGGGCTTTCCCCGTGGAGTCTACCGCGCAGATGAAAATCGGCCTCACCGGCGGGATCGCCTCAGGCAAATCGACGGCGGCCCGGTACCTCGAGCAGCTCGGCGCCCACGTGATCGACGCCGACAAGGTCGGACATCGGGTCTACGAGCCCGGAACCCGGGGTTTCGAACGGGTCGCGGCGGTGTTTGGCGACGAGGTGGTTGGCAGCGATGGCCGCATCGATCGCAAAGTGCTCGGGGCCAAGGTGTTCGGCGCGCCGGACCGGCTCAAGCAGCTCACCGACATTGTCTGGCCGGAGATCCTGCGCCTGGCGGAGGCGGAGATGAACGAGGTGCTGACCGCGGATCCCGCCCGGATCGTCGTGCTCGAGGCAGCGGTGCTGTTCGAAGCGGGCTGGCAGACGGCCGTGGACGAGGTGTGGGTCGTGCTGGTCGACCCGGAGGTCGCGGTCGCCAGGGCCGTCGCGCGTGATGGGCTCAGCGCGGCGGACGTGCAGCGACGGATCGCCGCGCAGATGAGCAACGACGAGCGCCGCGCGCTCGCCAGCGTGGTCATCGACAACTCCGGCGATCCGGAGACCCTGCTGGCGCGCGTCGATCGCGAGTGGCTGCGGGTCACCGGCAACGATGGCCGGGCCGCCCGGGAGCAGGCGTCGTGATCCTCGATCTGCACACCCACTCCATCAAGTCGGACGACGGCCGGGCCAAGGTGCGCAACTACTGCCAGTGGATCCGCACCCGCGACGTCCCCATCGACGGCTTCGTCCTCACCGAGCACCGGCAGTTCGACAACGAGTCCGACTACCGCGAGCTGGCCGAGGAATTCGACCTGACCATTCTCAAGGGCAGCGAGGTGGAGACCGAATACGGCCATGTCCTGGTATTCGGCGTCTCGGAGGCGCTGCAGCGGGCCCTGGACTTCACCGACATCCGGCTGCCACTGGCCAGGGTGATCGAGGCCTGCCGTCAGCACGGTGCGGTTCCGGTGCCCTGTCACCCGGGGCGTCCGCGGGTCGGCATGCACGCCCATCTGGAAGAGTTCGGCGTTCCGGACGGAGTGCGCATCGTCGAGGTCTACAACGGCGGCAGTCGTGATCAGGAGGATCAGATCGCCCAGGCCATGGCCGAAGCCCAGGGGTATCTGGGCATCGGCGGCAGTGACGCCCACATCGTCAGTCACGTCGGTCGCTGTGCCACCCGTTTCCCCGCCCCCGTGCGCAGCGAGGCCGAACTGGTCGAGGCGCTCAACGGCGGCGATTTCGAAGCCATCAGCAACAGGCAGCCGACATGAGCGAAGCGCTGGACATCGAAGCGCTGCGGGAGCGTTTTCTCAACGTGGTCTTCGACGAGCAGTTCTTCGAGCTGACGCCGCAGCAGATCGTCGACTACGCGGTCTCCTGCGGCGAGCAGGCGCCGCGCTACACCGACCCGTCCGATCCGGATTTTCAGGCGCCGCCGACGTTTCCCACCAGCTTCCGGCCCACCAGGCGGCTGCCGGAAGGATTTCCCAGGCTGCCGGGTCTCGGCATGGACGCGGGCAAGGCGGTGGCGCCGAAAGCACCGATCAGGCCCGGCGTGCGGCTCACCGCCCGCACCCATCTTCACGACGTGTACGCCAAGACCGGGCGTTCCGGGCGAATGACCTTCATGGTCACGCGCATGGAGATCTACGATCCGGACGAAACCCTGCTGGCCGACGCGGATACCCGCATCGTCATTCGTGAGAAACCGGCCCGATGAGCGTCGCCAGCATCGCCGACGTGGAGTTCGGTGCCGAGCTGCCCGAGTTCGAGCCGGATACCAGCCTGAACAACGTGCGCCGGTTTGTCGTGGCCGCGGGCTGGGACGGACCGCGCTTCACCGACCACGAGGCCGCCCGCAAGGAAGGCCTGCCCGGCGCGCTGGTGCCCGGGATTCTCAGCCAGGGATTTCTCGCTGCCATGATCCACCGCTGGGCGCCGGATGCGTTCATCGAGAACGTCGACACGGTGTTCCGGGCGCCGGTACTGGTGGATGAGCCCCACCGCATCAGCGGCGTCGTCACCGATGTGGACGAGGCCGCGGGCACCGTGGAGATCGACCTGACCCTGACCAACGAGAAGGGCGAAACCCGGGTCTTCGGCACCGCGACGGTTCGGCTGCCGCTGTAGCAGACCGACTCAGGCAGGCCGGAACAGGGGGATGTTCAGCGCTTCGTGTTCCTCCCATTCGACCACCACCGGCTGCCCGCAGTTGAGCTCCGTGGTGGGGTCTTCCACCCCGACCACGTTGGTCAGGAGCCGTGGGCCTTCCTCCAGATCGACCCATGCCACCGCATAGGGGACCCGGGTCCGGAAGAACGGGTGGTAGCTCTGGCGCACCACGCTGAAGGTAT
>JBFISC010000136.1:0-9867 GCA_041608775.1 Pseudomonadales bacterium | reverse complement strand
TCAACCTGCTGCTGATCCTGCTCCCGTCCTACATGGTCTGCGCCTGGGGGCTGAGCGAGCGCCGCTCGTGGCACCTGCTCGGGCAGATCGACGCGGTGCTGCCGCAGCCCCGGTTCCAGCAGCGGCTGCGAACGCCGCCCGTGGTGCTGGTCGCCGGCGGGACCATCGGCATGATCTATGCCGTGCTCTTCAATCTCCCCGTCGGTTCGCTTGCGGAGCTGATTTCCGGCGGCCCTCTGCTGATCGCGCTCGTTGCCTGCATGATCCTGGTCTGGGTATCCGTCGGCGTGGTCCTGTCCTTCAGGATCTACGTCTCGCGCCTGTTTCTCGAGGCCGGCCGCGTGGTCCCCATCGATCTGTACCATCACACGCCGCTGGAGCCGTTTGCCCGCTCCGGCATGGGCGACCTGCTGCTCGCCGTCGGGGCCCTGGCGTTGACCACGGTGCAATCCATCGACGCCACCATCCGTCCCGAAAACTATCTGTACGCGCTGGTCGTGGCGTTGCCGGCCAGCCTGATTCTGCTGCTGCAGCCGATGGCCTCGGTGCACGCGCGCCTGAGGGAACGGAAACGGGCAGAGCTGGCCGCGGTCAACGCGCTGATCGCTGCGGCCCCGAAGTCTCTGGATGCAAACGCGATGGCGCACCTCGAGCTGCTGCTCGCCCGTCGCGAGCGCGCTCACGGCGTCTACACCTGGCCGGTGAACGTCGCCATGTTCTCGCGAATCCTGCTCTACGGCGTGATCCCACCGGTCGCCTGGATCGCGGCTGCCCTGGTCGAGCAGTTGATCGAATCAATGATGGCGGGCTGACCCCTACCAGCCGATCCCGTAGTCCTCGCCGAAATCACTGGCGCCGCCCATCAGCACGCCGCTTTCCTGATCGATCTCGATGGCCGTGATCGGACCCGACGTCCGCTCGCGGAACTCGAGCTGGTAGCCCCGCGCCCCCAGCTCGCTGCGCACCCAGCCCGGCATCTTCTCGTTCAGCAGCAGCCGGCCCGGCTGCGCGCGGTGGTCGCCGAACGAGTTGCGCAGCTGAAAGCTCCAGAAGTTGGGCGCCTCCACGGCCTCCTGCACGTTCATGCCGAACTCCACCACGTTCAGAAAGAACTGCAGGAGGTTCTGGTCCTGAGCGTCGCCGCCCTGCACCGCGAACGACAGGTACGGCCTGCCGTTCCTGAGCGCCATGCCGGGCGTCAGCGTCGCCCTCGGGCGCTTGCCGGGCGCGACCACGTTGTAGGGGTTCTGCGCCGGATCGAGCACGAAGCTCTGCATCCGCTGGCTCATGCCGATGCCGGTGTCGCCGGCTACCGCTGCGGGGATCCACCCGCCCGACGGCGTCACCGACACCACCCAGCCGTCGGCGTCCGCCGCCTGAATGGACGTGGTTCCCGCCAGGAAGCGCTCGTCGTGACGCGCATCGACACCGCGCCGCGGCTCGGCACGCGCCTGCTGCCAGGGTGGCATGATGCCCGCGGAGTCGTCGGCGGCGTTGGTCCACTTGTTCAGGTAGTCGAGAAACGGGTTTTCGCCGTCCTGGAACCGGTACGGGTCGCCGGGCTTGATCAGCGGATCGTTCTGCAGCGGATCCAGGCCCTTGAGGCGCGCGGCCGCGTACTCCTTCGACAGCAGCCCGGCCCGGGGCTCCTCCGGAGGAAAGTAGGGGTCGCCGTAGTAGAAGTCCCGGTCGGCGAAGGCGAAATTCATGATCTGGTAGAGCGTGTGCACGTAGTTCGCGCTGTTGTATCCCATGCCCGCGAGATCGACGCGCTCGGCCATGTTCAAAGCCTGCAGCATCACCGGTCCCTGCACCCAGGTGTCGAGCTTGTAGACCTGAATGCCCTTGTAGTCCGTGCTCAGCGGCTTCTCGATGTGCACCTGCCAGTTGGCCAGATCCTCCAGGGTGTGCAGCCCGCCCAGCGCCCGGGAGCCGGCGACGAAGGCCTCGGCGATGTCGCCCTCGTAGAAGCGCCGGTACGCGGCGTAGACGGCTTCCTTACGGGTATTGCCCGCGTCCAGAGCGTCGCGCTCGGCCTGCACCAGCTTGCGCAGCGTGGCCTCGAGGTCCGGCTGGCGGAATATCTCGCCCGGGTGCGGGGCTTCGCGGGCCTCGCCCTCGTGAACCAGAAACAGCGCCCGCGACGCCGGCCACCGGCGGATTTCTTCCTTCATGCGCTCGATCGAGTTCGCCGTCTGCGCCTCCATGGGATAGCCCTCGGCCATCTCGATGGCGGGCGCCAGCACGTCGGCCAGGCTGAGGGTGCCGAATTCCGCCAGCATCACCAGCAGGCCGCCGGGCGTCCCCGGCGTGACGGCCGCGAGGGGCCCGTACTCCGGCGGGACAGCCATGCCGCGGTCGCGGAAGAACGCAGGCGTGGCTCCGGTCGGGGCCGCGCCGAGGGCGTTGATGGCGATCACTTCCTTGCGCCCGGGGTGGTAGATCAGCGCCTGGGTCTCACCGCCCCAGCTCAGCACGTCCCACATGGTCGAAGTCGCCGCCAGCATGGCGCACGCGGCGTCCACGGCGTTGCCGCCCTGCTGGAACATCCGCGCCCCCGCCGTGGCCGCCAGCGGCTTGCCGGTGATCGCCATCCAGTGCTTGCCGAGCAGCATCGGCTTGCTGGTCGCCGCCTGCGACGGCGAGATCGCCAGCGCCAGCAGCACGGCCAGCAGCAGCTTCGGCCCGATCCGACCACCCATGTCCTGCTCCCGCCTTGCGCCAGAGCGGAGCATCATAGACCATCGTGCCGTCTCCCTGACCACGCCCGACCCGAGCCGCAGATGACAGACGTCTTCCTCACCGCCACCGATGAACCCGTTTACCCGATTCACCTGGTGCGCACCGACGACCTGGACGCCTGGCTCGAGACGCTGCCCGGCGCTCGCCGCCGCTGGGTCGAACGTGCCGGCTTTCTCGCCAAGCCCGGCCAGTCCACCTGGCTGCCGGACGACGACGGCAGGCCCGGGGCCGTCGCCGCCGGATGGGACGGCAAGGACTCCCTCGACACGCTGGGCGCCCTGCCGCTCACGCTCAGCGAAGGTGTGTACCGGCTCGCCGATCCGGTCACGGAGCTGCAGCTCATCGGCTGGGCTACCGGCGCTTACCAGTACCAGCGCTACCGGGCGGCAACCCGGGAGCCCGCGCGACTGCTGCTGGACGCCGGCCAGAACGTTGCCCGGCTCGCCAACTTCGCCGCCGCGATCGCCCTGGTGCGGGATCTGATCAATACCCCGGCCGCAGACATGCTGCCGTCTCACCTGGCAGCGGAGGCGGACCAGCTGGCCCAGGTCCACGAGGCACAGTGCACCATGACGGTGGGCGAGGAGCTCCTCGATCGCAGTCTGTTCGCCATTCACGCGGTCGGTCGGGCGGCGGCAGACGAGCCACGCCTGATAGACATCGGCTGGGGAGATCCGGGCCACCCGCTGGTGGTGCTGGTCGGCAAAGGCGTGTGCTTCGACAGCGGCGGTCTGGACATCAAGCCGGCCACCGCGATGCGCTCGATGAAAAAGGACATGGGCGGTGCCGCTCAGGTTCTCGGCCTGGCCCAGCTGATCATGGCGGAACGGCTGCCGGTTCGGCTGCGGGTACTGATCCCGGCAGTCGAGAACGCCATCTCCGGCAACGCCTTCCGGCCCGGCGACATCCTGCCGACCTACAAGGGCTTGACGGTCGAGATCGACAACACCGACGCGGAGGGCCGGCTGGTGCTCTGTGACGCACTGGCGCTGGCGGCGGAGGAGAACCCGGCGCTGATGATCGATTTCGCCACCCTCACCGGGTCCGCGCGCTCGGCCGTGGGCGCCGAGATATCGGCCATGTTCTGCAACGCCGACGACGTCGCCGACGGCATCTTCCGGGCCGGTGCGGCGCAGGACGACCCGGTGTGGCGAATGCCCCTGCACCAGGCCTACAACTACAAGCTCGAGAGCAAGGTCGCGGACGTGGTGAACTCCGCATCCACGCCGTTCGCCGGAGCCGTGACGGCGGCCCTGTTCATGGAACGCTTCGTCGGCCAGGTGCCCTGGGTTCACTTCGACATCAACGCGTTCAACATCCGCGCCCGCCCGGGTCGCCCCGAAGGCGGCGAGGCGATGGGGATCCGCGCCGTGTTCGCCTATCTGGAACAGCGGTTCGGCTCGTGAGCCTGTTCGCAGAGCTCGAGCACGCGGAGATCGGCCGCCGGGTCGCGCTAGGAGATGTGCTGGATGCGGTGAAGCTGGATGCCGCCGGGCTGATTCCTGCCATCGCCCAGGACGTGAACTCCCGCGATGTTCTCATGCTCGCGTGGATGAACCGCGAATCCCTGACCCGGACCCTGGAAGAAGGCTACACCTGCTACTACTCGCGCAGCCGGCAGAGGCTGTGGCGCAAGGGCGAAACGTCCGGACACCGGCAGAAGCTGCATGAGCTGCGGTTCGACTGCGACGGCGATGCGCTGCTGCTGCTGGTGGAGCAGACCGGACCCGCCTGCCACACCAACCGCAGCAGCTGCTTCTATCTGCTGGTCGACGGCGACGCCGTGCGGGTGACCTCGGAACCCGCCTGACCTATACTCCGCGGCCGCCTCGGAGCAGCCCATGGATCTAGAGCTTCACAACACCCTGACCGGCCGCAAGGAGCGCTTCCGGCCACTGGACCCCGACCGGGTGACCATGTACGTGTGCGGGCCCACGGTCTACGGCAGGGTGCACATCGGCAACGGTCGTCCCGCGGTGGTGTTCGACGTGCTGTACCGGCTGCTGAGGGTGCTCTACCCGAAGGTGCTCTACGTTCGCAACATCACCGACATCGACGACAAGATCAACGCCACGGCCCAGGCCAACGACGAGCCCATCGCCGCGCTGGCCGAGCGCTTCAGCGAGGCCTACCGCGAGGACGTCGCGGCGCTGGACGTGCTGCCGCCGAACGTCGAGCCGCGCGCGACAGGGCACATCGCCGAGATCATCGAGATGATCCAGCAGCTCGTCGAAGGCGGGCACGCCTACGCGGCCGACGGCCACGTGCTGTTCCACGTGCCGTCGGATCCCGACTACGGCAGCCTGTCCCACCGCTCGCTCGAAGACATGATCGACGGCGCGCGGGTGGAGGTAGCCCCGTACAAGCGCGACCCCAAGGACTTCGTGCTGTGGAAACCGTCGACGCCCGAGCTGCCCGGCTGGGACAGCCCCTGGGGCCGCGGCCGGCCGGGCTGGCACATCGAGTGCTCGGCGATGATCCGCAAGCACCTCGGGGAGACCATCGACATCCACGGCGGCGGCTCAGATCTCACTTTCCCGCACCACGAGAACGAGGCCAGCCAGAGCCGCTGCGCCAGCGGCGCCAGCGAGTACGTCCGCTACTGGCTGCACAACGGCATGCTGACCATGGGTCAGGAGAAGATGTCGAAGTCGCTGGGCAACATCGTCAGTATCCACGAGCTGCTCGAGCGCTTTTCCGGCGAGGTGCTGCGCTACGCGCTGCTCTCGGGCCAGTACCGCCAGCAGCTGGCCTTCTCTGAAGACCTGCTGGTACAGGCGTCGAGCAGCCTCGATCGACTCTACGAAGCGCTGCGTGGCGTCGGCAACGACTCCGCGGTTACCAGCCAGGACTTCGCAGACCTGCCGGAGGACCGTTATCCCGGCGCGGTGATGGCCGCGCTCTGCGACGATCTGAACACGCCCAGGGCGCTCGCCGCGATGCACAGCCTGGCCGACGCCGTCCATCGCGCCGCCGATCCCGCCGAGCGAGCCGCGCAGCAGCGAGCGCTGCTGGCGGGCGGCTGGCTGCTGGGCCTGCTCGCCAGCACCGTGGACGCATACTTTCAGCGCGGCAGCCAGATCGACGCCGCCGAGGTGGAAGCGCGCATCGAGGACCGCAACGAGGCCCGCCGCAACCGGGACTTCGCCCGCGCCGACGCCATCCGCGACGAGCTGGCGGCCCGGGGCATCGAGCTCGAGGACAGCCGCGACGGTACCCGCTGGAAGGTCCGCGGAAGCCAGGACGATCGGGAGCCGCATGCCTGAAGAGGCGCTCTAATGGCCTCCATCGCCATCGCCGGCGGCGGCATCGGCGGTCTGACGCTGGCGCTCGCCTGCCGGGAAGCCGGCCTCAGCGACCTCACCGTGTACGAGCAGACCGGCAACCCCGAGGCCCTCGGCGCCGGGGTCCAGCTATCGCCGAACGCCACCAGGGTGCTGCACGCCCTGGGCCTCAAGAGCCCGCTGGCGGCAATCGCCTTCGTTCCCGAGGCCGTGCACCTGCGCACCTGGCGCACCGGCTACCTGATCGCATCGCGACCGCTCGGCGCCTTCTCCGAGGCTCGCTACGGCGCTCCGTACTACCACGTTCATCGCGGCGACCTGCACGCGCTGCTGCTGCGCGCGGCCATCGATCGCGGCATCCGCATCGACACCGGCCGCCGCTGTCTGGGCGTCGCCGAGGACGCCGACGGGCCGTGGCTCGAGTTCGACGACGGCAGCGCGCGTCACGATGCCGTGATCGGCTGTGACGGCATCCACTCCGCGGTGCGCGCCAGCCTGTTCGACGCGGCCGAGCCGGTGTTCACCGGGCATCTCGCCTGGCGCGCCATGATTCCCACCGAAGCGCTGCCGAAGAACCTGATCCCGCCCACGGCCACCGCCTGGCTCGGCCCCCGGCGCCACTTCGTGCACTACTACGTGCGCGGCGGGGCGTTGGTCAACTTCGTCGGGGTGGTGGAAACCGGGCGCTGGACCGGGGAATCGTGGCGTGAGCCGGGCGACCCGCAGGAACTGCGCGCCGACTTCGACGACTGGCACCCGATGGTCCGCACCCTCATCGAGCGCGCCGACGAGGTCTACCGCTGGGCGCTCTACGACCGAGAGCCACTTCCCACCTGGACCCGGGGCAACGTCACCCTGCTGGGCGATGCCTGCCATCCCATGCGCCCCTACCTGGCCCAGGGAGCCGCCATGGCCATCGAGGATGCCTGGGTGCTGTCGCGGATGCTCGAGCGCTGGGAAGACGAGCCCGCCAGCGGCCTGAACGAGTACGAGCGCTACCGCCGCCCCCGCACCGCCAAGGTCCAGGCTGCCTCCCGCGCCCAGGGCGAAGAGTTCCACCGCAGCGAGCGCTGGGACATCTGGCGACGCAACTTCAAGCTCGCGCTTGGCAGCCGCTACCTGCCGGAGATCGCGATGAAGCAGTTCGACTGGCTGCACGGGTATGACTGCGTGCGGGGGTTCGAGTGACGGGGATTCGTTGGGGGTGATTCCAGGTGGTGTACGCACGGCCGCGATTCAGCCTGGCACCCACCAACGCCAACGCTCTACCATCCCGGCAGCAGCAGGAGAAGCCTCGGTGAACAGCCGCAACGTCGATCGTTTCGTCAGCGAGCGATGGGACCAGAGCATCGTCCCGACCCTGTGCGAGTACGTTCGCATTCCCAACAAGTCTCCGGCCTTCGACCCCGACTGGGCCTCCGCCGGGCACATGGACCGCGCGGCGGCGCTGCTCGAGCAATGGGCGCTCGACGCCGCCGTGCAGGGGCTCTCGGCCGAGGTCGTCCGGTTGCCCGAACGGACCCCGCTGCTGCTCGTCGAGGTCACCGGTACCGGTAGCGCCGGCACAGCCCTGCTGTATGGCCACTACGACAAGCAGCCGGAATTCGACGGCTGGCGGCCCGGGCTCGGCCCCTGGGAGCCGGTGCTGCGCGACGGCAGGCTCTACGGGCGCGGCGGGGCCGACGACGGCTACGCCCTGTTCGGCTCGCTCACTGCCATCGCCGCGCTGCAGGCCGAAGGCATCCCCCACGGCCGCTGCGTGCTGCTGATCGAAGGCTGCGAGGAGAGCGGTAGCTACGACCTGCCGTTCTACGTGGATGCGCTGCGTGAGCGCATCGGCGATCCCGGGCTGGTGGTGTGCCTGGACGCCGAGTGCGGCAACTACGATCAGCTCTGGCTGACGACCTCGCTGCGAGGCATGCTGCCCGGCGTGCTCAGCGTCGAGGTGCTCGAAGAGGGCCAGCATTCCGGGGCGGCCGGCGGGATCGTGCCGTCGAGCTTCCGGCTGCTGCGCCAGCTCATGGAACGCGTGGAAGACGCCACCAGCGGTGCCCTCCACCCAGCCCTGTCCGTAGACATCCCGGAGGATGCCCGGAACCAGCTGCGTGCTGTCGCCGACGTGCTGGGCGAGAGCGTGGTAACCCGATTCCCCTGGCTCGACGGGGTGACGGCCGAGGCGGCCGACACCGTCGAGCTGCTCCTGAACAACGCCTGGCGGCCGAGTCTGGCTACCGTGGGGCTGGGGGGCGCACCCGACGTCGGCAACGCCGGCAACACGCTGCGTCCAGGAACCCGGGCAAAGCTCGTGTTCCGGCTGCCGCCTACCCTGGATGCGGAGCGCGCGGCGCAGACCATCAAGACCGAGCTGGAACGGGATCCACCCCACGGGGCGCAGGTCCGGTTCTCCCTGGAAACGCCCCAGACCGGCTGGAGGGCACCCACGGTAGCAACCTGGCTGGCCGACTCGCTGCAGGCGGCGTCCAGGGACTTCTTCGGCGCCCCCGTCATGTACATGGGCATGGGGGGTACCATCCCGTTCATGAAGATGCTGGGCGATGCCTATCCGCACACCCAGTTCATGGTCACCGGCGTGCTGGGACCGAAGTCCAACGCCCACGGTCCCAACGAGTTCCTCGAAATCGCCACCGGCAAACGCATCACGGGCTGCGTCGCCCGGGTGCTCGCCGACTTCTCAGGACGGGATAGCGGCTGAGGGACGCTTACTGCAGCAGCCGGCTCTGGCGGCCGAAGCTCTTGCGGAGGAAATCCATCTGGTCGCCGAGAATCCGGCCGCTGTTGGTCAGCGCGAGATACTCCGCGAAGTTGGGCACATACGGCAGGGCGAGCAGCTCCAAACCGCAGTCTTCGAGAAGCCGGTTGCCCTTGTGGTGATTGCAGCGTTTGCACGCCGCAACCACGTTGTCCCACACATCGCGGCCACGACGGGACAGGGGCACCACGTGATCGCGGGTCAACTCACCGTCCGGAAAGCCGTTGCCGCAGTAGAGGCAGACATTGAGATCGCGCCGGAACAGCGCCTCGTTGGTGAGCGGGGGGACCCCGCGGGCCGGGGGCATGATTCTGCCATCACAGGCAATGATGCTGTGGATGTCGAGCATGCTGCGCGCGGCATTGATACGCGAGTGACCACCACGCACGCGAAGGATCGCGTCGCCCAGGGTCCAGACCACGATCTCGCGGGCGTACAGGCAAACGGCTTCCTGCCAGCTGACCCAGTCAACGGGTTTGCCGGCGACGTCGAGCCGCAGAACACGCGGCACCCGTTCGAACTCGGTAATCGTGGCGACCATGAACCTCCTTACCAGCCGCTTACTCGGCCATCGGTATCGGCCGTTTTCTGCTGCCACTGCCAGTCGCGAGCGTATAATGGCCAAATGCCGTGGGTGATTCAACGCAGCTATCGTCGACACTGAACGTTTCGACCTCGTGAATGCTCCAAGCCGTTTTGACACCCCTCCGGGACCCGGTCAGAGTACCGCGATGAAGCTGCTGCTCCTGATGGCTGTCGGGGCGCTTGTTATCGGCTGCTCCGGCCGGCAGCCCGGCCCCGCCAGCACCCCTGCCTCCCAGAGTGCCGCTCAGGGCGACTGGTTCTGTCAGATGGACACCAGCGGCGACGGCTGGGACTGCGTCCGGGACCCGCGCCGGGCCCGGCGCCCGGACCCGGTCCGGGTGCCGGAGCCGCCATCGCCGGTAGAGCCCGGGCGTGACCGGCTGCCGACGGGGCCAGCCACGACCAAACCGGAGCCCGAACCCACCGCGTCGCTGTCGTCGTCCGGCCCAGCGCAACCGCCCGCCGTTGCTGGCGCCGGCGCCAGCC
>JBFISC010000135.1:0-10095 GCA_041608775.1 Pseudomonadales bacterium | reverse complement strand
GCGCACCGCGGCGGTGCGACGGGAGCCGGGGCCCGGGTAGCGGGCACCACGATGGATCAGCGGGAGACAGCAATGCATGGTCAGGTCAGCCATCTGCGCGCCGGTCAGGCGGGCGCGCGGTACCTCAGGTCCGGGCTAAACGCCTATCTGTTCATCTATCTGGTGAAGGACTACCTGGTGAAGGACGCAGCCGCCGGCTCCGGCCGCTACTGCACGGTGGTTGCCCTGGGCAGAGGCCTGGAAGCCGCAGAGCGGATAGCCATCAATCGCGTCCATCAGCAGGGGTTGCACATCATCCGTGCCGACACCGCGACCGCGGCGCCGTGGCTCGATCCAGCTCGGGACGGCGACTACCTGGCGGAGCTTGAGCATTTCGGCTGCGCGCTCAAGCTCAGCAGTCCAGGGAGCGAGCGGGCGCCGGCGACCGCTGCATGATCGGGCAGTGGGGGCGCGCCACCGCGCCCCCGGAGCGCGCCCTTCAGGCGCCGAAGCGCTTCAGGCGTTCTTCGAGATCGGGACCGCGGCCGGGGCTGTTGTGCCGTTCGAAGTCCAGCCCGTCTTTCAGGGTGTAGTTCAGGCCGCCGTTGACCAGCATCTTGTCTGCCCGCAACGTGAACCAGGAGTTCTCGAGAAAGCTGCGAGCCAGGGTTTCGGCGTCGTCGAGAAGCTCGGCCGCCGGCACGCAGCGCAGCGCCAGACCGAGTTCCACGGCTTCCGCTCCGGAGACGACCCGGCCGCTGTACATCAACGCCTTGGCGGCGGCCAGGCCGATCCGTCGCGGCAGCCGCTGGCTCATGCCCCAGGTGGGCGACATGCCCCATTTGCCGTGGGTGTCGGCGATGCGGGCGTCATCGGCGACGATCATCAGGTCGCAGGCCAGGGCCAGCTCCAGGGACCCGGTATAGCAGTGACCCTGCACGGCGGCGATGACCGGCTGCGGCAGCTGCTCGATGGCGTCCAGGGTTTCGGCCTGGAAGTGGCGGGTGGGCGCGGTCTCGCCGGCCTGAATGGCCTTGAGATCGTTGCCGGCGGAGAACGACCGGCCGCGGCCGCAGAGCAGCACGCATCCTACCGTGTCGGTCTGACCCGCAAGGTCGTCGACGTGGCCGCGCAGCTCCGCGAACATGGCCGGGCTCAGCGCATTGAGCGCTTCCGGTCGATTCAGCGTCAGTATGGCCAGGCCGTCCCGGTCCTGGCGTTCCACCATAGCCATGGCGCATTCCTCCCCACTCTGTGGATCTGTCATGATAGCCGCCATCATGCCCCAATCGCCGTTGCAGTACCGCCCGTTGCCGACACCCGCGCGCCGGAATTTCCGGCCGCGGCCCCGCTGGCCGGTGCTGCTGCTCCTGCTGGCCGCCGGACCTGTCCTGGCCGGCGGCGGCGTGATGCTGCAGAACGACACCTGCATCATCACCATTGGCTTCTACACAGCGCATTTCACCGCTTATCAGCCCGCGACCCGGGGGGACGAGGAGTTCTGTGAGGACCTTCCCGACACCGGCGAGACGGTGTTCGTACTCGACTACCTGCACGACAGCCTGAAGGACGTGACGGTGGAGATGCGGATCATCGAGAACGTCACCGGGCTGGGACGTTTCGTCGGTCCCGAGGAAATCCGTGCGCTCGGCGATCTGGACGCGCACACGGTCTTCTACCGGCCGCCCACGGTGGAGTCAGACGCCAGCTACCAGGTCAGCCACGTGTTCGAGCGGCCCGGCGACTACGTCGGCATCGTCATCGCGGGTCACCCGAGCAAAGACAAGACCTTCACGTCCGTGTTTCCATTTGCCGTCGGCGTCGGCGGCGTACCCTACCGCTGGCTGGCGGTAGGCGCTGCCGTTGTTACCGGCGGCCTGCTCGCCTTCCTCTGGCTGCGCCCGGACCGGCAGCAGAGCGCCCGCGCCTGATGTCCCGGGCTGGTCGCGGTCCCTGGGTGGCGCTGGCGACGGTGCTGGTGGCGCTGCTGGCGTTTCCGCCGCAATGGTACCCGGACGGATTGCGCCTCACCTTGACGCGCTGGTTCGGCGCCGCCGAATACCGGGCGCTGCCGGACTCCCGGCCGCCGGCCATGGACATGGCGACGACCATGGATCCGGCCGGGGCGGAGGCGGTGTTCTGCCCGGAGGACATCGCCGGCCGGCGCGGGGCTCAGGTGATCGACGGCGTCGCCATCGATGCGGTGGCGGGCTGTGTCGCCGATGATCCGTACCTGATCGCGGCCGCGGTTCGCGGCACCAACAACGTCAGCGCCGATACCCTGAATCGCAGCGGCCTCACCGCGGACGCGGTGGAGAAGGGCCGCGACCTCGATGGCGACGGCGATCCGGACGAGATCCACATCCGGCTCGAGGTGGCGGAGCTGAACGGCGGCTCGCCGCTGTCGCGCCAGCCCGTCACCCGCTACGACATCGCCCCCGGGATCGAGCCCGGACTGTGGGTGTTCGCGCCCAAGCTGGTCGGCATGGCGGTGGAGAACTTCGAGTCCAACATCGCCCGCTTCTCGCTGCGCCTGCCGTCGCCGGCGATTCGCGTCGAGCAGGGTGACAGCGTGCGCATCACCTTGGAGAACACCCACTACCTGCCGCACACGTTGCACCTGCACGGTGCCGATCACGGTTTCGTGGACGTGACCGGCGAGGGCAACGACGGGGTGCCGATCACCAGCGAGGTGCCGGTCATGCCGGGGTTTGCGCGAACCTACGAGCTGACGCCGCGCCAGGCCGGGACCATGTTCTATCACTGCCACGTGCAGCCTCACGTGCACGTGCAGATGGGCCTGCAGGGGCTGTTCGTGATCGAGGAGAACCGACCCGACAACTGGCTGCAGACGCTGAACGTCGGCGCCGGCCAGGTGCGCGTTCGCTCGGTGGCGAGTCGGGAAGGCTACGATCAGGAGTACGACCTGCACTATCTGGATCTGGACAAGCAGCTGGGTGAGCGAATCCGCCGGTACAACGATCCCCGTCTGATCACCCGATCCATGCACCGGGACTACGACGTCACCGATGCCACCCAGGATTACTTCACCCTGAACGGCCGCTCCTTTCCGTACACGTTCCGGGAGTCGCTGCTGGTGGCAGGTCCCGAGGAGCGGGTCAAGCTGCGGGTAGTGAACGGCGGCGCCAAGGGTATGGCCCTGCACACTCACGGGCACAAGTTCACGGTGACCCATCTCGACGGGGTGCCGCGCCCGGCGGCGGCCCGCTCGGCCCAGGACGTGGTCTGGCTGGCCACTGCCCAGCGGGTCGATCTCGACCTGTCCATGGTCAACGACGGGCGGCAGAGCTACGGCCCCGGCATCTGGCTGTTCCACGATCACCAGAATAGCGGCGTCACCAACGACGGTATCGGCCCCGGCGGCAACATCAGCGCCATCGTCGATCCGGCCTATCTGGGTGAGACCGGGTGGCCGCGCACCCGCGGGGTGTCGCTGGCGCCTTACTTCACCGAGGCCTACTACCGCAAGGAGGTGCCGGTGTGGGAGGCCTACGCGCCGGGGCTGTTCTCCGACCCGGGCCCCGATCGCTGGCTGCTGCTGAGGCTCGCGATCGTCTGCCTGTGCCTGGGCGTGCTGGCGGCGCTGCTCACCGGCTGGCTGCGGCGCCGGTGAGTCGGCGAGCGGCGGTACGGGTGGCTGGTCTGCTGGCCGTCGCGGCCGGGCCGGCATTGATGATGCCGGCTGCGGCGATGGAGGATCACTCGCACCACCACGTTATGGACGCCGTCGGCGTGGTGATGAACGAGAACACCCGTAAGCTGCCCAGGGGCTGCGACTCGGTGAGCGAAGACGTGGCGGTGACCATCCGTGCCGGTCGCCGTTATGCCGCCGACGTGCCCGGGGCCATCTTCGGCATGAGCAAGCACGAGCTCGCGGTGCCGCCGTGCAGCCGGGTCACGGTGACCTTCGTCAACGAGGACGAGATCCGGCATCAGTGGATGGTGCACGGGCTGCCGAAGTACCTGTATCCCGCCGGCATGTTTCACATCGAGGCCGCCGGCGGCGGGGAGCGCACGGGTACCTTGATCGTGCCAGCGGAGGACCGGACCTATCTGATTCACTGTGACATGGCGCAGCACATGGAGAAGGGCATGCGCGGCCAGCTGGTGGTCGGTCGGGGCAGCGGCGACCTGTGGGCGGTCCCCGGAATCAGCGATGCGTTCTACCGCCATCCCTATCTGCCGCGCCGGGGCTACACCGCAGTGCTGATCGCGGTAGCCTTGGTGCTGGGATTCGGCGGCGCGCTCTGGCTGCGCCGGCGGCGCAGTGCTTGACGCGCCTGGTGTGGGTTGCGGGGAGAACACGATGACGGATCGCACCGGGGAGCCGGGATGAAGCCAGCTCTGACCATCGTTGGCGGTGGCATTGCGGGGCTGTCCTGCGGGGCCCATGCGGTGACCGACTTCGACGTCACCGTGCTGGAAGCGGAGCTGCAGCCGGGCTACCACAGCTCCGGCCGCTCGGCGGCGGTTTACATCGAAGCTTTCATGAACGAGGTGGTGCACGCGCTGTCGCTGGAAAGCCGCGACTACTTCCGTGAGCACGGCGCCAAACCGGTGGGTGACGTCACCGTGGCGGACGCGCAGCATGGGCAAGAGCTGGATGCGTTCTTCGAGACCTGGCGCGCACTCTGCCCGGAGCTTCGAGAGGTTCCGCGAGACGAGGTGCTCGCTCGCGTGCCCATCCTGCGCCCGGAACGCGTGCACCGGGCGGCCATGGATCCCAACGCGCTGTCGCTGGACGCCCACGGGCTGCTGGACGGCTTCCGGCGCCGGCTCGCGGAAGGGGGCGGCCGGATCATCAACAACGCCCGGGTAGACCGGCTGGACCCCAGAGCCGGTGGCGGCTGGAGGATCGGTTACGGCGACGGCACGCTGGAAGCCGACGTGGTGGCAAACGCGGCGGGGGCCTGGGGCGATGAGCTGGCACGGCTCGCCGGGGTTGCGGCCCTGGGCCTGCAGCCGCTTCGGCGCACCGCGCTGCTGCTGGATCTGCAGCGCGACGTGTCGAGCTGGCCGCTGATCCATCGCGTCGAGGGCGGGCTGTACTTCAAGCCGGAGGCCGGCCTGCTGATGGTGTCGCTGGCCGACGAGAGCCCCAGCGCGCCCTGCGACGCCCAGCCGGAAGAGCTGGACGTGGCCATGGCGGTGGAGCGTTTCCAGGAGCTGACCAACGTCACCGTGCGCCGGCTCAACCGCACCTGGGCGGGTCTGCGGACCTTCCTGCCCGACCGGTTGCCGGCGGTGGGCTTCGACCCGCGGGCCGACGATTTCTTCTGGATCGTCGGCCAGGGGGGCGCCGGCATGCAGACGGCGCCAGCGCTGGGTCGGGTGGCCGCCGATCTGCTGGCCGGTCGATCGAGCAGATTCGCCGAGGCGCTGGCGCCGGGTCGGCGATTCGACTGACCGCCGGTCAGCGCGCCGAAGGATCCTGCCGGTAGAAGCGGGTCAGCATCCGGTACACCTCCGGCAGGGCGTTGCGCAGTCGCCGTGGCGCCAGCAGAAACGTCTCGGTGGCCACGGCGAAGAACTCGGCCGGATGGGTGGCCGCGTAGTCGTCGAACGGCAGCGGCTCGCCCGCATCGACCCAGCCGCAGAAGCGCTGGTAGGCCGAACTGAAGACCTCGGCCCATTCCGCCGCGGCCACGTCGGCCGGCAGCGGCGGCATGCCGTTGGCCTCGCCGTTGCGTTCGTCCAGCTTGTGGGCGAACTCGTGAATGACCACGTCTACCGGCTCGTCAGGCTGGCCCGGCCCCGGACGCCGCGGCTCCGCTTCCTCCCAGTTCAGCACCACGGCGCCGCCGGGCATGGACTCGCCGTCGAGAGCTTCCGGGCCGGAGTGCACCACCCCGAATTCGTCCACGACCTCGCGTTCCGCGACGAAGCCCCCCGGGTAGAGAATGATGGTCCGCCAGCCCTGGTAGTAGTCCAGATCCTGGTTCAGGGCGAGGATCAGCAGGCAGGCGCGGCTCGCCACCGAAACCCGCATGGCATCGGTCACGACCAGGCCATGGGCCCCGAAGAACCGCTTGCGGGCGAAGAACAGGGTGGTGAGCGTGCGCAGCCGCTGGCGGTCCATTTCGGGCAGGCGATCGAACAGCGGCGATGCCGCCAGCGTGTCCTGCCAGAGCCCGTCGTCGATGGCATGGCGTCGCAGCAGCCGTTCGCGCCGCCACCGCCGCCAGCGTCGCAGCGGGTTCACCCGGCTCGGCCCCGCGTTGCGGAGGGTGTCTGGCTCAGAGCCCGAGCACCAGCTTGGCGACGATGTTCTTCTGCACCTCGTTGCTGCCCCCGGCAATGGAGCTGGCGCGCAGGTTGAAGTAGCGGGTGAAGGACATCGTCCCGCCTTCGGGGCCGACGGGCGGGAGGTTGCTGCCAGCACCGCCCGGTTCCGGCTGCACGCTGGCGTGGTGGCCCATGGCCTCCACCGCGAGCTCGCTCAGCCGCTGACCGATGTCGGCGCCCAGGTTCTTCATGATCGAGGACTCCGGGCCCGGGTTCCGGCCCTGGGAAAGGGCGGCCATGATCCGGAACTCGGTGTATTGAATCGCCTGCAGCTTCACCTCCGCCGCGTCGAGCTTGCGGCGGAAGTCGGCGTCGTCGGCCAGGGTGCCGGAATCCAGCGGGATCTGTGCCGCCAGCCGGCGCAGCCGGGTGAGCGCGGTCTGCTGGGCCGCCGTCCCGCCGCCGCCGCGCTCGAACTCGAGCAGATACTTTGCAACCGTCCAGCCCTGGTTCTCCTCGCCGACCCGGTTGGTCTTCGGTACCCGGACGTCGTCGAAAAAGACCTGGTTCACCTCGTGCGTGCCGGAGGCGAACAGGATCGGCTTCACGCTGATCCCCGGCGTGTCCATGTCGAGCAGCAGAAAGGTGATGCCGGCCTGGGGCTTGCCCGCGGCCTCCGTGCGCACCAGGCAGAACATGCGGTTGGCAACGTGGGCGTGGGTGGTCCAGATCTTGGTGCCGTTGAGCACGTAGTCGGCGCCGTCGCTGTCGGCGCGCAGCTTCAGCGACGCCAGATCGGAGCCGGAACCGGGTTCCGAGTAGCCCTGGCACCAGTAGTCGTCGCCGGACAGGATTCGCGGCAGGTAACGGGCCTTCTGCTCCGGCGTGCCGAAACCGATCAGCATGGGCCCGCACATGCCGAGTCCCATGGGTGCGAGGCTCGGGGCCCCAGCCAGGGTCGACTCGGTCGCCCAGATGTAGCGACGCATGAGGTCCCAGCCGGTGCCGCCGTACTGCTTCGGCCAGGCCGGGGCGACCCAGCCCTGGCGGTGGAGAATGCGATGCCAGACGATGTTGTGCTCGTAATCGAGAAAGATGCCCGGGCAGGCGCGCTGGGTCGCGCGCAGCTCCTCGGTGAGATGCTCGTCCAGGAAGCGTCGCACCTCATCCCGGAAGGCCTGGTGCTCGGGGCTGAAGGCGATGTTCACCAGCGATACTCCCTGACCGCGGCTTCCAGCTCGAACACGTGGGCGTCGTCGGCGTCGAGGGCGCGCAGGGCTTCGGCCAGCGCCAGCAGGTAGTCGACGTTGGCGCCGCTGGGCCCGTGGCTGGTGACGATCTGCCTCGCCATGTCCAGCAGCGGCGCCGGACCGAGATAGGCGAAGTTGCCGATCGGGGCGACGTAGACCACGGCGCCGACGCTGCCGTCGACGGTCTCCAGGGTCACCTCGCGGCGCGCGTAGCCGTTCTTTTCCCGATGATCGAGGCTCTCGAACGTGCGGGTCACGGTCTCGGCTTCCACCCGGTAGGCCATGCCGTCGCAGTGGCCGTGGCCGGTCTCCAGCAGGGTAACCACGCGGCCCGGACGTTCCGGCACCCCCCGGTGATCGTGGGACCCCTGCCAGAAGCGCCGCTGCCAGCCCCGCAGGCGCGCGCGCCGGCGCTCCAGATAGTCGAATCCGGGCCGCCAGATCAGCGAGCCGTAGCCGAAGATCCACTGGCTCATGGGTGGAGCGCGGCTCTGCTCATGCCAGGCCCCGGGAGACCTCGAAGGCGTTGCGGGCATCGGCCCGCAGCGCGGGATCGAGCAGATACTCGGCCGCCGTCAGCGCCAGCGCCTTGGCACCGTCGAGGGCCGCCCGATCTCCTTCTTCCGAGCCGGCATAGCGGGCGAAATCGGGATGGTGAATGACCACGTTCCTGGGCGCGCAGGCGAGCATGGGGTGAATCGACGGCACCCGGTAGCTGACGTTGCCCATGTCGGTGCTGCCGGCGCCGCCGAGAGCCTCCGGGCTCAGGAACTCCCGGCCAAGAGATTCGCCGTGGCGCTGAAACGCGTCCGCCAGCGGACCGTTGGTGTTGAGGTCGAGATAATCCACGTCGGCCCAGTTCACCTCCACCTCGCAGCCGCTGCCGCGGGCGCCGGCCTCGAAGCAGGCCTGCACCCGGGGTTTCAGCGCCGCCAGGTCCCGCTCGTTGGCCGCACGCACATAGAACTCGCCCGCGGCCCGGTCGGGGACGATGTTGGGGGCCTGTCCGCCGTCGGTGACGATGCCGTGGATGCGTTCCCGGTCGCGGATGTGCTGGCGCAGGTTGGAGATGGCCTGGTAGGCGAGCAGCAGGCCGTCCAGGGCGTTGATGCCACGATGCGGCATGGCCGAGGCGTGGGCAGCGCGACCGTGATACACCACGCCCACCTCGGCGACGCAGATGCAGGGCATGGCGCTCAGGTTGACCCCAGCGGGGTGAATCATCAGCGCCGCGTCGACGCCGTCGAAGGCACCGGCCCGGGCCATCAGTTCCTTGCCGCCGCCGCGCTCCTCGGCCGGGGTTCCGAGCAGGCGTACCGTGCCAGGCAGCCGGTCGCGCACCGCCAGCAGCCCCAGCGCAGCCCCCAGCGCTGCGGTGGCGATCAGGTTGTGACCGCAGGCATGACCGATGCCGGGCAGGGCGTCGTATTCCGCCAGCAGCGCCACGGTCGGACCGTCGCCGCCGCGAAAACGGGTGTCGAAAGCGGTGGGCAGGGTGAACACGCCACGCTCCACGTCCAGACCGTGGCTTGCCACGGTGTCCGCGAGCAGCCCGCAGGCGAAGTGCTCCTTGAAGGCGAGCTCCGGCCGCTGATGAATGGCGTGTGACACCTCGAGCAGTTCGCCCGCGAGGGCGTCGATGCGCTCTAGTATGGTTTGCCGAAGTGCGATGTCCATGGTTTGATCCACGCAGCAGGGCATTCATTATGCAGCGCCCGCTGCGGCGCCGCGACTGGGAGGAGACCATGGCGTACGACTACGAGTTGCTGTCGGTGGAGATCCGCGGCCGGCTGGGCGTGGTGACGGTGAGCAACCCGCCGATCAACCTGATCACCCTGCCGCTGTATGCTGAGCTGGCGGCGCTGTCGGTGGAGCTGAAGGCCGATCCGGACCTCACCGTCGTGGTGCTGAAGAGCGCCGACCCGGATTTCTTCCTGGCCCATTTCGACGTCGAGGCGATTCTCGCCTTTCCCACCGACACCGACGCCCAACGTGATGCCGAGCTGAACGAGTATCACCGGATGTGCGAGCGCTTCCGCACCATGGACAAGGTCACCATCGCCCAGATTGAGGGGCGGGTGGGCGGCGGCGGCAGCGAGCTCGCGGCCAGTTTCGATATGCGCTTCGGCGTGCGCGGAAGAACGAAGATCAACCAGATGGAGGTGCCAATCGGCATCCTCCCCGGCGGCACCGGCACCCAGCGGCTACCGCGGCTGGTCGGGCGCGGCCGGGCGCTGGAAATCATCCTCGGCGGCGAGGACCTGGATGCCGAGACCGCCGAGCGCTGGGGCTACCTGAACCGGATCTTCGAGGCCGGCGAGATCGGTCCGTTCGTCGACGCGCTGGCGACGCGGATCGCGTCGTTTCCGGCGGAGGCCGTGCGGCTCGCCAAGGAGGCCGTGAACGGTGCCGACAAGCCGCTCCAGGACGGGCTGGTGGACGAGGCCTATCTGTTCCAGCGGCTGCTGCGCACCGAAGGCGCCCAGCGCAACATGCGGCGCTTCCTGGAGATCGGCGGCCAGACCCGGGAGGGCGAGCTGAGGGTGGGCGATCTGTCCGGCGAGGTCGGAAAACCCAGTGCCGGGCATTAACCTTTAACCTTCTGGATAGCCCAGAAGGT